>URCH01000006.1 GCA_900546275.1 uncultured Mycoplasmatota bacterium
CTAAATTATATTTAACATCTTTTATTTCTCTATCTTCTATAGTGAAAACTACATTTGAACTGTTACTACAACCATCTAATTTTGACATATCATAACCATCTTCATCTGAAGCTATACTAAGCATTTCTTTTGTAATTGAAACATTATCTGCTGTAATCATTATCATGTGATTGGTATAGTATGTTTTAGCATATTCAAACATTATGTCTTCTTTTTTAGTACTTGAATTACATCCTGATATTAATATAATTGGAATTAAAAATAATATTTTTTTCATATTTCCTCCTAAAAATAATTTTTTAATAGCGCATTTAACTCTATGGCATATTCCATAGGTAATTCTTCTTTAAACTCATCTATAAATCCCATTATTAATAATTCTTTTGCTTTTTCTTCTTCGATTCCCCTACTCATTATATAGAAAAGTTTTTCTTTACTTATTTTAGATACTGTTGCTTCGTGTTCTATATTTGAACTATCATTATCAACTCGATTTATAGGAATTGTATCACTTCTAGACTCATCATCAATAATTATTGTATCACATTTAACTATACTTTTTGAATTTATAGCTTTTTTATCTATTTTAACAGTTCCTCTATATGTTGCATCTCCACCATTTGCAGCTATTGATTTTGAAATGATATTGCTTGTTGTGTTGGGCGCTAAATGTATCATTTTAGCACCTGCATCTTGAATTTGACCTTTTGTAGCAACTGCAATCGAAATACAATTTCCTTTTGCTCTATTTCCTATCAAAATACAAGATGGATATTTCATATTGATTTTTGATCCAATATTTCCATCTATCCATTCCATCAAGCCATCCTCTTCTACAATTGCTCTTTTTGTTACTAAATTATAAACATCATTTGACCAGTTTTGAATTGTTGTATATCTACATTTTGCTCCTTTTTTTACATATATTTCAACTACTGCTGCATGCAAAGAATCAGACGTATATGTTGGTGCTGTACAACCTTCCATATAATGTAAGCTACTATATTCATCTACTATTATAATTGTTCTTTCAAATTGTCCCATATTTTTTGAATTAATTCTAAAATAACTTTGTAGGGGTCTATCTATTTTAGTATGAGGTGGGACATATATAAAAGTTCCTCCACTCCATACTGCTGAATTAAGGGCTGTATATTTATTTTCATCATATTTAACTAAGTTATTAAAATACTCTTTAAATAAATGAGGATATTTTTTTAATGCTGTATCTGTATCACAAAATATAATATTTTTTTCTTCTAGTTCTTTTAGCATATTACTATATATACCTTCACTCTCATATTGAGCATGAACTCCTGATAAGTATTTTTTTTCTGCTTCTGGCAACCCTATTTTATCAAATGTATCTTTTATATCTTTAGGTACATCATTCCAATTATTATGAATTTTATCATCCATTTTTTTATAATAATTTATTATATCAAAATCTATTTTTAATTCTGGTCCAAATTTTGGGTTTGATAAATTTTCAAATGCATTAAATGCATTTATTCTAAAATCTGTCATCCAACTTGGTTCTTTTTTTATTTTTGATATTTCTTTAATTTTTTCTATATTTAAGTTTTTCATTAAACATCACCATAGATACATTATACTAAATTATAGAAAAAAAAACACAAAAAATTACTTTTTTGTTGCTTTTTCAATTCCCCACCACGGAAGTAATGCACATTTTTTTCTATTTGGTTGCTTTGCTATATCGTTATATATAACTGCTTGTTGTAATAATTCTTTATCATATTCTTTTTCTTCTATCATATTATAGTAATTTTCTATTATCTTTTCAGCAGTCTTAATATCTTTTCCAATTAAAGTATCTATCATTACTGATGTTGCACTTGTACATATGGCACACGCTTCCCCATCAAATCTAATATCTTTTATAGTATCTCCATCTAGTTTTACCATTAAATTAATTTCATCTATGCAACTTTCATTATTCATATTTATTTTTAAATATGTTTCATCTTCTATTAAACCTTTATTTTTAGGATTTTGATAATGTTCTAGCATTATACTTCTTTTTAAATTTTGATCCATAATACTCACCAAATTAATTATAAACTTTAAAAGAAAAAAAATCAATTATTTATAAAATTGATTATTTTCCATTTGAGCTTGATTATAGTAATTATCTATTTTTTCTAATAACATACTGTTTTCTTTTGAAAAACTTGGTATATTATCTAATTGGTCAATTCTATATGCATCATCATAGTATCTAGTTGAAACAAAATCAGAAATTAAATTTGTATACAAATTAGGATATTTATTTAATATATATTTTACAGATTCCATTTGTCCTTCTTTTAATAAGTTCATTAATAAAAATTTAACTTCATCATTAGATAAATTTTCACTATCAAAATTCTTTTGTGTACCTAACAAACCAGCATAACCTTTTCTAGTGGCTAGTTCATTTGTTTTAATTATATTTTTTAACAATTCCTTTTCTATTTGTTCAAAGCTAAGATTTGAGATATAATTCCTTGCTCCACTATTACTTGTAAATCCCTTTGTATATCCTTCATTTAATAACTTTGATAAGGCAGTAGTAATGTGTCGTGGGGTTGAAAATTCACCACCCTTTTCCATTGTTTTTAGACAAGCATAATCAATGCATTGTAATTCATAGTCTTTCATACATATCCTCCTTTAGTTATAATACCATAAAAATAAAAAAAAAGGAAGCTTATCTAGCTTCTACAATTAATTTTATAGCAGTTCTTTCTTCACCTTCTATTACTATATCGGTGAATGCAGGAATGCAAACTAAGTTTTTACCACTTGGTGCGACAAAACCTCGCGTCACTCCTCAAAATCGGAAATAATTGGGATAGTGCTAGGTTTTTCCTATCTTCGTCACCAATGTCAAATTGGCAATGTAGTATAGTTTTTTTTGCACCTGCACTATCCTCTACTGTTTCAACAATTATCTTTTCAAATATAGTAGATACTAAAGATAAAACTGAATCGTCATTAATTTCGATTATTTTATTTAGTTTATTAAATAATTCTTCCGAAGAATTACTTGAATTACTAACAACTATTTCCCTTTTTGTAATTTCGTCATATGCATTTTTTAGTCCTTCGATTTTGCTGTTATATTTGTTTCTATAATCAGCAAATTCTTCTGCACTAATTTCATCTCTACTTCGCATATTAAATAAATTATCTTTTTGTTTTTCAATGTCTTTAATTTGATTTAAAATTTTTTTCTTATCATTTGAATAATCTGTTTTTCCTTTAGCTTCACTTAATGACTTTGAAATATCATCAAATAATAATTGTTTATTTTTTACTAAATCTCTTATTATTGGTTTAAAAGCTTTTGCAAGTTCTTCTTCATACAATAATTGAGAATTGCAACACTCAGATTTTGGTTTTCCTGTTTCTCTATAGCAAGTACAACCCCAAAATTGCCTTTTTCCTTCTTTTGTTTTCCAATTTCCTCTTGTATATGTACAATTATCATGAAAGCATACTAATTTTTTTGTTAGTGGAAATCTTTGAACATAGACTGATTTATCTGGATTAGAATGTTTTTGTCCTCTTGATTTTAATATTCTGTTTGCTTCATCCCATAATTCTTCGCTAACTATTGGTGGTACATTCTCGTGATCCTCATACATTACCCAATTATCAGATTTTAATACTTTTCTTTTTTTAGTTCTAAAATCTAATGTAACACCTTTATTAGCACAATAGTATCCTTTATATTTTGGATTTCTTATAATATCTCTTATATTAGCAGGATGTATAGGTTTACCTTTTGCATTTGTATATCCATATTTATTATACAAATCAAAACTTAATTTTGTTGTTCCTACACCCTCATAAACATATAATTCAAATATTTTTCTAACTATTTCAGCTTGCTCTTCATCAATAACAAGTTTTCCATTATCTTTCTTATATCCTAAGATATTATTACTTCCTGCAACAACACCTTTTTCTATACTTCTTTGATAACCAAATCTAACTCTATCAGATAATTTTCTTATTTCTTCTTGTGCTAAACTAGACATAATTGTAAGTCTTAATTCGGCATCTGGATCACATGTATTAATGTTATCGCTTAAGAAATAAACACAAACTCCATAGTTAAGTAAATCTCTAGTATATTGAATACTATCTAATGTGTTTCTTGCAAATCTCGATACTTCTTTAGTCAAGATTAAATCAAATTTTCCAAATTTTGCATCTCTAATCATCCTTAAAAAACTATCTCTTTTATTAACAGACGCACCAGATATACCTTCATCAACATATCCTGGTATATATGTCCAATTAGTTTGTTCTTTAATAAGATTTTCAAAATACATAACTTGACTATCTAAAGAATTTAATTGTTCCTCTCTTTCTGTCGAAACTCTTGCATAATAAGTTACTTTTAGGGGCATATCGTAAATACTTCTACCTGAGCTAAGCATATTTCTCATGGTTAAAATTTCCATACAATATACCTCCTAATAAGATGGTAGCACAAATTTGCTAAATTTCAAAATCATTAAATTATTTTTCATATCTTACCCCTATTCTTATATCATTATATCTATTCCTATTGCTTCATCCATTTTTGTTTTATTAAAAGATTCTAATTTTTTATTATATTTATTAAATACATAACTGTACTCTGCGTCTGATATTTTTTTATTTTTATATAGTTCTTTAATTATTCCTAATTGAATTCTTGTTATAAATTCACTTTCTTTAATTCCAGTCATGTTTTCCTCCCTTTTAATTCTATTTATTTGATACTAAATTTATTACATAAAAAAATTAAGGTTATCCAAATTTTATGGATAACCTCTTATAACATTTTAGAATGAACTTCTAATTTCTTATTTTGTAAATCTAAATATACAACATATTTATCTTTAGGTATTTTCCCTTTTAATGTCATTAATTTTCCATTAGGAACTTCAGTAAATTTGATTTCAATATATAATTGATTATTTATACTTTTATATTCTAGTTCATAAACATTTTTAGGAAATAATTCATCTAATATTTTAATAAATGATTCAAATTTTATTTTTTGCATTTCAGCTAATTCTTTAAAAAATTCTTCATTTTCTTCATTTTGTCTGTTTCTATCTCTCATTCTTCCTCTACTAGTTTTATATTCATATTTTATATCTTCCACAGTAAAATAAGTATTGGTTAAATCTTTTAGATTATGTTTTTCCCTTTCAATTTCTCCATCTTTATAACAACTAAATTTATTATACATTACAGTATCTCTAAATATAGGATATCCTGTAATAGGAAAAATAATTGTTTTATAATGAAGTTGTTTAACTTCATCTGGTGTTAACAAATCTCTAGCCATTAATGAAGTAGATTTATTTCCATTATAATCCATTAAACTAATAGATTGACTTATACTACTTGATTCAATTGTTTTTTTACCTAATCTTTTTGAAATTGCTTCAGCTGTTTCTTGAGTATTTGTTTTTAGATATACCAAGCCACAGTTATCTAAAATAATTTGTGCTACATCTTTTCCATATACATTATCTAATTGAGCAAAAGATTGAATAAAAAATTGAAATCTCATACCTCTTGATCTAGCAACTGATACCATTGCTTCTATATCAGCAAGTGGTGGACAGTTTGCAAATTCATCCAACAACCAATCAATTTGTACTTTTAATCTTTTTTCTTTTCTTGAATTAGCAAGTTTTACTAATTCTTTGTATAGCAAACCTACGATTATTGTTACTAAAGTAAAATAAGTTTTATCTTCATCAGGAACTATTACATATAATGCTGTTTTTTCTTTTCCTAAGCAATCAAATTCAAAATTACTTTCACTTGTAACATTAGCAACATTTATGTCATCGAATAATGCCATTTTCTCTCCAAAAACTGCAGTAATAGATTTTAAAGTATTTTCTGAAGCACTTAGTATTGATGTTAAACTATCTTTAGATTTTGTTCCATATGGTTTAGTTTCAATATAACTTTTAAATTTTTTCGAATTTTCATCACCCATTGAACTATTTTGAAATTTTCTTATACTAGTCATTGTAATCTGTTCTTCTTTTATATTTCCTAATTTAAATTCTTCTAAAAAGAAACCGATTAATCCTTCTAATAATTGTCTTGCAGAATTATTCCAAAATGGATCTTTTTGTTGAACTTTTTCCTGAGTTATCATTTGTGATAATGAAGTAATTAATCTATTTGTTTCAGCATAATGCGATAAGGCTAAATTATTTAAATTAAACATTTTATTTTTATATTCATCAATTAAATTATTATTTTTTTCAATTTCATTATTATATGATTCTTTTTTTGTTTTTCTTGTTCTAGGTATATTAATTTTATTTTTTAACTCAGTATTTAAGTTATTTAATTCATCTATTTTCTTTTCTAAATTTGTCTTATCATTATCATATTTTATATATTGTTTATATTCATTTATTATCGGTTGTAATATATTAAATTTATTAGATAATTCTGGATGTCTAAAATCAATCGTTATAATTTTATAACCTTTATCTTTAAACATTTTACTTGTTTTATTAAATATTTCGCCCTTTGGATCCGTTATAAAAACACTTCTTTCTTCTTTTGCATTTGCAATAAAAGAACAAGTTGGTATAACTGCAGTTACAGATTTTCCTGAGCCAGTAGAACCAAGATAAACATAATGAGGTGTTTCTCTATCAAACCATATTGTTTTATAATCTTTACTATACCATATTGGAAAACCTGCTTTATTAATATTTGATATTGATTCCTTTTTAAAATCTCTTCTTATTTCTTTAAAATTAGCAAATCTTGCACTACCATGTTCGTTATTATTTTTAATTTTATTTTTAGCTAACATTGGTTCTATATACAAAAAAAATAATAGAAATATTGCTATTATTATTAATATAATTATATAAGTTATTGGCATAATAATCTCCTACATTTCAATTTCTTCTTTTATTAAATCTCTACAATAATCATTTATTGAATCTAATCTATCATTACAACTTAAATGTTCAATGTAATTTTCTAAATCTAATAGTTTTTCCTCACTTAAATCAATTTCATTATTTCTTAAATAGTTATATGCATAATATTTTAAAATGTCATCTTGTACTTCATATAATTTTTCTTCATTATAATTACCTTGTGCTATTTTAATTTGTTGTACTATTCCACCACATACACCATATTCTTTTTGTACTTCATCTATATACCATGTATTATTTTTAGCCCAATCAAATAAATCAGAAAAATAAATATCAACATTTGAATCAGCAATGTCCGAAAATACATCACATATAAATCCACTATCATAATTTGTTATACATTCTCCATAGGAATCTGAAATATTTCTTTCATAAATATTTAATTCATCAGAATACATCATATTATTTCTCCAAATTATCGTTTACTTTCATTAAATCCATTATATATTCATCTTCAAATTCTCTTAAAACAGATGGAAATTCTAAATGATTTTCTTTTTCAGAATCGCTATCATAATATTTTTCTTCATAGTCATCATAATCTTCGCCTAAACGTGCAAATCTATATGAATAATCATTTTCTTCTAAATATTTTAATCCATAAACAATTGCATTAACATCTTCATAATCATACCATTTTATATCATTCCATCCTAAATATACTGAATCACTATTAACAGCTCTTATATCAAAATTGTTTAATAAGTTCCCATATCCCCAATTCTTTTCAAATAAATAATTATCTGTATATTTTTTTAATTCATTATAACCTTTTTTTGAAATCATAATTCTAACATCAGATCTATATCCCATTAATTTTCCTCCTTTTATAAACAAAACTCTTCATCTTTTTTTTCTTTAGGTAAAATTACTTCTATCATTTCATTTTCCATATATTCAAATGGTTTAAATTCACTTGGATTTATTCCATCAGCATAATAATAACTTAATGGAAAAAATTCATATTGAGAATCATTTGTTTCCTTGTATTCATTTGTATCTAAATCATAAGACATATATTCTTTTCCATCTGGTGATTCTAAATAACCAGAACCATCATTATATTTATGCCAATACCAACCTCTCCCCAACTTTTCTGAAGGCACTATTTTTTCTTCAAAGTCATCATAATCTTCTACTATTACTGTATTTTCTGCTTCATTATAGATTTTATTTTTATTTTCTAAGTTCAAAATATCATCTCCTTTTTTAACCAATAAAAAAAGACCAACTTTTTGTTGATCAATTCGATAAATTGTAATTTATTATTTAATTTTCTTTTTATTTATAAACGCAACAATTGAAATTAACAATCCTGCAACAACAAGAAAAAAAGCGATTAATCTAACTAAAACAACTTTTGTTGGAATATCTCCAAAATGATACCAACTCATTAATTCAAAAAATACAAAAGTTATTAATAATGATAATACTACTGCTATAAAATATAAAATATTCTTTTTCATATAAATCTCCATTTCAAATTACTATTTTTTACTTTGTTTACACTATATATTATATCATGAAAAAAAGCAAATCATTTTAATGACTTGCTCAACAAGTTATAATTTTTATTTATCTAATTTTATTATATCGTTTACATCATTGGAGCAAATAATCTTAAAATAGCTTGCCATAATCCTTTAAATAAACCAGTTTTAGATTCTTTTTCCTCTACTTTATGTGATTCTTTAAAGGAATCCTCAAAATCTTTTTTGATATCTTTTATTACATTTGTATCCTTCATATAAATACCACACTCAAAATGTAAATATAAACTTCTATAATCTAAGTTTATTGTCCCTACAGTTGCTATTTCATCATCGGATAAAAATACTTTGCTATGTACAAAACCATTCGTATAAGTATATATTTTTACTCCACCTTTAATTAATGTATAAAAATAAGAAGAGGTTAAATCATATACAATTTTTTTATCGGGTATTCCAGGAACAATAATTCTAACATCTACTCCTCTTCTTGCAGCTAAGATTAAACTATTTATCATATCTGTATCAATAATTAAATAAGGTGTATAAATATAAACATACTTTTTCGCTTGACCAATAATATTTAGATAAATATCTTCCCCGGTTATAACATCATCTAATGGACTTTCCCCATAAGGTACAACGAAACCATTTTCCTTATACTTTTCTTTAAAATTATATTTGTATTTATTATAATCATTATCTTCTTTTTTAAATGAATTCCACATTTCTAGAAACATAACAGTAAAATTCCAAACAGCTTCACCTTTTATCCTAATTCCATTATCTTTCCATACTCCTAATTTACTATTTAGATTTATATATTCATCTGAAATATTAATTCCACCAGAAAAAGCAGTATGTCCATCAATTATCATTATTTTTCGATGATCTCTATTATTCATAATAATACCTGCAAATGGCGATAATTTATTAAATTGCATACATTTTATTCCATATTTTTCCAGTAATTTTGGATAATTACTAGGTAGCATAGCAAAAGAACCCATATCATCATATAATACTCTTACATCTAGTCCTGAATTTGCTTTTTCTTTTAATATATCTAAAATTCCTTGCCACATAGTACCATTATTAATAATGAAATATTCTATAAAAATAAATTTTTTGGCTTTTTTTAGTTCTTCTAACATAACAGGATAAACGTCATCCCCAAGAGAATAATAGTTTATCTCATTGTTTTTCGTTACAGGAAATCCTGAAAATTCACTTATATATTTTAATTGTCCTAAATTTTTAGTATCTATTTCTTTTTTTATAAATTCATCTTGTATTAAGTATTTTTGACCGTTTTCTATATTTTCATTAATACTCTTTAAAACTTTACTTCTTTTCATATTATTACTAAGTATGATATATAGAAGTGTTCCAATTAATGGAAAAAGCATAATCAGTAATATCCATATTAAATCGCTACTTAATCTTTTACTATACTTGATAATCATTAAAACAATTATAATACTAAGTAAACCATAAACTACTTGAATAATACTTATAAATTCTCCAAATTTTAAATATATAAATAATGTTAATAGGATTTGTATTAATAAACCTATAGCTACAACAATTCCTCTTTTTACTGCCATCCACATATTTTTTCTCCTCATACTAATTCATTTTTATATGTAATACTTTTATCTGCTTTATAAATAAACATTAATTTTGAGTTCTTATCTGTTCTTCCTTTATCAAAGGATAACGAATAAGTACATTACTATCTAGATTTTCTTTGTGCATATCAACTGCTGTTATTTGATGATTATCATATGTTGTATAATAATAAATTCCCTTATTTACATTACAGCAAGATGTATAAATTGTTATTTCAAATTTATCATCACCTAAATCACAACATCCTCTTTGTTGATCAACGCTACCTAAAATGTGAAAAAATTGACTAACACTTGATTTTTCATCTTCTTTAGAAAAAGAATTTAATTTAGTATACGCTACTCTTATGAATCTTGATTGCGATGATAAATCACCTGGTAGACCTATTGCTCCCATTCCTCTACTATATAAACTTAGATCTAATTCTTTACTAAATTTATTCTCTGGAGATTTAGGTGATAAATACATATAATTATTTAAGGCAAACATTTGCTTATCAAAAGATGGATTATTAGTTAATACCCCTACTGGATTATCATATATTTTTATTCCATCAATAACAGACTCTACAGTTATTGATTGTGTGCTATCGGAAATAATCCAATGTAAGCTAGCTAATGGTAATTTATCACTAAATGGAGTATTTAACACATTCATTTTTTCAATCAAATTTCTAGCTTCTTTTACATTTGAACATTGGCTTAAAATCCATGGTATCAGTTCAAATTGAGCAACATTATCTTTTCCTTCCTGTTTTTCTTTATAATGAGCATTTCCAACAAAATTTAATCCTGCTATTGCTAATCCTTTTTCGTTTATTGCATCGTAATATAATGGATAATCTTCAGTAACAAATGCCATTCCAATTATCGCATAATGACTCTTAATGTCATCTACTTCTCTAAATTTAAATTCAAAGTTTCTTGGTGTTATTGTTACTTCATCTCCATATGAAAATTCATAATCCAATGTTCTTCCAAAATAAAAATCTTTCGTTTTATAAGTTGCTGCTGTACACATTTTCTTTTCCTTCTTTCTAATACTATTTCTTATCTTTTATACAACATAAAAGACTAATTTTTCATCTGCTTATTAGTTCGCAATATCCAAATATTACGATGTCATATTTAATTGTTATTAATTAATATTCTTTGATCTTGATATAATTTGTTACCTAATATTTCTACATTATACCCAACGAATGCCTTTGATGCTTCTTCATCATTTCTTTACTCCATTCTAAACAACAAATTACTATTTTTCTGTTAGTTATATTATAGCACAATTTAATTGAAATCTTTTTTATAAAATGTTTAGTCATTAATTTTTATATCAATTACATCATCTAAAATTATTTTCTTATTATCAGTAAATTTTATAAATCTATTTATATAATCTATTCTTTTTACATTTCCTTTTTCAGTAATATATTTACCACCATCTTTTTTTACATCAGGTATAAAATATGTTATTTCAACTACTGGATTATTTTTTATTAATTCATTTATCTTATTTAATTTATAATTTATTTTTTCTTTCAATTCATCATCTAGAGAAATCAATCTTATGTTACACTTTTAATATAAAAGTCCTTTATTGCTTATCTATTACACATAAAAAGGTATTATGTTTGTCAAGACTGACGAAGCCATTCATTTTAGTCTTGATAAATTTAATATCCTTTTTATATACTCTTTTAAGCATTAAGGAAATTAAGTTTATATTCTTCTACTATTTGATTTGGATTTTTAAATCCCAATACTTTCTTAGCTATATTATTATATCTTGAATTATATCTCTTTAATTTCTTTTTTAAATCCTCTACTGAGGTAAATTTATTTCTACTATAAAATCTTTCTCCATCTATTTTATGACTTCTTTCAACTTTCCCGTTTTGCCATGGAGAATATGGTCTAGTTCTTCTGTGATTCATTCCTAACTCTTCTAAAGTTAATTCAAATAATGTTGGTAAATTAGTTTCTAATTGATTATTTACAAATTCAGGACCATTATCAGTTTGAATTGTATTTATTTTTAATCCCATTTTTTCTTCTAATGTTCTCATAAATCTACTTGTATTTGTTACACTTTTCTCATCAACTATCTCTAATATTCTTTTTCTTGAAAACTCATCAATTGCCGTTATTTGATAGTACTTTTTATCCATTGTATCAAATATTAAACATTCTTTAGGAACATATTTTATATCAACTTGAACTTTATCACCAGGATATTCACCACGAATTTCTTCATGTTTTGTATATCCTTTTCTTAATCTTACTTTTTCTTTAGGTAATTTACTAATTTGTTTGATCATTGAACCATAACTTCTTGTATATCCTCTTTTCTTCGCTTGAACATACACTTCAGCTAATCCATCTTTTCCATATTGAGATTTCATTTTCTTTATTAATTCTAATTCTTCAGTAGTATGTGCATTAGGATGAGAATGTGGTTTTCTTGATTTTAGTGCTAAACTTCTTAATGTTCCATCATACTTTTCTAACTGTCTATATACAAATTGTCTGTTAGTGTGATATTTTCTAGCAGCATTAGTTACACCATTTTTTAAAGCAAATTCACATAATTTCTTCCTAAATCTCATTTCTTCTGTTATAATCTTCATTGATACCACTCTTTCGTATAATTTTTTCGTTCAACTTAATTATACCAGAGGGTATCTTTTTTTATTTAAAATTTTGTAACATATGTATTATAACTCAACATTTTATTAAAAATGAACATTTATCTCTTTCGTCAAGATGTCCACTTTACTACATTTTATCACTTGACAGCGGATATTCAAGGATATTGTGGCTCAAAAGTGGCTCAAAAGTGGCTCAAAAGTGGCTCAATATAATATTTTTTCTTTAAAAATCAATAAAAAACACATTATTTAATGTGTTCTAATATATTTTCTAACTCATTTATACTAATATTAGTATATTTTTCAACTAATTGTTCATAATATTCATTAGCATCATTTATATTATTAAAAAATGATCCATCAATATTTTCATATCTTGCATTATTATTTAAATTCAAACATTCAACACTTATATGATAATTTTCATTATTATTAACATTTGAATTCATTTCTAATACTACAATTTCAAAACTGTCTTTTAATATTTTTTTTGTTTTTGTAGAAATCTCTACGGGTACTGCTTCATTTTTCATACTACTTACTACTTCCTTGTTTTTTGTCATTAATATTATATACCATTTTGCCTTTTCTAAACAACTAAATCTGACATTTTTTTGAATATATTTTTTTTATTTGACTAAAAAGCATATAAATAATAGAACATTCTATTATAGTCAATACTACAACAACATCAATTCCAAATCCAGGACTAGTTATTGCTAATGCTAAATCAAAAGGTATTTGAACTAATTCACAAAAATCTTTTGCTAAAAAATAATTACCATATATCATGAATCCAATTACATTGAATCCTATTAAAATCATTGATAATTCTTTTTTGTCTACATCATAAAACATTTTTTCCTCCTCACAATTTAAAGACAGATAACATACTAATAATACATTCTTTTTTTAATTTTGATAAGCATTTTCCTTAAACACTTGTACAAAAGACATTTCTTTAACACTTGTATAAAATAGTTTGTGAAGATTGGAGGTAGTATATAGTGATTTTATCTAGTAAAAAAATTTTATCTATAAATTTAAAATATTACAGACAATGTTTTAATTTATCTCAAGAAAAATTTGCAGAAAAAATCGGTTCAAATTTAGTTTATATAAATCAATTAGAAAATTGTAAAAGAAAACCAACTACAGATATGTTAGATAAACTTGCTAATGGAATTAACAAATTAGATAAGTCATTAAACATAACTGCGTCTGATTTACTAAAATATGATCCTAGTCATAAAACAGATTTTACAAGAATAGACGAAAAAAAGTAATCTTTAATTAGACTACTTCTTTTATTTTTATTTGTATTAATCATCATTTCTACCAAATAAAAATATTAATCTTATAATTTCAATAACAGTACTTGCAACACTTGCTACATATGTAGATGCTGCTGCACTTAGCATTACTTTTCCTCCTATTAATTCATGATTTGTCAAATAGTTAGAATTTTCAAGTTCTTTTAAACCTTTTCTGCTGGCGTTTATTTCAACTGGTAAAGTTACTAATTGAAATAAAAGGATAACTATTTCTGCAATAATTCCTATCCAAATTAAATTCAAAGAACCAAATAAACAACCAAGTAACATTGCAACATAGCCAGCATATGAAGAAAAATTAACTACTGGAACTAATAAAGATCTTATTTTAAAAAACGAATATTTTTCTTTGTCTTGAATGGCATGACCACATTCGTGGCAAGCAACAGCAACACTTGCTATAGAAGATTCTCTATAATTATTTTTTGATAATCTAATAACTTTATTTTTTGGATCGTAGTGATCTGATAAGTAACCTCCTGTTTCAACGACATCAATATCAAATAATCCATGTTTATCCAATATATGTCTAGCAACCTCTTTACCTGTTAATTCTTTCTCATTTTTTATTTTGGAATACTTACTATATGAACCCGAAACAAATGCTTGTGCCAATAATGTAATAATAAGTGCAATAAATGTCAGTCCATAAGATATAAATATATAATTCATGTTATCTATGCTAATACCTCAATAAATTTCTTTATTTCTCTTTCATTTAATACTTTTCCTTGACTTATTAGTTTATCATTTATAATCAGTGCTGGTGTATTTGTGATATTATATTTATTATCTTTTTCTAATAATTGTATATTTATTTTATTATCAGTTGCTTTTTTTATATTCTTTATTAATTTTAATCTATTGCTAGAATTTGTTCCAATTACCTTTATTTCCATAATCTTTTCTCCTTAGCATTTATTTTTTTAAATAATTTTAATTTATTTCAATAAATTTCTTATTACTATCATTTTCTTCTTTCTTAGGAAGATTCAAATATAAAATACCATTTTCAAATGAAGCATTTATATTATCTTCATCAATATCTTCACCTATGTTAAAACTTCTTTTAATTTCTCCGGTAAATCTTTCTTTTCTAATATATTTTTTATTTTCTTCATCAGATGATTTAGAAATACTTACTGAAATATTAATAAGATTTTTATTCATTTCAATTTTAATATCTTCCTTTTTTACACCAGGTAAATCAATTTGCAATTCATATCCATTTTCTTTTTCAATAATATCTGTATTCATTATAGAAGTTTTTCTATAGTCTTCCAATAATGAATCATCTAAAAAATTAAATCTACTTGGTACATACATAATTATTCATCCTTTCTTTATTCTGTTACTTTATCAGTGACAATACTTTCTGTAGTTAAAATCATTTTTGATACAGACACAGCATTTTCAAGCGCTGTTCTAGTTACTTTAGCAGGATCTACAATTCCATTTGTTTTCATATCTACTAATTCTCCATTGGCGGCATTATATCCAATTCCTACGTTAGATGATGCTACTTTATCAAATATTATAGCAGGTTCATCTCCAGCATTTATTGCAATTTGTTTAAGTGGTGTCTCTAATGCTTTAAGTACAATATTGCCACCTACTTTCTCAGCATCATCAAGTTTAGAAACTACTTTTGAAACATTTGGAATTATATCTACATAAGCAGTTCCTCCACCAGCAACTATTCCTTCTTCTACAGCTGCTTTTGTTGCTGCTAGTGCGTCTTCAATTCTTAATTTTTTCTCTTTCATTTCTACTTCGGTTGTTGCTCCAACTTTAATTACTGCAACACCTCCTGCAAGTTTAGCAAGTCTTTCTTGTAATTGTAATTTTAAATTACTACTAATAGCATCTGATGCAATTTGTCTTTTTATTTCTTCTATTCTATCAGTTATTTCTTTCTTATTTCCTAGTCCATCAACTATTATTGTAGAGTCTTTATTTGTTTTAATTTGTTTAGCTCTACCTAACATATCAATAGTAATATCTTTTAATTCTTCTTTTAAGTCATTCTTAATAACTTTTGCACCAGTAAGTATAGCTATATCGTCTAATAATGCTAATCTATATTCACCAGTTTCAGGTGCTTTTACAGCAATTATATCTAATATTCCACTAACATTATTTAATACTATAGTAGATAATGCTTCTCCTTCTATGTCATCACAAATTATAAATAATTTTTTATTTTCTTGCATTGTTTGTTCTATTATAGGTAATATTTCCTTAAAGTTTGATATTTTCTTATCTGTAATTAAAATATATGGATCATCAACTATAGTTTCTTGTTTTTCTTTATCTTTAATCATATATGGTGAAACAACACCTTTATTAAATTGCATTCCTTCTACAACTTCGATTTCCGTATTTGAAGTTCTCGATTCTTCAAGGGTAATAACACCATCAGTAGATACTTTTTCCATTGCATCTGCAATTAATTCCCCAATTTCATTATTATTAGCTGAAATTGACGCAACTCTTGCAATATCTTCTTTCCCTTCGACTTTTGAACTAATCTTTTTAATTTCTTTTATAGATGACTCTAATGTCTTATCCATTCCTCTTTTAATAGCCATTGGATCAGCTCCAGCTGCAATATTTTTAACTCCTTCTTTTACCATAGATTGAGCAAGTACTGTTGCAGTTGTTGTTCCATCTCCGGCTACATCATTTGTTTTTATGGAAACTTGTTTAACTAAACTTGCTCCCATATTTTCAAATTTATCATCCAATGTAATTTCTTTTGCAATCGTAACACCATCATTTGTAATTAACGGTGTTCCGCCTCTATCCAATACAACGTTTCTTCCTTTAGGTCCTAACGTAACTTTAACAGTATCTGCTAATTTATTGATACCATTTAATAATGAACTTCTTGCATCTTCTCCAAATTTAATTTCTTTAGCCATATTTTTCACTCTCCTATTCAATTACTGCTAAAATTTGGTTTTGATCTATTATTGTCAAATCTTCGCCTTCATATGTTACTTCATTATCCCCAGCATAACTGCTTAAAAATACTTTGTCTCCAACTTTTACATCAAACGGAACTGTCTTCCCATTATCTAAAATTCTTCCAGTTCCAAGTGCAACTACTGTTGCTATTCTTGATTTTTCTTTGTTAGTCTCACCTAAAATAATTCCAGTTGCAGTTTTTGTTTCTTCTTTTTCTCTTCGTACTACAACTCTTTCACCTAATGGTTTAATCACTATAATTCCTTCTTTCTTTTTTTGTTCAATTTTGAACTAATAATCATTTTTTAAGAACATGTTAATGTTCTTATTTATTTGTTCAATTTTGAACTATCACTTAAAAATTATAGTCTTTTTTCAAGACCTATTTTTTTAAGTACAATTAATTTATACCACAATAAATTAGCAATGTCAATAGTTGAGTGCTAACTTTTTGAAATTTCCTCTTCTATTAATAATTTTAGACAATTTTTTTGCATCTGTTCTAAAACACTTTCAAAAATTTTGATATTCTCTTTAGATATTCCTTTTGTTAAGGAATCAGTAATCAATTTTTCTCTTTGCCTTAAATCATTTAATATATAATCAGCATTTTTGTTTATAAATAATCTTATTACTTTTCTATCATATTCATCTTGTATCCTAATTATAATATTATCTTTTGTTAACGAATCAATTGATTTAGATATATGTGATTTTGTTGTCATTAAATCATCAACTATTTCTTTTGCTGTATTTTTCATTTGATGTTTGTCTAAGTAAAGTAATAACATAATTTCATTCATAGTTAATCCATATTTTTTTCTTAAATCATCATATGAATTATCATACATTTTTTTTATAATTAGTGCTTGTACTGGTATCTTCATATTGATTCCTCCCTATGACATTATAACATAAATTTTAATCATATTTTCTCAATATTTAAAATTAATATATTTTAGCTCGTCACTCCTATTAACCTTATGCGTGCAACTCCTAATGCTTGAATTGTTATATTAAGAAAACCAACTCCAAAAGAAAAACACCAAAAATGGTGTTTATATGCTTAGCTCATTTTTAAAATATTTTAGATATAGAATCTCGCAAAGTACCTTAATATATAGGGTTTCTCGCCTAATGCGACCTGTCCTCTTCTAATTATTTCTAGTACTGAGTTTGAGGAGTAACCCGACCTCTAGCAATAGCAATTGCTTTAATAGCTTGATTAAGTGCTCCCGCTCCTATAGCCTGAATTTCTACAGTCCCTTTTTCACGAAATACGTTTGCAAGTGCTCCAGCAACTGAATTTGGATTTGATTTAGTTGAAACTTTAAGTGTTTCCATGATAATTGATTCCTCTCTTTCTATAGTTAAATATATGAACTAGTTTTAAAAATTTTACTAAGAAAGAGAAAAATTTATTTTTTTAATATTCTCGTCGTATTTAAAATTGTAAGTAAAGTTACTCCAGTATCTGCAAATACTGCTTGCCACATTGTTGCAATTCCAATTGTACTTAATATTAATACTATTACTTTTACAGAAATAGCAAAAATTAAATTTTGTTTGATTATTTTATTAGTTTTTTTAGATATTTTTATTCCATCAACTATTTTTGAAAGTTCGTCTGTCATAATAACAACATCTGAGGCCTCTATTGCGGAAGCACTTCCAATACCACCCATTGATATACCAATATTGGATAATGCAAGTGATGGTGCATCATTTATACCATCTCCAACAAATGCAACTGTTTTTCCTGTTTTTATATTTTCTTGCAATAAATTATATTTATCATCTGGTAAAAGTTCATAATAAACATCATTAATTCCAACTTTTTTAGAAATTATAGTTGCAATTTCCTTATTATCGCCTGTAAACATTTTTGTATTTATTTTCATTTTATCTAATTGTTCTATTGTTTTTTTAGCATCTTTTTTTATTCCATCTAACAATTGTAATCTAGCTATTATTTTATTATTTAATGATAAATATATGTAATTATCTTTTTTATTTTCTCCACAAAAAGAAGAAGACCCTATTTTTATATCATCATTATTAAGTTTATACATTATTCCTTTACCTGAAACTTCTTCAAAATCTTTTACATAATTATTATTAGTTTTTATATCAAATATTTTAATTATTGATTTAGCTATTGGATGGTTTGATAATTTTTCACCTTTGACATAAAATTCTATTATTTGTTTTTTAGTATAATTTTTATCTATTATTTCAAGTTCATAATTACTAAATTCACCTGTTGTTATTGTTCCTGTCTTATCGAATATTATTGTATTTATCTTTGATAATGCATCTAAGTAATCACTACCTTTTATTAGTATTCCCTCCTTTGAAGCTTTTCCAATGCCTGAAAAATAACTAAGTGGTACTGAAATAGCTATTGCACAAGGACATGAAACTACTAAAAATATTAATGATCTATATATGGCATCTAATATATTAAATTTAAATATAAATATTAACACAATTGATGTAATAATAGCTAGTATTAAAATCGTTGGGGTATAAATTTTCGAAAAAGTTGATACAAATGATTCTGTTTTAGCTTTTCTATCTGTTGCTTTTTCTACTAAATCAAGTATTCTTGATACTGTACTATTATCGTATGTATTTGTAACTTTAATTTCTAATAAGCCTTTAATATTTATTGAGCCTGATAAAACATTATCATTTTCTTTAACACTTCTTAATTTGCTTTCTCCTGTAAGAGCTGCAGTATTTAATTTTGCCTCTCCCTTAATAACTATTCCATCAAGTGCGATTTTTTCTCCTTGTTTTATTACTATAATATCACCAATTTTTACTTCTTCAGGATTTACTTTTAATACATCATTTCCATTTTTTAGATTTGCATATTCTGGTTTTATATCCATCAAATTTCCAATTGATTTTCTTGAATTATTAACGGCGATTTCTTCAAGTATTTTACCTATTTCATATAATAATATAACCATTAATCCTTCATGTACATTATTTGTAAAATATGCCCCTATACATGATATTGTTACTAAGAAATTTTCGTTTATTGTTTTTGATTTATATAGTAATTTAATGGAATTTGAAATTGTTCTAAATAATAATATAAAATATCCTAAAATTATAAAGATTTTTGAAATTTCATTTTTAAAAACAAGCATTCCAAGGATAGATAGTATTGTTCCAATTATTAATCTTATTACATCAAAAATTACTTTGTTCTTTTTTTCTGTTTCAGCTAGTTCTAATACTTTTATATTAGGTTCTAATGATTTTACAATAGATGAAACTGTTTTTTTCACATCTTTTTCTATAGACGTTTCTACTGTAAGTATAAGATTTGAAAAGTTAACTGTTGCTTTTTCTATTCTAGGATCTTTATTTAATTTTGCTTCTATTTTATTTGCACAATTTGCGCAATCTAAATTATTCAATTTATATTTATATCTCATTTATATGTTCACATCCTATCTTAAATATTTTTTCTACATGATCATCAGCTAGTGAATAAAAAATTGAGTTTCCTTCTTTTCTATATTTAACCAATTTTGAACTTTTTAAAATTCTTAATTGATGAGAAATTGCTGACTGACTTACATTTGTTTTTTCTGATATTTGATTTACACATAGTTCATTATCTATAAGAATATTTATTATTTTTATTCTAGTTGAATCACCAAATATTTTATATAATTCAGCCAAATCTATTATTTTATCTTCATCAAGTAACTTCATATTAACCTCCATTATATGAATAGTTGTTCATATATTAATATTATATGTTTTTATGATTTTTATGTCAAGAAAAAAATTATTTCCATCATTATATAAACATAAGTTAGTTTTATAATATAAAAAACTCGCTTCTTATGTTCAAGAAACGAGATTCATATCAAATTTACATTATTTATTTTTTCAAAACTTTCAAATAGTTTTTTTTATATAATTCATTAATTTCATTTAAGTCATTTCGTCTATTTGAAAAACTAAACTTATCAAACGAACATATTATACTTGGTGTGTAATATGTTTTTAAAGTTGTAGGATAAAAAGCATTATTATATATATTTAATAGACCTGTTTTTAATTTAACACATGGCACGATGTAATATGAATCTATTTTGTATGAACGAGATAGCAATGCATTATCATCTAATTGGCTTAAGGTATTCGCATAACAGTATGACCTTTTATTTATTTGTGTTGATGCAGTATTATAATTAACAAATTTATCTATTACTGTTATTTTTGTAGTAATTACGTTACAAAAGTACGCATCATATAGTTTAAAATGCATAGTGCTTGGATCTAACATAGGTACTTCATTTGAACTAAAGATTAATTTAAATAAATTTAATATATCATTTATATCTCCATATTTTATGATGCTATAATCTTTAAACGAAATAAAATATTTAAATGGTGTTATATCCTTCACATAACTATAACCACACTCTGTATAACTATTTCCATTTTCTAGACATATATATGAGTTTCCAACTTTTTTAAATAATGAAAATAAATGTTTGTAAGATTTTTTTCTTTTATCTTTTTCATAGAAACCTACATTTATCATATCATTATTATAATTATCATCATGTATAAATAAATCTGCTACATATAAATCATCAAGTTCAAACATAATTTATCACCTACTCTAATTTTTGATTGCTTTAAACATTTTTTTCCATAAATTCTTTGAGGAATAATTTAATATTCCAACTTTATATATTTTTAAACCATATTTTATTAGTAAAAATATAAAACCAAGAGTTAGTAAAATTGATATAATCACTTCTATTATTCCTATTTGGCCTAACATTAATAATGATGGTGAAAGAATTGCAGATATAAGTGGAACAAAAGATAAAACTTTTATAAATAATGCTCCTTCAAATACTCCAGACATCATTGCAAGGCAATATCCTACTAATGAAATTATTATTATAGGAGTTTGCAATTGTTGAAAATCTTCTATATTGGTTGTCATTGAAGCTAATATTCCGGCTAATAGAGAATACGCTACAAATGTTATAAGCATAAGTACAAGTGTTAATGGAATAATATATATTAATTTTGAAATAACATTTGAACCTATCAAATTTGTTATTATATTTGTTACTTCATTACCTATTCCACTTGTTATACTTGAACCACCAATCTTATTTCTTATAAAAAGTGCAAGTGCTCCATATATTAATAATAATGAACCTTGAATTAAAACAAATAAATTTCCAGCTATAACTTTTGAAAAGAAATGTGTTGTTGGTGAAACATTTGATATTATAATTTCCATGCCTCTTGTTGTTTTTTCATCATTTACCTCAGCACCAATCATTTGTACTAAGAATATTGTTAATAAGAAGAATGGCAAAATAACTATTGGGAATACAGTAGTCATTATTATAGACATATTTTCATCTGTACTATTTTTCTTTTCATCTAACCATTGTCTATTAATTTCTATTGTTTTATATATATTATTAAGTTCTCCTTCTGATATGGAGGAATTTTTAATAGCAAGTGCTATTTTTGTATTATTAATTGCATTTGTAATTACTTGACTATCTATTAAATCCATATATTCTTTTGTTATCATAGTTACATCAATTGTATTTTGTTCTGATGAATCTATTTTTAATATTATATTGTTTTTTTCTTTTTCATCTTTGTCTAATTTTTCTTTTAAATTATCTATTGATTCATCTGATAGGACAAGTTCATATGTTGAATTTTCACCAAGAGATGTTTCTGCTTGGGATATTTGTGTTTTTAATATTTCATATGAATTTGCATTATCTAAAACATATACTTTATTTTTTTCTGTAAATTCTCCACCAAACAGTGATATTATACTGTCAATATTTGCAAGACCAATTACAACGATTGCTATTAAAATATTTGCTAGTAGAAACCATTTTGTTTTAATTTTTCTTTTTAAACTAACTCCTGTTAAATATCCAAGCTTACTTTTCATATGATTCACCTACTTTAGCAACAAATATTTCATTTAATGATGGTTCTTCTAATACAAATTTAGTAATTTCTTTATCTTTTATTTTTTTAAATATTAATGGAGCAACTTTCTCATTTTCTATTTTTAATTCAAGTTCATCTGAGTGTTCTATTATTTCATTAACGCCTTTTATTTTTTCTAATTCTTCTTTTGTAACATTGCCTTTTACAAAAACATTTTTCTTTCTATATTTTTTCTTAATATCTTTTATATTACCGGATAATACATTTTTTCCTTTTAAAAGTATTACTATTTTTTTACAAAATAATTCTACATGTTCCATTCTATGTGATGAAAATATAATAATACTTCCTTTTTTAGACATTTCTACAATTTCATTTTTAAATAATTCAACATTAAATGGATCTAATCCAGAAAATGGTTCATCTAATATAAGTAATTTAGGTTCATTTATAATAGCTGTTATGAATTGTATTTTTTGTTGATTACCTTTTGATAATTCTTTGATTTTTTTGTTTTCATATTCTGGGACTCCAAACTTTTCAAGTAATGTTTTCATTTTTTTTAATATATCTTCTTTTTCCATTCCTTTTAATGTTCCATAATATAAACATTGTTCTTTTACAGTTAATTTAGTCAATAAACTTCTTTCTTCTGTTAAAAATCCTATTTTATCTGTAACTGAGTAATCTATTTTTTTACCATCTAATGTTATGTTTCCACTGGTTGGTTCTATTAAGTTTAAAATCATTCTGAATGTTGTTGTTTTTCCAGCTCCATTTACACCTAACAAACCAAATATTTCTCCTTCTTTTACATCAAAGGATAAGTTATCTACTGCAAGAAAATCATCATAGTATTTAGTTACGTTTTCTAGTTTTAACACATTATCTACTCCTTTTCTTACCTTCTTCTTCTCCAATCCATCTTGATGTATCTATTATACTTGTTCTTTCTAAACAAAATAAATCATAAGCTTTTTTTAAAGAATCGTAATCTATTTCTTTTCCATCTGAAAAGTATTCTGTTACAAAGCAATTAAAACCATTTCTCTCTTCTGAAAATATTTCTGAGACTATTTCATCTATTGTAAATACTTCTTCTTTTCTAGCCATTGGATTGTTTACAAAATCACTATAGTAATTTTGAATTTCTTTTAGAATTATATATTTTTTTTCGTTATCTACTTCTATTTTAAACTGTGTTGTTTTCATATACTTCTCCTATCTAAAAATTCTTAATATATCATTATATGTTATAAATACCATTAACAACATTAAAAGTCCAAGTCCTACTGTATGAATTATATTTTCTATTTTAGGATTTACAGGACTACCTTTTATTTTTTCTATTATTAAAAATAAAATTCTTCCTCCATCGAACGCTGGAAGTGGTAAAAAGTTAATAAAACCTACATTAACGCTTATTATTGCCATTAGATAAACTAAATTAATTAAGCCTTCTTTTGCAGTTTCTCCTACCATTGTAAATATACCTATAGGCCCTGATAAATTTGTTAAACTTATCTTTCCTGTTATTAAATACCATATAACAAAGAACATGTATTCTATTAATTCAATTGTTTTAGTAAATGCATATTTAATTGAAGAAAAAAATCCTCTTTGTTTTTGATTGATTAATGAAAATCCATATTTATAGTTTGTTGTTCCATTTTCATCTACTGTATCTGCTTTAAATTTAGCAATTTCTACATTTCCATTTGCATCTTTATATTTTATTTCCACTTCTTTTTTTACGTTTGCAATTAACTCTAAACTAAGTATATCTTTTGTTGATGCTTTTTTACCGTTTACCTGTAATATTTCAAAGTTTTCTCTTAATCCTGCATTATATGCTGAACTATTTTTATCTATTACGCCTATATATGTTTCTTTTTTTGGGGTACCATTTATTAAACCTACTACAAATAAAAGTACTATAGCAAGTACAAAATTAAAAAATATACCAGCTATCATTATCGAAAATCTTTGTAACCAAGTTTTTGATTGCATTCTTTTTTCTTTTGGAATATTCTCATCTGGATCTATTTCTTCACCAGCCATTTGAACAAATCCACCAATTGGTAAAAGTCTTATTGAGTACATTGTTTCATCTTTTTTACTTTTCCATTTAAATAATTGTGGACCCATTCCAATTGAAAATTCATAGATATATACTCCTGCTTTTTTAGCAAACAAGAAGTGGCCTAATTCATGAAAAAAAACTATTCCACCAAGTATAAGAATAAAATATATTATTGTCATCATTTTTCCTCTTTTCTAAATGATTGATATAAAAAACATAAATCCTAACATTATAAATAATATACTATCAAATCTATCAAGTACTCCACCATGTCCTGGCATTATGTTTGAAAAATCTTTTTTATTAAAATATCTTTTGATTGCTGAAAAAGTTAAATCTCCAAATTGTCCAAGTATTGATAAAAATAAAGTGATTATTATAAGAATGTAAAGTTGTAGACTATTATCTATAAAATTATGATAGAAAAGTGTTGCTATAAAGACACCAACTACTGTTCCACCAATCATTCCCTCCCATGTTTTTTTAGGGGAAATTTCTGAAATCATTTTATGTTTTCCTATTAACATTCCTGTAATATAAGCATATGTATCTGTCATTATAGAAATTAAAAATAAATATATAAGAAGTAATAAACTTTTTTCTCTAATAGAAATTAACAAAGAAAATGATGCTGCTATAAATATTAATCCACCCAACATATAAAATGCATCATTTACACTATATATTTTTCTATCATGATATAATATAGTTGGAATTAAATACATTATAAAAAGTCCGCTAAGTATTCTATAATCTATTGAAAATTCTAACACTGCCTTGCTTGAACTAAATAATATTATTAAACTTAGAAGTATATATGAAATAAATTTTATAAAACTTGGTAATTCTTTTTTTTCTTCTTTTATTTTAATAAACTCATAAAGTCCTAATACTGATATTATATATACTGCAACGTTAAATAAAGTACCGCCTATAAATAGTATTGGAATAAATATTAACATTGCTATTAAAGCGCTTATTAATCTTGTTTTCATATATCTACCTCACTATTACAATTATAGTATAAATACATTATTTTTACAAGAAAAAAAGAACTAATATTAGATTGAATCTATATTAATTCTTACTTTTTTTTCACCATTTATATAAGCTGCTGCTTGTACTATAGTTCTTATTGATTGAGCTGTTATTCCTTTTCTTCCAATAACTGCACCCATATCACTTTCGTTTACTAATACTTCTATAGTTATAAAATCTTCTTCATCATCAAACTGTCTAACTGAAACACTATCAGGGTCTTTTACTAAACTTCTAATTAATACTTCTGTTAATTCTGATAATTTCATTATTTACTTTCTTTTTTACTATTATGTCTTTTTGCAAGTATTCCTTGTTTTTTTAGAAGATCTCTTACTGTATCAGTTGGTTGAGCACCATTATCTAACCATTTATTAGCTAATTCTTCATCTATTTTAACTTCTGCTGGTTCCATAATTGGATTATATGTTCCAACTACTTCTATAAATCTACCATCTCTTGGACTTCTAGAATCAGCTGCTACTATACGATAAAATGGTTTTTTCTTAGATCCCATTCTTTTTAGTCTTAATTTAACTGCCATGTTTTTCCCTCCATTCACTTGTTTAATATTATCATAAAAAAGTAAAAGTGTCAACATATTTTAGTTGACACTTAATTATATGTAATTTTCATCTACTTTATCTATTTCTTTTTCCATATCTTCTGTTAATTCGTCATCTATTTCTTCCCATGGTTCTTCATCTTCTTCTATTGCTATTTTCATTTTTGTTTCTCCAACTATTTCAACTCCTAATTCTTTTTCTATATCAAAAGTTATTCCATCATCAGTTATTTCTACTTTTGAACAAGTTGGTTGTTTTAATGTTCTAACTATTATATCTGTATCTCCGCTTAAATCAGCAGTTTCTTTTACTTTTACATTAAATAAATCATTATAATCTACTTTTTTATTTACAACTGTTGTTTTACTATCATTGTCATATGAGTACCATATATTTACATCATATGTTCCATCTACCCCAACTTTTTCGCCCGTTTTATATCCTTTAAATTTATGGTTTATTACCCAACAACCAAGTACAGTAGTTGGTTTGTCTTGTACTTCTATTGAATAATTATTTTTAAAATATTTTTTACCTTTCCCAACAACTGCTTTTGTAACTATTTCTTTAAATGATGCCATATTTTCACCCCTCACTTTAAGATATGCAAATGTACTATAAAAGTTCACAAAAAAAGAACTAAATGTTCTTATCAACTTTTAATTCTTAGAGCTTTTATTTACTTTATTTTGATACATTAAAAACAGTATCTAATTTTTGTTTTATTTGTTCTTTATTAAATGGTTTTGCAATATAGTCAACAAATCCTTCACTTACATATTTTTCTTTTGCTCCTGCTACTGCATCTGCTGTTAAAGCAATTACTGGAATTTTAAAATTTAAGTTTTCCTTTAATTTTTTCATTGCTGTTTCACCACTCATATTTGGCATCATTATATCCATTAAAATTAAATCATATTCATTTCCAACAACAACTTTATTTAAACATTCAATTCCATCATAACATTCATCAATTTCAAAATCGAAATCAGAAAGAGCTCTCCTTGCTACTTTGATATTTAATTTGTTATCATCAACAATTAATATTTTTTTATGTCCATAATCAATACTAGTTACTTTATTATTTACATTATTAAATAATTTTGAAGCAGTATCCATTATTTCTTTATCAGTCATTGGTCTTTGAAATTTACTAACTTTTTGTGGGAGATTTATCACAAAAACTGAACCCTTTCCAAATTGACTGCTAACGTTAATTTTTCCTCCCATCATTTCTGTTAACGCTTTAGTTATTGCAAGTCCAAGTCCCGTTCCTTCAGTTGTTGTATTTTTTTCAATATCTAATCTTTCAAATTTTGTAAATAGTTTTGATATATACTCTTTTTTTATTCCTCTTCCTGTATCCTGACATGTAATTATTAAATTAGATAATCGTTTATTATAATCATTAACACATTTAACATTTAAATTGATTTCTCCTTGTTCTGTATATTTAATTGCATTAGTTAAAAGATTATTAACAATTTCTTTTACATGAACTTTATCACCTATTAATTCATATGGTAAATCATCCGATATATTTAAATTAAACTTAATATCTTTTTCTCCAATTCTAGTTGCAGTAACTTTGCACATACTTGTAATGCTTTCTCTAAAATCATAAGGATTTTCTACAATTTCTAATTTTTCGGATTCTATTTTATTTATATCCAAAATATTTCCAACTATTTCAAGTAGTGTTTGAGATGCATTCATAATATCACGTGAGTTTTCTATTACTTCTGGAGGGCATTTTTCCATATAAGATAAATTATCTTCCGATAAACCAACGATTGCATTAAGAGGTGTTCTTATCTCATGAGACATACTAGATAAGAAATCACTTTTTGCCCTATTTGCTTTTTCTGCTTGATCTCTTGCTAATTCTAATTTTGCAATCATTTTTAAATCTGGATTTTCAATTGTAAAATACATTAAACAGCAAACTAAACTTTCCATAGCTGTTGTTATTACTAATTCAGGGTGTTTCATCTGAATAACCATAACGCCTAACCCAAATAATAAATATAACCAAATTGGTATAACCTTTTTACTTAAACCACCATTTTTTCTTTTTACAATTAGAATTGTAAATATGACTAAACTTAATATTCCAGATAACGTAAAAATTGTTTGAACAGCTGGGCCATATGTATAATAAATTTTTTGTGAAACATCTCTATGCAAACTATATGGAAGTACAAATACTATTATAGTTATTAATACATCGACTATTATAGTTATTATATTAGCAATCCTTTTATGTTTGAATGAAATTTCAATTAAATAAAAAATTAATAATGATATGAAAACAATAAAATATACTAAATACAATCGTAATATAAAATCACTTATAACGATGGGTATTACATCATACTTATAAGATACAAAATCACATAAAAATTGTAATACTAAACCAACTAAATTTGTTATAAGAATATATTTATATATTTTATTTTCTCCATTATTTAATCTTGTCTTAGAAAAATATAAAAAAGACAAGGCAACAATATATACAAAACTAAAAATTATTAACCATGTAAGATTTGAAATAACCATAAACTCACTCTCCTATATTAATATTTTATCATATAAATATGGGATTTTATATAAAAAAAATTATCCCATTAACGAGATAATCTTTTTTGTTTACCTGTTTCAATAACTTTATTAATTACAACAAAACCATCTTTTTCTTGTTTCATTTTTGCAACATCTCTTTTGCCAGATTTAGCATATGGAAAAGATTTTCTAATTTTAAACCTATATGGTACCATATTTTCATTATTAGTTTTTTCATAAATATATTGTTGTATATTATGTAATTCTTCTTCTAAATAATCTTCATTTGCTTCTATTATTTTTTGAAGTTCTTCAGTAAAGATTATATGTACTGCTAATTCTTTCATTCCATTATCATCAAATTCTAGTACATCGCATATTTTAATATTATCTAATTCCATTATAATGTTTTCTATGTCAAAATTATAGATTTTTTCTCCATTTATAATTGAATAATCACTCGTTCTACCTTGAACAAATAAATTACCTTTCTCATCAATATATCCGACGTCTCCCGTACAATTCCATTTTGTACCATTCTTATCAATGTGGAAATATTCTTCTGTTGCTTTTTTATTTTTATAATATCCTAGCATACTACATGGAGTATTAGCTAAAATTTGGCCTCTTTCATAATAAGGTAATTCATTAAACTCATTATCGAAAACACCAATTGTAATTCCAGGTAATGGAATACCAACAGATCCTCTTGTATTTTCAGCCATTTGGGTTTGTGTTGTTATTGCTGCTCCACATTCACATTGTCCGTAAGCGACTCTTAATGGAGCATCATTTCCATGTTGTTTAAATACTGTTTCAATTTTGGTAGCGACTTCATCACTTAATGGTTCTCCACCCTCAAATGGATAATTAAAAAATGATAAATCCTTATTTTTAACTAATTTTTCATCTAAAAAACCTTCATACATGCTTGTTGGAGCAACACAGTAGTTTGGTTTTGCTTTAACAATATTTTTTACAAAAATATCTCTTTCAAATCTTGGGTCCATAAATACAGAAGTTCCATAGGATAATGGTAAATGTATTGATGTACTTAATCCAGTTGAATACCAGGGTGGTATAATTTGATAAAACTTTTGTCCTCTTGAAATATCAACGCCTGACGCAGGATATGCTTGAATTGAGTTTTGGAAACTATCATTTGACAATAATATTCCCTTAGAGGCACCAGTTGTTCCACTTGAATATACCATTGTTAATGGCAAATCTTTTTCATATGGAATAGTTGTAGTTTCTTCTCTATTTCTTCCATCTTTGATAAATTGATTCCAATATAATTCATTACTATGACTATCTAATTTATATGTCTTAGAAATGAATCTTAATATTGATGAATTTAAAGTTGGAAGAATAACTACGTTTTTAATTCTTGAATTTTTAATTGCATCTTTTAATTCTGGATAAAATTCATCCATTATTATTAATATATCACTTTCACAATCATCAATTCTTGCAATCAAATCTCTTTTTTCAAAATGTGGAGCAATCATATTAGCAACTGCACCTAATTTTGATAACGCATAAAATGAATAGACAGTTTCTGGAACCCCTGCTGAACAAATTGTAGCAAATTTTCCTTTTTTTATTCCATATTCCTGAAATGCCTTTGCAGTTGCTTCAATGTTTTTAAAAAGTTTAAAATAATTTATATGACTTCCAAAAAATTCTAGTGCTAAATCTTTTGGAAATGCAAGATTATTATTATAAATCTCTTGAAATACGGTTCTTTTTGGAATTTCTTTTTCTAATTCTTTTTGATTATAATTTATAGTCCATGGTTTATCTATTGTTGGATACCCACTTAATTTTGATGTTTCAAGATTTAACAAATCTTGTTTTACCTTTAATAATTCTTCTTTTGTCATATAAAATCACCTCTAATACCCTCTTATAATGCCAATACTTCCCTTTTTTGTGGCTTATCTTACTATAAAAAATTAATTTTGTCAAACTAACCTAATAAACTAATAAACCTCTAATGATATAAAAAAAATTTAGTATTATGTACTAAATTTTTTACATTCTACTATTTTCACTACACAATTCTAAAACTCTCTTCATTGTATTAACTGTTCTAATTGTTATACTATCTTTTATACTAGTACTTGCAGTTTTAATCACAAATTTGATTTCTTATAGTTTTTTAAATTATATGACCAAAATATAACATTATTATATTCTTTTACCATTTCTATGTTTTCAGAAATTTTTCCTAATTGATTATATACATTTATATAATTTGCTGGTGGAATTATAAAAATAATATTATTATAAAACGCTTTATCTTTCATTTTAATCCAACTTGGAATATTTTCAAATATATTATTTAATTCATCAAAAGTAAGAATATGAATAGGAATTTTTAAATTAAACTTGTCATTTATTATTTTTAAAATTTGATTTGTTATATTCTTTTTACTTTCGAAAGATTCTAAAATTATATTTCCACTATTTAAATATGTCATTACATTATTGTACTTTTTTTCTAATTCAATTTTTAATTCATTCATTGATATTTTATTTTTTTCACTAATATTTGTTTCTCTAAGCAATACTATATATTTCATTAAAGTACCCTTTTTTTATAACACAAATAATTTTACATTTTTTCTTTAATTATGTTTTTACTACATAAGTAAGTTACTACAAAATATATAGAATATATAATAATTAAAAATATAAAGGTAATTATTGAACCATCTAAAATACTTTTTATTCCTAAACTACTTAAAATATATGTACAAAATTTAAGCCCAAATATAGTATGAATTATCGCTAATGACAAAGGTGTTATAAAAAATATTAAAGTTTGTTTAAATAATGCTTTATTTATATCTCTTTCATCAGATCCTATTTGTCTTAAAACTTTATATTTATTTTTATCATCTAAACAATCTGATAATTCCTTTAAAGCTAAAATTACAGATGAAGATATTAAAAATATTATACCCAAATAAAGTCCAATAAATGTAACAATAACGGAAAGACCTATTGATGCAGCTTTTATATCATTTTTTGTATCTAAATCATAACCATTTTCCGTTGAATAATATTTTAATTTATTTTCTATATAATTAATTTTATCTTTATCTGTAGTAGAATAATTTCCAATCAATATTTTATTGTTTTCAGAATTAGAATCAATTACATTATTTGGAACAACGAAAAATCCCATATTAGTTGGATTTCCACTAATTTTTACAAATCCTTCTATACTTTTATTTAAAGCTGGAGTTAATTCTTTACCAAATATGTTAATTATGCTTTTTCTATTCATTACCTCATCATATATTTCTTTTTCATAATTTGAAACAATAACATATTCATTATCTTTTAATGTTATTTCATCTAAATTAAATAATTTTGATATTTTATTATAATCACTTTGCGAAATAATTTCTACTTTTGAATTATAATTTGCAAATGGGGATTTATTTTTTAATTCTAAATAATAATTTCCTAATGATTCTTTATATAACATATTTTCATCATAATACTCATTAATAATAGTTAAATTTATATTATTTTTTAATTCTATATCATTATTGATTAGATTAAGCATATCTTCATCTGATACTTTGTTTTGATTATAATAATACTTAATAAGTTCAAAATCTGCTGGTGCATATTTATTAATAGAATTATTAAAATAATTTTTTATAGTAAATGTACTTGATAACAAACACAAGGTAAAAAATAACATAATACAAATAACAGATATAGATACAACCATTGTATTTGTTTTACTGCTGATTTGTTTAAAAACAAAAGTATTTAATTTTTTATAATATAATTTATGACATTTAGATAAGTATTTTTAAAACCAAACCTGCTATAGAATAAAAGAATAATATTGTTCCAACTATTCCAAGTGATATTGGTAAAAATAATATACTTGCATCATATTTTATTAATTTAAATAAACGTTTAGTTACCATATAATATGCGGATGAAAGCATGAGAATAGATAATATAAATAATATTATACAAACAATAGGATTTTTAAATTTAATCTTTTCTTGCTTTTTACTTGCTTGTAATAAATTTATAAGTTTATTTTTATTTACTATGATTGTATTAAAAATCATTACAATAATATAAATAATACCATAATATAAAATTGTTTTCATCATAGCAGTTTTTGAAAAATTAAATCTAAAATTTGTCATATCAGCTTCAAACATGTTGGCAACAAAAACACTATTAATTTGAGATAAAATCATACCTAATAATAAACCAATAATTAATGAAATAAGACCTATTAAAAATGTTTCTATTAATAATAAAAATGATATTTTTCTTTTAGAAATTCCAAGTGTCATGTAAATTCCAAAATATTTATTTCTTTTTTTTATTAAAAATCTAGACGCATATATAATTAAAAATCCTAAAATGAATGATACAAAAACTGATACATATGATAGTAAGCGAGTTAATAAATCTATCATTTCTCCTTGTCTATTTGACACTTCTAACATAGCAGTTTGACTGTCCATTGAATTAAAAATATAAAATATACAAACACCAAGTATTAAAGTTACAAAATAAATTGCATAATCTTTAAAACTTTTTTTAATATTTGAAATAGATAATTTACAAAGCATCGTTCATTTCACCGCCCAGTAAAGTAACTACATCCATTATATTGTCAAAAAATTCTTTTCTAGATAAATTTTCTTTATTTAGTTCACTGAATATTTTTCCATCTTTTATAAATATAACACGTGAAGCATAACTTGCTGTAAAAGCATCATGAGTTACCATCAAAATTGTAGAATTTAGTTTTTTATTTAAAAACTCAATGCTATCTAACAATTGTCTTTATGATTTTGAATCAAGAGCGCCAGTTGGTTCATCGGCTAAAATCAAACTAGGATTTGTAATGATTGCTCTAGCACTTGCTATTCTTTGTTTTTCACCACCACTCATTTGATATGGATATTTATTAAGTATTTTAGTTATATTTAATTTTTCTGCCATATTATTTATTCTTTCTTTTTGTTCTTTATATGGTACATTTTGAATAGATAGAGAAAGTGAAATATTTTCATATCCTGTTAAAGTATCAAGTAAATTAAAATCTTGAAAAATAAATCCTAATTTATCTCTTCTAAATTTATTTAGTTTATTTCCTTTTAATTTTGTAATATCTTCCCCCTCTACATAAATATGTCCTGATGTTACTTTGTCTATTGTAGAAATCATATTTAAAAGTGTAGTTTTCCCTGAACCACTTGCTCCCATTATAGCAACAAATTCTCCTTTTAAAACTTCCATAGAAATATCATTAATAGCTTTTGTTAAGCTTGATTTACTTCCATAATATTTTTCTACATTAGATAATTTTAAAATATTTTCCATAATATTTCTCCTTTCGTAATTAATTATATTAAAGTTATAATAATTTGTCGCTTGTTTAATATTACACAACATTACATTTTAGTAATATTAAAATTTATAATACTTATTTTTGCCAAATTCAATAACAACATTTGTATACTTATTTTCTTCACTTTTAATATAAATATTATGACCTAATTTATTACACAATTTTTTTATAATATATAATCCCATACCAGTTGATTTAACTTTATCTCTTCCATTTGTACCAGTGAATGATTTATCAAAAACACGTTTAATGTCTTTACTTGGTATACCTATTCCATTATCATATACTGAAAGTATAATTTTATCTTTTTCTTCATGTGCTGTAATAGTAATAATACTATTGTTATTTTTTTTATATTTTATACTATTGTTTACTATTTGATTTAATATAAACTCTAGCCATTTTTTATCTGTGTATACATTTAAATTATCAATATTAACTTCTAGTTTTATTTGATTTTCAAGTAAATCATCTTTGTTTTTTAAACTAACATTTCTAACTATTTCCTTAAGACAAAATTTTCCAATTATGAAATCTTTTTCTGTAATTTCACTTCTCATATAATAAAGTATTTGATCTATATTATTATCTAATTTTCTAATTATACTTAAAAAATCCATAGAATTTATTTGTTTATGATTGTGACATTTTAATACCATGCTTGATATTGGTATTTTTATTTCATGAATCCAAATTTCAACAAACTCTTTAAATTCAGTAATTCCCTTAGTTTGTAAATTAATGTTTTCTATCATTGATTTGTTTATTTCATATAAAATATCATTAGTTAATATTTCTTCATATGTAGTAGGTTCTGGAATTGTTTCTAATACTAAATATTTTTTATCTAATTTATTTAACATATTTAAAAGATTATTATAATAATTTCTTTTTCTAAAATAATTTAAAAGTAATATAGATAAGCCATTTATTGATAGTATTAAAAAAATTATCAAAGTTACATCATTATTTAATTTAAATGCTCTAAGTATTAAACATATAATTATTGATGTAATTATATATATATAATTATACTAACTATTTTATCTTTTAAGTAATTTAAAAATTTCATAATAATATATATCCTAATCCTTTTCTAGTTTCAATCATTTCTTCTTCAGATAATTCTTTTAATTTTGTTCTTAATCTACTTATATTTACCGTAAGTGCATTATCATTAATATATTCATCATTATTCCATAAAGTTGTCATAAGTTCATCTCGTGTTACTATTCTTTCTTTATTATTTAATAAATAACTAAAAATAATCATTTCATTTTTTGTTAAAGTAATTTCTTTTTCATTATTTTTAATGATTCCTTTATTAATATTAATTATCAAGTTTTTAAATTTTATTATATCTAGTTTTTGTTCACATCTTTTAAATATGTTAGATATTCTAAGTAATAATATAGTTGGGTTATATGGTTTAATTATATAATCATCTGCTCCATACATGATTGATAATGCTTCATCTGCTTCATTAGTTTTACTTGTTACCATTATAATTGGAATATTAGATTTTTTTCTAATATTTTTTAGTAATAACTCTCCATTTAAATAAGGTATGTTTATATCAAGTAAAATAAGATCTGAATTACTTTTAAGTATTGTTTCCAAGGCATTTTCAAAATTGGTTAATATAGTTGCTTCATAAGAAGAGTTTGTTAATAAATTATATAATTCACTTGCCACAATTTTGTCATCTTCAACAATCATTATTTTTTTCAAATATAATCACCAACTTTCTACAAATATTATAACATTAAAATTACTTTTATTATCTTACAGTTTTGTAATATAAAAAGCAGTTTAACAAAACTACCTTTATATTTCTACAATATTAATTTCATTACCATGTTCGTTTATTATTTCAATTAAATCCATTACATTTAACCATACTGTTGCAGTATTATCATTTGGATGTACTCCTATTATATATTTGTCCATCATAAAACTTTTATCTATGAAAAATTTTACTTTCAATTCTTTATCATTTAGTAATCCAAAAGGAGATACGCTACCTGGATTTAAATTTAAAATTTCATTTAAATCTTTTTGTGAAGCAAAGCTTAAAGAACGTGTATTATTTTTATTTTTAAATTCTTTTAAATTGATTTTTTTAATTCCTTTAACTGTTATAAGAAAGTAATTCTTTTTATCATCACAAAGAAATAAGTTTTTAGCATCATATTCTGGATACAATAATTTAGTTTTTTTTAAATCTTCCATATTATAAACTGCCTCGTGTTCAACAATTTCATGCCATATTTTTTTATTATTTAAAAGTTTATATATATCATTTTTATTCATAATTTTCCTCTTTTGTTAAATGTAATATTTAAAGTTATTTTTTTCATTTTTTAATGTAGTATCATTTCCATGACCAGCGTATATTACTATGTCATCATCATATTTTAATATTAATTTTAAACTTTTTTTCATATCAGATATACTTCCACCTTCTAAATCCATCCTACCAATTGAATTTTTAAATATAAAATCTCCTGTAAACATTATTTTTTCTTTTTCAAAATATATTGTTATACAATCTTCTTTATGGCCTGGTGTATGTATTATATTAAATTCAAAATCATTTATTTTATAAAATCCATCCTTGTATTTATAATCTATTATTTTACTCTTAAAGTTATTTAAAGCACCAACATGATCAAAGTGATAATGTGTTATTATTATTGCCTTTATATTTTTATTGCCAACTTTTTCTTGTATTTTTTCATAATCATCACCTGGATCAATTATTATACAATTATTGTTGAGTGTTAAAACGTAACAATTTGTTTGATAATCTCCTACTACTATTTTATCTATTTTCATTTATTACTCCTTTAATAAAATCAATTAATGTTTGTGTTATATCAGAATAAAAATCAACTATTATTCTTTTATTTATTTTAGCTAAAATATTATTATATTCATATTTATTATTGTATATATACATTAAATTATTTTTTTCTATTATAGGATATTTGTATTTAAGTCTATCTAATAAATATATATTATTTCCATATTTTTTTACTAAGTTAAATTTAGAAATCATTGCTTGCTTTCTTGAAGCTATTATATATTCTAAGTTAGGTTCTTTACCATATCTTTTTACATAATTTTCATATATTTTATTAACCATACTTTCATTTACTTCATAAGAAAGTGTTACTTTTTTTACTCCTAAGCTATGTAAGAGCGCTACTGAATATGAATTTGTAACATTTAAAGAAAAATCTGTTTCTATATTTTTATATTTATTTATACTTCCAAGTTCTCCTACTAATAATAAATTACTATCTTCTATATATTCATTTATTACTCTAGGAATTTTTTTTACAAATATTTTGTTATCTATTTCTGAATATATTTTATTAAAATCAAATTCTTTTAATTTATCATATATTTTTTCATCTAATACTTCTAAATTTATTTCTTGGTTTTGTTTTAAATCTGGAAGTTTTATACTGTATTCTTTTTTTAAATAAGGTATATTATAAATCCTTTTTTCGTTTAGTTTTTCTACTAAATTTCTTCTTAATTCATTTAATTCTTTTATGTTTATAAATATATTTTCATCTGATTCTATACTAAATTTATTTATTTGATATACTGTATCGCCTAACTTTTCTAATTGATTTTTTATTTTATCTTTTGTAATTGGATAATTTTTTGACTTTTCTACAATATTCCCAAAAACTGTAACTGTATTTTTATTATCATTATATGTAACAGATATTTTTTCTCCTATTTTAGCATATACAGAACAATCTATATTTACTTTTCTTTTAACAGATATTTTTTGTTTTATCTCATTTAATTGATTATAATCTGATGTTTTTACAACAATTGCACTATTTTTTATTTTATTTTCTGATTTTATTTTTATAATATCTCCTGCTTTAGCACAAGAAACTTTATTATTATTTTTTAACATACTTGTTACAATAAATCCATAATCTTTTTCATCTATAAATCTAATTCCATCATTTATATTTAAGTCATCCGTTAATTTTATAGTTGCATAATTATTTTTATAATCAATTACTTTTCCAATTTCTATACCTTGATGATTTGGTTTTTGTTCATTAACTATTAAATTATTTTCTTCATTAAATATAAATCCTTTTGTAAATTCTCTATTAAATATTTTTTTTAATTCTTTTATATCTTCTTCTTTTATATTTATTTTTCCTGTTTTTACATATTCATCTATTACTTTTCTATATAGCGCAACAACTATATATACATATTCAGGTCTTTTCATTCTTCCTTCTATTTTTATACTATCTATATTTAAATCTATTAACTTATCAATATTACTTAACGTATTTAAGTCTTTCATACTTAATGGATAATGTCCTATATTTAATTTTTTGTTTTCTCTTATTACATCATATGGTAACCTACAACTTCCAGCACATGCCCCTCTATTACCACTTCTACCACCTATTAAATAACTCATTAAACATTGACCTGAATAACTAACACAAAGTGCTCCATGAACAAATATTTCAAGTTCTAAATTCGTATTATTTTTGATTTTTTTTATAGTATCTATACTTGTTTCACGAGCTAAAACTACTCTTTTTATATTTAGTTTTTCTAGTAATTTTACACCTTCTAAATTATGTATATGCATTTGTGTTGATGCATGAAGTTCTAAATTTGGATAAGTTTTTCTAATTAAATCAACCATCCCAATATCTTGTATTATTATTGCATCTACATTATTAACATGAAGAAAATCTATATAATTTAAAAAATCTTCTACTTCATCTTCATATATAAGTGTATTTACTGTTACATATATTTTTATTCCATATAAATGACATAATTTTATTGCTTCTATTAATTCATCATTATCAAAATTTGTAGCAAATGATCTTGCACCATACTTTTTACCACTTAAATATACCGCATCGCATCCTGCACAAATAGCTGCTTTTAAACTTTCCATTGAACCTGCAGGAGCAAGTAATTCTGGTTTTTTCATAATATCACCAAACTAATTATATAATATAAAAAAAAATTAAACAATTGTTTAATTTTTTTTAACAGTTTATGTATAACTTGGCGTTATTACAACTCTAAATGAGGTGTAATTATTTTCTCTTCCTGGATTTATATTTATATGCCAAATTCCAGACATTATACCTCTATCAAAATGACCACCCCTAATCATCCATGAAGATTGTTCACTTGGCATAACTGCAAGTTCATTATACCATCCCCATGTTTCTATTAAACCATAACATTTTTCACCATTGCATCCAGTATTAATATTATTTGTAGTATATAAATTATAATATTTATTATCTGGGAAATTCTTTCCATCAGTAACATATAATTCTTTTCCGTCTAACGACTTCCCATATACTTTTCCATTAAAACCACTATTCCATATTCCAACAGCTATATTATCAGTTCTTCCTAATATAGTTTTTGCTTGTTCACTGGTATACGTTATTGCAGAATATCCACTTCGTGCATTCCCTTTTTCATCAGAAAGGACACCCATTACAAATTCATATGCACAACCATTCATATCATATACTCCAGTAATATTTCCAGTAGTTGAAGCTTCTTTTCCAACTGATGTATTGTATGGTTGGGTAATTGAAGAATCTGTTCCATAATCTTTTGAACGTCTATTTACTTCTGAATATCCTGTTATATAACTACTATTATTATTTCTTCTAACTTCAGGGCAACTTCCATCATTTTGACATCTTCCATATAAAGATTGTGATAAAATTGCTACAGCATTCCATTCATCACTTTTCATTAATCTGGATTCATTTTTTATTCCATAATTGTTAAATAATTTTGCTTGTTCATATTGAGTACTTACATTTTGATATCTTAAACTTGTTACATTTGGTTTAATTGTAGGATTTTCTATTACTGTATTATTAGGATATCCACTAATATTTGTTCCATAACCTGTTTGAAATTTTCCAACCCATATTCCAGGTAATTCTTCATCTCCTAACGTAAAACCATCTTGGGTTCTCCAATTTTCTAAAACATCTCCTGTATAATTTGCATCTCCCGTACTTTTTTCATTTATTTTACTAAATCTTATATCTATATAACCTGGATTTGATATATCTTCTCCATTTACACCATATGATGATTTTACTGTATATTCATATCTTGGTATCCATACAAAATAAGCAAGTACATCATCTTCCACAACTTCTTTTCCTACAACATAATCTTTTTTCTTATCTTCTTTTACAACTATCGCATTTGCCCATTTACTATTTTTATAACTATACCATTCATCTGAAATATTTGCTACATATGCCTTGTCATTTTCATACTTTATAGCTATCATTCCATCATCTAGAATTGGATAACTAATTTGCTTGTCATTTATCTTTTCAATATACATATTACAGTTTTTTTCATTGTATTTATAACTATATTGATTAGTATCATTATCAAATTTTATTATCACACATCCAGTCATTATAGAACTATCTTTTGGATTTCTTAATTCCTTTTCATCTAATAAGCCATCTTCTTTTAATTTATCAAGCGTTAAAAAATAAGTTTCTCCTTCATCTGGAAGTAATTCTGTATTAGAAACACCCCAGTTTCTTGAAATTTCTTCTATTCTATTTATTTGTTCATCATAAGCTTTATCTTTAGCTGAATTTATTTGATTACTTATTATAGGTACCGTAATCATTGTTACAATTCCAAGAATTATTAATACAGCTAACAATTCAATTAAAGTAAATCCTTTCATATGTTTACCTACTTTCTTTTTTTATTTTAACACAAATTTATATAAAAAAAAAGAGCTTGTTATGCTCTTGAATCATATTTACCATCTTTTGTAGAAACTACAATATTTTCGCCTTCACCTATAAATAAAGGTACTTTAACCATTAAGTCATTATCCATATAAGCTTCTTTTAAAGCATTATTTGTAGTATTTCCTTTAACAGCTGGTTCTGTTTTTGCTACAGTATACTCAATTTTTTCAGGTAATTCAATTCCTAACATTTCACCTTGATAGAAAGTTATATTAACATTTAAACCTTCTTTTAAGTATTTAGCATCATCACCTAATTGTTGTTTAGAAATTTCAATTTGTTCATAAGTTTCCATGTTCATAAAATTATAAACATCACCTGTGCTATAAAGATATTGCATTGATTGTTTACTTATGATGGCTTTTTCTAACTTTATACTTGTATTAAATGTTTTTTCAGTAATAGATCCTGTTCTTAAGTTTTTAAGTTTAGCTTTTACAAATGCAGCACCTTTTCCAGGTTTTACGTGTAAAAATTCTATTACTTGATATATATTATCTTCAAACAAGAAAGTTATTCCGTTTTTTATATCATTAATATTAAACATGATTTTTCCTCCTTATTATTTTCCTTCTTTATGAGGTGTTGTTTTTTTACAAGTTGAACAATATTTTTTAAGTTCTAAACGTTCAGTTGTATTTTTTTTGTTTTTTTCTGTACGATAGTTTTGTTCTTTACAAACTGTACATGCAAGAGTAATTCTTTCTCTAGCTTCTCCTTTTTTTGCCATACTAAGTTTCCCTCCTTTTTAATGCATACTACCATATTATAACAAATTATTTATAAATTTCAAAGAACTTTTTTGATATTGCTCTACTTATTTTCATATTTACGTAGTTTCTACTATTACTTTTACCCTTATAATTAAAAATGTTAGGTGAAATAACCGTAAAAGTTACTTTAGGATCATCATATGGAGCATATGATACAAATGTATGGTTAAGTACCATTGTATCAACATATCCATCGTTATTTGTATCTATTATACTTTGACTCGTTCCAGTTTTTCCTGCTGGTTTATATTTTGAATCTATATATCCTACTCCTGTACCATTTGTTTCCATTACACTTTTAAATCCTTGTTTTACTCTTTGAATATATATATCAAGTGTATTAACTTTATTTAAAATATTTGTTTCAAATTCGTATGATAAGTTTGTAAGTGGTATATCTGTTGGTTCATATACTGCCTTTAAAAAGTGCAACTGCAATCTATATCCATTGTTTGCTATTGTATTTATATATTGTGTCATTTGAATAGGTGTATATGAATCATACTGTCCTATTGCAAAATCTAAAAGTAATGATGGTGTATCACTTTTTCCTTTAAATCCTTCACTTTCGATAGGTAAATCTATACCTGTTTTAATTCCAAGTCCAAATTCAGCAAATGTGTTTCTATATATCTTATATGCGCTTAAATCAAGTTTTAATGCTTTATTATATGAATAACTTCCTTTTCCAACTCTTATAGCTGTATGATATTGATATGTATTAGAAGATTGTTTTAAAGCAGTTATATCATTTAAAGTTCCTAGATATTTCCAAGAACATTTTGGAGGAGTTGACGGAAGAATTAAACAATCATCTTTTCTAATCTCACCTATTTTTAATGCACCTGTATTATATCCTACTATATGAGAAGCACCTTTTATTGCTGAACCCATAACAACTGGGCTTGTACTTATTCCTGGTGTATAATCATATGTTTTATAATTTTCATCTACTTTAGTCACTTTTCTGCCAGATGCTGCAAGTATTCCACCAGACTTTGGATCTGAAATAACTACAAATGAACCTTCATAATGTTCTGTGTTTGGTCCATCTTTTTTTGCTTTAATAATTTCTTCATCCATTATTTTTTCTATTTCTTTTTGTAATTCAATATCTATAGTTAATACTATATCTTTTCCTCTTTTTCCCTCTTCTACTAAAACATATTCACCATTTTCTAATTTATATTTATTCTTTGTACCTTTTAATATATCTTCATATTGCATTTCTAAATAACTGATTCCAACTCTATCTGAAAGTAAATAGCCTTTGTTTAGGTAATAATCTTTTTTTTCATATGGTATTCCTGTTTCTGAATTTGATACACTTCCTAATATAGCTCTAAAAACATCTCCGTATGGATATACCCTTTCCCAATCCATTTTTACTTCTACACCTGGCATTTCGTTTAGACTTTCTGCGACTTTTGCATATTCAAGGTCTGTTACGTTTTCTTTTTTTATACTTTTTTTTGTAAATGAATATCCTGTATTCATTAGATTATATATATATGCTGCTTTTTTATCTAAATCACTATAATTTATTTTACTAACATCTATTCTTTCAAGTTTATAGTTTTCTATATCTTGAGATGTAATTTTTCTTTCTTCTAACAAAAGTCTTTCATTTTTGGTTATTAAATTATACGCTGCATCATAGTTATTTTTTATCCAAAATTTTTTTATCATTAAATCAGTAGTATTGTAATTTAAATCAAGTATTTGAGCAAGTTTATATGAAGTATTTATTTCATCACTCGTAGTTACTCCCGATTTTTTTTTATAATATATAACTTTTACTGTTTTATTATCTACTATTATTTTTCCATTTCTATCATATATTCTACCTCTTGGAGCACTTTCTCCATATACAATGTTGTTTGTTAATTCTTGTAATTTATCTTTATAATAATTATGTTTTAATATTTGTACGTTAAATAGTCCTATTACTAAAATGAGCATTGCGATTATTGTTATAGCAATTAATATATTATATCTTCTTTCAATAGTTATTATTTTATTATTTGATATTTTTTTCATAATTGTTGTTTACTTCTTCAAAATCAATTATTGAAAAAAAGTTATCTATATATTCTTGTCTATTAAAATAATCAATATAATAAGCATGTTCCCATAAATCTATATTCATTATTGGTATAAGATCATATGAATATGGATTTTCTTGATTAGATGTATTAATTATTTCTAAATCGTTATTGTTTAATATTAAAAATGTATATCCTGATCCTATAACATATGATGCTTGTTTTTTAAATTCTTCCTTAAATTTTTCAAAGCTTCCATATTGTTGTTCTATTTTTTGTTTTAATTTTCCCACTGGTTCTGATTTATTTAGTCCTATATTTTCAAAATATAATTCATGATTTAAGATAGCTGATGATAAAAATAATATTTTATCTCTATTTTCCATAGGAAATTCGTCTATATTTTTTATTGTTTCTTCTAAAGTATATTTATTATTTTCTATTAAATCATTTAATCTTTTTACATAATTTGTATATATTATATAATGTCTTCGCACCGTTTCTTCACTTAAGTATGGTTCTAAAGCATTAAATGAAAATTTTAATGGTTTTGCCTTATACATAATATCACCTATAATTATATTATTCTCTATTTTAACTTTTATACATATATTATATTAAGGTGATTTCATTGAAAGAGTTTATAATTAAACAATATATTGACAAAATAACAAAAAAAGATGTTTATGATTTTGGATTAAAAAACAATATTACTCTAAATAATAATAATTTAGATATAATTTATAATTGTATTAAAAAGGATTGGAAACAAATTGTGTTTGGTGATGTTACTCCAATTTTTAACAAATTAAGTTTTGAAATTGATGAAAATAATTTAAATAAAATTAAAAATTTATATTATTTCTTTAAAGAAAAATATAAAAATTTTCTACAATAAAAGAACGCATTAATCTGCGTTCTTTGTTTCATTTAAAACTTTTATTGCTATAGCAGCATCTAAATTACCAACTAAATCCGCATTATCCAAAGATTTAATTGTAATCTTGTATGTTTGCTTTTCACCTGGTTCTATTGTTACATCATGGTATATTACTTCATCAAATTTCAGATTTCCTAATTCTTTTGAATCTATATTATTTACTTTAGTTTTTTTGTTTGTTTTATATTCTACCATGTATATAGCTTTTTCATTGCTATAATTTGAAATTGATGACCATACTATATCATATTGTTTTTGTTCCTTAGATTTATTTTCTATAGTTACTTTTTTTGTAACTTCTTTTTGTTTTTCATATAAAGGAATGTGCAACAAAGAATTATTATCATTATATTCAATTTGAAGTCCTAAATAATCATAACCTTGACTATTTTTTGTATTTGAATTTAGTTTTACTATAATTAATATTGAAGCTATTACTATTATAGCAATAATTACTGATATTATTATATATTTCTTTTTCATAACGCCTCCTAATAACTCAAGCAATAAGATGTTTTATAAACCCTGTAATTTCCAGCAGCATCTTGTGCTCCATATCTAAAGTAATAACATAGTCCTTGGTCTGGAGCTTCCACTCCTTGACTTGCTGAAGACGTAGTTGTCCATGTACTTACGGTATTATTGCTTGTTGAAGATGATTTTATATCAAGTGATGCTAAAGAAGTTATATTAGCAGTCATATCTGACCTCGAATCATACAAATGTCTTTTTTCTGTTACCTCAACATTATCTGTACATAAATATGATGCTGTAAAACCATTCTCTAATGAATCAAAATAATTTAATTCACAAGTTGGTGCTTCTTTATCAGTTTCACCAACTATACTTTCTTTTTCTATTTGTGTTGTTATAGTCGGAGTTTGAGATGAATCAGTTCCAGTTATTTTAATTAATTTTTGGTTTGGAACTAATTCTGTTGTCGCATTACCATTATCATCAACCTTATAAACTTGAGGATAATATCCTTCCTTATACTTAAATTTATTGCCAAATAAACTTGATTGCCAATTTACAGTTTTAATATCATCTATTGATGCTGATGTTTCAGAAGCAACTGTGGTTGTTGGTAACGTTGTTCCTGCCTCATCTTTTATCAATTGGCTTGCTGAATAAAATGAATTATTTACATTTTGACCTAATCTGTATATCATTCCACCTGCTTCAGATGGACTTGTACTAAATCCGTTTTTATATGTATCCGCATTTTTCAATGTAAGATTAGAATTTGTTAAACTATTAGTAGCATTTTCACTTGTTATTCCATAAAGTACCAACCATTTATTTGAAGAAGTACCTGGATTATTAATTACTACATTTGTATTAGTATATGAATTATTAACACTAGAACTACTTATTCCATGTAAGAAAGCACTATCTGTTCCATTTATTGTTATGTTTCCAGTAATATAGCTATTTGATACAGATTTTTGACTTAAGCCAAAAACTTCTGCTTGACGACCAGCGGTATTTAATGTTATATCTACATTTGAAAAACTATTATAAATAGGAGTATTTCTTGCAAACCCAGTTATTGTTTCATTATCACTTGTCGTATGATTAATTATCATTTTTACATTTGCCCCAGAATTATATATTGAAGAACCTGAAGATTGATCGGAGTTACAAAAGCCTGCTATATAATAAGCACTATTCGATTTTATAATTGTATTTACATAACTATTTTTTACTTTTGTATCATATAACCCACCTATTAATCCAGCAACATTAAATGATGTACCAGAAGAGATTGTTCCAATATATGTTGCATTATTAACTATACTTGAGCCTGTAAAACCTGCTATTCCACCAATATGTGAATTACTTGATGAATTATCTGTAAATGTTATATCTAAATTTGCAGTTGCATTCTCAATATCTCCATTGGTAGATCCAACAATTCCGCCTACATTTGAACCATATTTCATATTCAAATTCATTGTAGAATTTACATTATTTAATGATGAACTACTTCCATTAGTATTATCACCAACAATTCCACCAACAGATGAGGCATTACAATCAAACTTTAACTTACCATTTGATTTTACATTTTCAATTTTACCGCTAAATGATCCAGCTATTCCACCCACATATCTAATTTCATAAGTTGAATTGCTAGTAATATTTCCATTAAAAGTTGAATCCGATATAGTACCCCCCCCATATCCTAAAATTCCTCCACTAGAATATCCAACTGATATGTCAGCATTAACCTCTGAATTTGATATATTAGCACCACCAGATCCTACTAGTCCCCCTACACTATCACTAGAAGACTTTATAGTACTACCAGTTAGGACATTTATATTATCAATAGTAGCATATCCAGATGAATTTCCTAATACACCTCCTATAATATTGTACGATGTTATATCATATTTAATATTTAAATTTTTTATTGATGCAGGGGTTTGAGAACTTCCTAATATTCCTCCAGTTCCACCATTGCCAGATTTGCCAATTATAGTTGTATTAACATTTCCACCGTCAACATTTGTATTTATTGCTTGACCTATTATGCCACCTAATATAGCACCTGCTTGTGAAACATTTGAAGTAATTTCTATATTATTTATTTCTGTATTATTGGAAGTACCAATTAATCCTCCAGCATAGGCAGAACCTACACTTACATTGGTATTTGCTGTTATATTATTGACAATTACTTTATTAGCTTCTGTTCCTTCTGAATAACCAATTAATCCTCCAGCATTTACAGATGGACCATTAACTGTTGCTGTTACTGTTATATTATCTAAAGTAACTTGCTTTTCCTTTGCCTTTGCACAACCTACCAGTGAACCAAATTTTTCGATTCCTCCATTTACTTTTGAATCTAATAACTTAATATTTTTTATTTCTGCCCCATCAGATATGTTAGAAAATAAACCATTGCACGTTAAAGATGGAGAGTCTATATATAAATTACTAATTGAATATCCTTTCCCATCAAAAACTCCTTGAAATGATGTTTCTACTGTATAATCTTCATCATTTTCATTTTTTAATGTTCCATTTATTCCTATCATTGGGAATCCTTTACTAGAAGTTAATTCCGTTTTGATATCATCTATCTTACCATCTCTATTTATATCACCATAAGTTGTACTTGTTGGATTTTTATATGATGAGTCATCATTAAAATCTAAATTTCTAATTAATGTATAAGTTTTTGATGAAGCACCATCAGAACTCTCATTTACAGAAATTGCTAAATCAACCAAGTCCTCTATATAACCTATTTTAATAGAATCATCAGTTTCTTCTTTTTCTATATCTATGACTCCATTTTCATTTATAGTACATTTTCCATTTTTATCTATATCTTGAACTTTTATTTCCTCTTCGTTATAGTTTTTGCTTGCACAAAAAGTGCCTTTTTTTATTGCTAAAGCTGATTTCCCATTTGAATCAAAAACTATTACCCCAGATTCTGGTTTCTCACCATTATATTCTAATATATATTTATCATTTTCATCTTTTTGTACTACATCTATCCTAGACAAAACATCTTTGGATTGAACCTTACCTGATAAATAATATATTTTAGCACTTTCTAAAATTCCATATGCACTCGATTTAAATGCACCTCTTTGTGCTGATTTAGTAATATTTATAACTACTGGTACTGCAATTAATGCAATTATTGCAAGAACTACTATTACTGCTAGTAATTCTACTAAAGTGAATCCTTTCTTTTTCATAAAATTTTAAGTAATAATATACTTATTTCCTCCCTCCTACTATACTATATTTATGATATCAATCATCAAAAATAATGTCAATAAAAAGACATAAGATTATTTATAATAATTTCTTATGTCTTCTATTAAATTTTCATTAATTTTTTTATTTCTTATCATTTCTATTTCAAATTTATATGGTGGATATATTTTTTTGTTATCATCTTCATTTTTAGAAACATATGGAGTTTCTAATATTTTTGGGATATTTTTTAATTTTTCGTGATAAATTATTTTAATTAAATTTTCAAAACCAATTGTTCCATATCCTATATTTTCATGTCTATCTTTATGACTTCCTAGTATATTCTTACTGTCATTTATATGAACACATTTTAAATATTTAAGGCCTATTACCTTATCAAAATCATTTATTATTTTATCAAAATCGTTTAAATCATATCCTGCATCATTTATATGACATGTATCTAGGCAAACTCCTATTTTATCTTTTAATTCTATTCCGTCTATAATCTGCTTTATTTCTTCAAATTTTTTTCCGCATTCACTTCCTTTACCAGCCATAGTTTCTAAACAAATAACCACATTTTTATTTGGATCTAATACTTTATTAAGTGCGAATATTATATTTTTTATACCCTCTGTTTCTCCTAATTTCACATGACTTCCTGGGTGTAATACAATTTTATTAATACCTAAACTTATTGTTCTATCAATTTCTTGTTTAAGAAATGAAATAGCAAAATTATAATTATCATTATTATTAGCTAGGTTTATAATATAAGGTGCATGTATAACCACATTATTTATATCAATATTATTATCAATCATCATTTGTTTTGCTTTACTAGTTAAATTATCATCAATAGAAACTCTAACAGTATTTTGTGGTGCTCCTGTATAAAACATAAATGTTGTTGCTTTATAATCAAGGGCTTGTTTTACACATCCAACCAATTGTTCATTTTTATTAAAATTAACATGTGCTCCAATTATTAAATCTTCCATAAAATTCTCCTTTAATATAAAAAAATTATATCATAAAAAAAAATAACCAACAAGGTTATTTATAAAAAGCTAAATTACCAATTAAAGGTAGTTTTTCTTCTTTATCTTTTGCTGCATGAATAATTCCAGTAACAATATAGAATATACATGCTCCATAGTAAGCTAAATTAACGATTGCTAATAAAACTTTACCTAAAAGACTTATACCAGCGGTCATTCCAAAGAATGAAACCTCTGCACAAGTTGCTACAATTATTAAATTAATAATACCAGCAACTATTCCTGCTGCAACACAAGCAATTGTTAAAATAATTCCTTGACCAACATGAAATCTAACTTTAGAATCATTTTTTGAGCCACAGAAAAGTCCTAAAATCCAAAGTATTCCGATGTAAGAAACTATTTTGAATACTTTAGTATCTCCTTCAATAATTTGTTCTTTAGTTAATTCCTTTGTTACTTTTTTAGTTTCTTTTTTTACTGTTTTTTTTGCACTATTGTTTGTTCCGCATTCTGGGCAAAACTTAGAATCTTCTGGCATCTTTTTTCCGCATTCTTTACAAAACATATATATACTCCTCTCTTTCTACAATTATACATTTGAAACCCTTTAAAGTCAATAATTGTTTATACTTTAGTATATGTTAACTATCTATTAATTTTCCAATACCACCAAATATTATTCCAATACCTTTTACCATATAATCTCCAATTGTATCTGATATAGCAAGTGTAGCACTCGAAATTTTATTTTCATAGTTTTTTACGGGTTCTAGATATGATTCTATATCTATTTCTTTTCCATCGCTTATATCTTTTTCAAATTTTTTAATTTGTTCTTCAGTTAGTTCCTTTTTTTTATATTGTCTATATTCATAATATCCTGTTGCTTGTGACAAATATATTGTTAAAAATGTAATAAATGACATTAAAAACAAGTATTTAAAAATGACGTTTAAAACTTTAGTTTTCTTCATCTAATACCTCCTTAATTATTGGGCCTAACAAATCTATTGTGTTTTTTACTTCAACTATGTCATTTTCATATCCACCGATATTTATAAATATAATTTTTTCTGATAATTCTTGATTATATGTATAATTATCATTTAATACTATTCCACGTGTTAAATCTGGATATTTTTCTTTTATTTTTCTATTAATTAGTTCGGTTAAATTATAATTTAACATATAATTTTTATTTTTTCTTCCTACTACAAATTTTACTTTTGCATATTTTTTACCATTTAGTTCTAAAGTTGTAACTTCTTTTTCTTCATCATCTCTGTGTAAATCTATAAATAAATCAATATTTTCATTTTGTATTATATTTTCTACTAATGTTTTACTTATATCAAAACTTTTTGATAAATTATTATTTGTTAAATCAGATACTTTTTGTTTTTCCACTATTACATCTATTCCTATGCTTTTTAAATTATTTGAAAGCAATAATGAAGCGTTACCAACACTTATTTTTATATTTTGAATAAAATCTTTATATTGTTCCAAATCATGTGTATTGTATAAATATACTTTATATTTATATGAACTTAATTTTAATTTATCTTTTAATATAATTTTATTTTCTGTTTGATTTTTAAGTATTCCGATCGGGTCATTTATGTTTATAAATTTTTGTAATATTTTATTGAAATAATTATTATCTTCATTATATATAATGTGAATACTATTATTTGAAAGTATTTTAGATATAGCATTTTTATTTATTGTAACTAATTTAAAGTTAGATGAAATGTATGAAAACAATAAATAAATTAAAATTATTATAATAACAAATATTAAATATTTAAATTTTAATTTGATTCTTCTTTTACTTTTAAATTTCATTTTTTCACCTCTTTAATGATTATATATAATTATATGCGTACATTTTGTCAAAAAAAATATCAAATAACTTGATATTTAATTTACTTCATCATGAAGAGCTTTATTTATTCCATTTCCTATAACATCAGATAATTTTTCTATAACAAAATCAATTTCTTTAGGTGTTACCATCATATTATAACCTATTGGGGTCAAAACTTCATATATTAATTCTTTAAATTCATTGTCAGATAATGTTCCAATTATTCCAAACAAATCCTTTTTATCGGATTCTTTTATATTAACATCTTTTTTTAAATAATTAACACCATTTGGAACTAATTTACTAATTGGATTTTTTAGAAATTCTTTATTAAATGCATAATGTTTATACATATAATTTATTGTATCAGATACAATTACATTTGCATCTACAACAGTTGGTACACCTATTGCCACAACAGGTATATTTAATTTTTCATAACTAATTTCTTTTCTACTATTTCCAACTCCACTACCAGGATGTATTCCTGTATCAGTCATTTGTATTGTTTTGTTTACTCTTTCAATAGAACTACTTGCTAAAGAATCAATTGCTATTAAAAAGTCTGGTTTTAATTTTTCTACTAAACTTAAGATTATATCGCTAGTTTCTATTCCTGTTTGTCCCATAACACCTGGATTTATCGCACTTACTTTCATAAAACCTTCAACATTTTGAAGTTCAAACAAATGAGATGTTACTATAATATTATTTATTGATAATGGGCCTAAAGAATCTGGAGTTGATTTATCATTTCCAAGTCCTACAATAAGACAGTATGAATTTTTTGTGATTTTTAAATTTGCTAACATTTTTTTTAATTCCTTAGAAAAAACTTCTTTTACTTTTTCTTTATTTGTAAAATCTGTAACATCTTCAAATTCTATTGTAATATAATTACCTTGTTTTTTATTTATTAATTTTTTCATCTTTTCATCAACTTTTACAGTAGTGATTTTAATTTTATCTTCTATATTAATAACTGGTTTTATATTATTATTATCTTTTATACTTTCAACAAGTAGATCTGTTCTTATGTTATATTTTTTTAAATCTTTTTCTCTATTCATACTATTCACCTCTAATATTTTTATCATTTTTAAATAATTTATTAAATTTATTTGCTTTTTTATCATTTTTTTGTTAAAATGTTATAAGTATTAATGACATGGAGGTGATATTATGCCAAATATGAAAAACGCTAAGAAAAAAATCTTAGTTGATGCTAAGAAAAAAGAAAATAACAATAATTTTAAAGCTAGTATGAAAACAGCTATTAAAAATGTAGAAAAATCAGTAAAAGCTAAAGACAAAGAAAAAGCTGCTGAAAATCTAAAAATAGCTATTAAAAGAATAGATAAAGCAACTTCTTGTGGTGTTGCTACAAAAAATTACAGTGCACGTAATAAATCAAGATTAACTAAAAAGGTAAATGAAATGTAATTATTTTACTTTTTTTTTATTTTAAATAATGTTTGAGTTTTTTTTTGATATACTATATGTAGGTGAATTAAATGAAATTAAAAAAATTTATAAAGTTTACATTTTTAATAGGTATTATAAGTTGTTTATATTTATTTAGAAATAATATTTCGGATTATATTTTAAAAAATTTTGTAATAAACAACAAAATTGTAATTAGTGAAGCAAATACATATTATAAGGATTATGAATATAATTATGTTCACACTGTAACAAATTTTGAACCTAACAATAAACAAGATTTATTAAATATTTTTTATACTATATTAAATAGTGGTTGGACTACTTTTCAATTCTATTGTAACCCTGACTATAAAGATTGCTACGACGATATAAATTATATTACAAAGGAATCTGAAGATTTATCAATTATAAATAATATGGTTAATCCATTTAATAGTTATAAGTATTTAACGTTTGAAGTATCTAGTTTAGGTAAAGTTACAGTTAACATTCAAAAGTTATATACTGATGATGAAATAAATTATGTTAATGAACAAATGGATAAAATTATTGATGAAATAATAACTGATGACATGACTACTAATGAAAAAATTAAAGCATTTCATGATTATGTAATAAATATGCTTAGTTATGATACTTCATTAAATATTGAGGAAAATGGCTCAAATAAAGCATATGGTGCATTAGTAAATAAAAAAGCTGTATGTTCTGGTTATAGTGATTTAATGGCAATTTTTTTGGATAGACTTGGAATTAAAAACTATAAAATAATTAATGATGAACATGTATGGAATCTTTTATATTTGGATGAAAAATGGCAACACATTGACTTAACTTGGGATGACCCTACTACTTCTAATGGTAAACCTATATTGATTCATGATTTCTTTTTAATAGATACTTCTGAACTTGAAAGAATTAGTAATAAACTTAAAAATAATCAACATGTTTTTGACAAAAATATTTATATTGAAGCAAAATAAAAGCACTTTAGTGCTTTTTTAAAGTAATTAAAACAGTCGTTCCCTTATTTACTATTGATGTATATTTCATTTTCCCACCATGTGCTTCAACTATTTCATTTGAAAGTGCAACTCCTAAACCTGTTCCATTTTGTTTTGTTGTAAAGAATAATTGTTTGATTTTTTCTAATGTTTCACTATCCATACCGGGTCCATTATCATGAACTAATATTTCTACTTCATCCTCATTATTATTTAATTCAATTTTTATTATCCCATTTGCCTCAATTGCTTCTATACTATTTTTTATTACATTTATAAGTACCTGAACAATTCTGTTATAATCCCCATTTATAAATATTTCATCATCAGTATTTTTATATGTGATAATTATGTTTTTTTCTTTTGAAAGAAGATGAAAACTGTCTATAACATCTTCTATTAATAAATTTATATCCAATATATCTTTTTCAATTGTTACTTTGTTTAATGATAAGAAATCTTGTAGTAAAACTAATGTTCTATTGATTTCTTCTTTTATTATAGGAATATAATTTTCATTATGTTCTTTATTATTTATTTGAAACATATCCAAGTATCCTTTACAAACAGCTATTGGATTCTTTATTTCATGTGTTATTTTAAATATACTCTCACGTAAGTTTTTTAAATTCTGTAAGTCTTTTAAACTATTATACATATTAGTTATTTGTTCTGATTTTTTAAATATATTAACAACTAAACATATTAAAAAATAATAAAGTAAACATATAACTATAAGTTGCCATGAAAGTGTAAATAAAACAGTTTTATCTGTTAAAAGCCACCAAAATGAAACTACTGTATTGGTAAATACAAATAATCTTATATACAAGAAATCAAATCTTTTATATTTTTGTTTTAATATATACAAAATATAATAAATAACATATTCTATTAAAATTATATATAATCCAAAATTATAGGAACTGTAATAATAAATACCTACCAAAGATAATATAAGTATACCTAATTTTCTATTTAATAAATACGCAAATATTAAAGGTATATGAAACATTAGTTTTGGAACCATTGTTGAATATGAGTACCCATATTTTATAAGTAAATAACATGAAGATATAAGCGCAAAATCTAAATAGAATTCCTTTTTTTTTAAAGAATAGTTCTGCATGCATATTGCATAAATCAAATAACACAATAATGGAAACAATACAAAAATACTATTAATTAAAATAATTTCTAACATATATTCCCCCACACTCTAACAAATAAATTTGTTAATTAAATGGTATCATATATATTTGTCATGTTTTGTCGAATAAAGAAAAAATGTGAAGAATTTTATCACATTAAATCATCAATACATTTTTTTAATTGTTTTGCATCTTCACCAAATATTATTTTTAGCTGATTTTCTACTTCTACGATACCTTGAGCCCCCATCTTTTGAATACCTTCTTTATTAACAGTATCTGTAGTTTTTAAATTAACAATAAATCTAGATTTTTGAACATCGTAACTTACGATGTTATCCTTACCACCTAAATATTCTACTAACTTATTTATTTCAATTTTAAAATCTTTCTTTTTTGATTTTGTAATAGCAATCGCTATTATTATTAAAACAGCTATTATAATTATATACTGCAAATGTTCCATTCTATCACCAGTTTAATTATACTACATATTTATATATTTTATCAACTTTTTTATTTAATGAATATTTATTTTAAAAATTGTAAATTATTATAACAGGTGATTCAGCTTGAAAAAGATATTAAAATATAAAATAGATTATTTTTTTGTTATTTCAATTATCTTATTTATGATATTAAGTATTTTAACAATTTCTAGTTCAAATAAATTGATTACTAATGTAAATAATCTTGCTTTGAAACAAGCTGGTTGGTATTTAATAGGAATTATTTTATTAATTGTTGTTTTTATAAAAACTGATTTTATATATAAACACATAGAAATATTTTATATAATTGGAAATATTTTGTTGTTAGGGCTTCTTTTATTTGGACCTACTATTAATAATTCTAAATGTTGGTTTTTAATTCCTGGAGTTGGCACTTTTCAACCTAGTGAATTTATGAAAATAATTCTAATTATTATGTTAGCTAAAGAAATTGATAAATTTAATACAAAGTATAAAAAAGCAACTGTAAAAGATGAATTATTTTTCTTACTTAGAGTTGGAGTTATTGTTCTAATACCTTTAATTTTAACTTTTCTTGAACCTGACACTGGTGTTGTTTTAATATATTTACTTATAACGATCTTTATGTTATTCACATCTGGAATTAGATATGGATGGTTTATTGCTTTATTTTTACTAGTAATTAGTATTGTAGCTTTTATATTATTAATGTTTTTTTTGAACAATGAATTATTTATTGATATTTTTGGAACCAGTTTTTTCTTAAGAATTGATAGATTAATTGATTGGAACAATAACAGTGGTTATCAATTAACTAATGGCATTGTATCTATTGGTAGTGGTGGATTGTTTGGTATGGGGTTAAATAATACACCTATATATTTTCCAGAACCTCAAACTGATTTTATCTTTGCTGTATTTTCTAATAATTTTGGTTTTATTGGATCTGTTTTATTTATAATTTTTATTTCAATTTTTGATATTAAATTAATGAATCTTGGTAAAAAAAGTAAAGGCGGAATTAATTTTTATATTATTTCTGGAATAACAGGAATGACTTTATATCAACAATTTCAAAATATTGGTATGACTTTTGGATTAATTCCAATTACTGGGATAACTCTACCTTTTATAAGCTATGGTGGGTCTAGTTTACTTAGCTATATGATTATTATGGGAATCATTCTTAATATATCAAGCAAAAAAAAGAATGACTATTGCCATTCTCCGCTATAAAAATAATATTTTCCATCACTTTGTTTTTTAAATGTCCATTTATATGTTTCAACTTCTTTATTATCAATCATTTCGTTAATAGTTGATTTATATTTTTCTGAATATTGTCCTGCATCTTCTGTATATAATGTTTTTGTTTTTGTATCATTTTTATCTACTAAATAAGTTTCGATTGTTTCAAAATTAGAATCGCATTTACCTTCTACTTTTTGTGCGTAAGAATATACATATATATATTCTTCATTAGGATCTTTCTCTGCTTTATATATTTTTGATACTACATCTTTGAAACCACAAGACTCGGTACCGCATTTTGAAGAAGCTATATAAGTATTATCTTTTTCATTATAATTAGCACTTATACAACCCTCATCTGAAACTATATTAGCATTTGAATATGTTGTGTCTGGACCATATATTTTTTTAAAGTTTTTTTCAATTTCACTTGCTGAATATACATTGAAGTATTCATTGTTTTTTTCTGTACTTGTATATTTTACATATGTTGCTGCATCAAACATCATGTCTGCTCTACTAATTTGTGATACATTTATATTTTTATATGACCATGTTGATATAAATTCTGCACTTCTATCAGTTGGATAAACTAATGAAGTAATTATAGGATCAGACAAGCTTATTTCTATATTTTGTTTAGCTTCATTATTTTTATCTTTGTCTGTTACCATCGGATTACTATTTTCCTTCTTTATAAATTTATCATATACTGTAAAACTCATACTATCTATTAATAAAATCAATAAAACGATTATTAATACTACTTTTACTGTATCTCCTTTTTTATTTTTTATTTCGTTCATTATTTCACGCCTATCTATTCTTTATTTGATATTACTTTAAAACAATTTTTTTATTTCCTGATGTTGTTTTTAACACAGCAATTTCTGTTCCATCTTCATCTGTCGCATTAGCTATTGCAGTTACATTTTTATTACTTAATATTAAATCTATTTCTTTTGTTAATTTATCAATTGCATATAAATCACCTTCACCACTTAAAAGAAAGTATTCAATATGTTCATTATTACTACTTGAAATATTATTACTACCTGCAGTTGCCCAATATTTTATTGGTTTTGGAAATTTTATATCCTGATCAACATACCTTGCAGTTGTTTCTGTGTCAAAAATAAAATCCCAACTTCCACATTTGAAACAAGTATTTAATACCATTTTATATGAATCAAAATCTACATCTGCATTAATATCTATTAATTCATATTTTTCTCCATTAACGATTAAATCATCTTTGTTTTCTATTTGCGAATCATTTTTTGTATTATCTTTCTCTTCTGTTTGTGGATTATTTTCTGTATTATCTTTCTTTATAAATTTGTCACAAACTATAAAGCTTATGCATCCTACTAATAATACTACTAATAATGTAATTAACACTACTTTTAATGTATAAATTTTTTTATTTTGAACTTCGTTCATTTCCTCACTCCTATCTATAATATAGATTATATTATTTCTAATTTTTTGTCAATGAGTAACTTTTATGTATGCGTAAATATATAGTAAAAAAAGAATGGTCGTTTAAAAATTAAACATTAACCATTCAGGTTTAAATATCATAAGTATTCCAATAATAAGCATTATGATTCCACCTATTAAGTGAGAATATTTTGTATATTTTGTTGAAAGTGCTTTAATGTTAAGAGTAAACATTGCTACAAAAAACACTATGATATCATCTATTAAGAAGAAGAATATGTAAATAAAAATATATATGCATTTTTCAATAAAATTAACATCATTCAAGGCTAAAACATTTGTAAATAAAACTGGAAGTCCGGCAGAACATGCAAGTTCTATAGCATTTACAGAAATAGCTAACAACATTACTCCTAACATTGCTAAAATAAAACTTTTTTCTGATGTATACTTTTTTATTTTAGATATAATTTTCTTTCTTTTAGAGTTATCAACAACTTCACAACCAGCATCCTTTTTAACTATCGATTTTATAAATCCTTTTAAATTTATGAATGCACCTATTAACGCTACTAAACCAATTAATAATTTTAACCAACTAATTGTTGTTAGTAATTTGGTTGCTATTCCAAGCCATACAAACATAAATACTAAATATATTAAAGCTGATGTAACTAAGAATGTAATACCAAGTGCCCACATTCTTTTTTTATTTTCCATATTAAATAACATTGTTATTAAAAATATCAAAACCCACATTGCACATGGATTAAATCCATCAATAGCACCTATTATTACAGAAAGTATTGGTAATGATACTTTTGCAGGATCTATTTCACCAAACACTGTTGATATTTTATTAATTTCTCCATTTTTAATTTTAAAATTTGAAACATCTTTTCCATCTATTATATCTTTAATAACATCGTATTGTTCTTCAGATGTATATTTTTCTATTAAATTTTTTATTCCATCTTTTACGCCATCATTATATCCTATATAATAATAATCCCCTATGACTGTAAAAGGAACCATAGGTGAATCAATATTTAATTTTTCTTTTATATTAATCATTAATTCTTTGTTTTCTTTTACATCATTTATTTCATATAAATTAATTTTCAAATTTTCATATTCTTTTTGAATTTCATTTAAAAATTCTATTTCGGCTTTACAATGACTACAAGTATTAGAATGAAATAAATATACATTTACTTGTTTTCTTTCTTCTGCATTTATACTTGGTAATATAAATAAGAAAGATAAAATAAATAAAAATATATATTTAATTTTTTTCATTTCTTAACTCCTCTATTACTTTTACTATTTCTTTTTTCGATTTTTCACCATTTAAACGAAATATTTCTTTTCCTTCTTCATTTAAAAAAATCATAACTGGTATTAATGTACCAACATTCCATTTTTCAACTTCTTTTTCATCTAAATCATAATCATAATCAATAAATTCTATTTCTGGATATAATTCCTTTATTTCTTTTATGGTCTTTTTCATAACTAAACAACCACTGCACCAAACTGCATTAAATTTAAGTATTTTCATATTTCACCTACTTTAATATTAACTTTTTATAATTTTTATCAAAGGATTTTAAAAATAAATCCAACTCTTCTTTAGTTGTATAATTAGATATACTTATTCTTAAACTTGAAAGAGCTCTTTTTTCATCATTAGTTACCGCAAATACTGGTTTAGACATTTGACCTGTTGAACATGCACTTTGTGTTGATATATATATATCATCCATTTCTAATGCATGTAACATAGTTTCTGGTTTTACACCTATTACACTAAAATTAAGAACATAGGGAATTGAATAATCATTACTATTTATATAAACATTTTCATACTTTTCTAACTTTTCCTTTAAATAGTTTCTTTTTTCTAAAACATTTTTATATTTTTCATCTAATGAAGTATGTTCTAAACGTAGTGCTTTTGATATAGAAACTATCAAAGGTGTTGCAGGTGTACCACTTCTAAATACTGTTGTACTTTTCCCACCATGAATTATTGGTTCAAGTAATACTTTTTCTTTTTTTATTAAACAACCTATACCTTTAAGTCCATATATTTTATGAGCTGAAAAACTCATTAAATCAATATTTGTTAAAGGAATATCTACTTTTCCTATTGATTGAGTCATATCAACATGAAAGAAACATTTTGGATGTTCTTTAACTATATTAGCTATTTCTTCTATTGGTTGTAATAATCCTATCTCACTATTAACAGAGGCTATACTAACTAGAATAGTATCTTCTCTTATTAATTCTTTTAAATTTTCTAGATCTACTAAACCATTTGAATTCAATTTTACAAAATCAACTTCAAAACCATTTTCTGTTAAGAAATTTAAAGGGCCATATATAGATGAGTGTTCTAAAGGGGATGTTATTATATGTTTTCCCCTATTTTTATATTTAAGAGCAATTCCTTTTATGGCTAAGTTATTTGATTCACTAGAACCACTTGTATATATTATTTCACTAGGTTTTACATTCAATATTGAAGATATTTGTTCTGTTGCATCATCTATTAATTTTTTTGATTGCATTCCAAGTTTATGTAATGAATTAGGATTTCCAAAAAAATCTAATGATGCTTTATTAAAACTTTCTAATACTTCTTTATTAACTGGTGTTGTTGCACTGTAATCTAAATATACCATCTTTTCACCTCAATCAATACTTATTGATATTCCTTTCATTATTACATTAAGATTATAACACAATTTAACCATTAAAAAAACTAGAAATAACTAGTTTCTAATTTTTTCAAATAATTCATTAAATATATCTAATAATTCATTTTTTTCTTCATCTGTCAATGAAATAGTTGGATCCTCTTGTGAGTCAACAGTACCTAAATGATGTCCTACTATTTTTCCATCTTTAATAAAATAAACATCTGGGACATATAATACTTTTTGACCGTTTTCATCTTCAGATAAATATTCATTTAATATTTCTTTTAATTTATTATAATCTTCATTATCAGATTTTCTTATATCTCTTGGATTAAAGTAATAAATTGTATCTATGTTATTATTTTTTGCTGCTTCAAATAAAACTGGTATCATGTTTCTACACCAAGGGCATCCAGGGAATCCAAAATATATTACTCCTGTTTTATTTTGTATAATATCAAATACTTCATCCAAAGTTACATATTTAATTGGATTATTTTTTGAAATATTTATATTTACATTTTCATTGTTTAATGCCTCATATTCTGCTTTGAATTTTTCACCATCACTTTTTAGATATTGATATATTCCAAATGTCATAATTCCAACTAAAATTGCACCTAACAATATATCAATTACCACCATTAACTTTTTTTTATTCATAATTCCTCCTACTTACAACTATAGCCTTGTTTTTCTAAATTCTTTACTTGGTTACTTTCTAATTCTTCTAAATTAAATTCTTGCTTTATTTCATTTGTTGTATTTGAATAATCAATTTTATAAATTAACTCAAAGCTTGATTTATTTTCATTTTTTTCTATTTCTACATTTTTATATTTACGTGATTCAGATATTAAACTTTGTTTATAAGAATCTAATGTATATTTATTAGTAGTCTCATATTTATAGCTAATTTCAATATTTGTAATGTTATTATCTTTATGTTTTATAGTTATTGTGTTTGTATTTTTTGTATCGTTAAATTCATCTTCTTTTACACATTTTACTGTCAAATAACCTTTCATTGCTTCGCTTGAGCATGCAGTTAAGAATAATACCATTAATAATAATATTTTTTTCATTTTACACCTCTATTAACGAAAGTGAAACTTTATTTTTTTCTTTTGATATTTCATATACATAACAATCTACTATATCACCAACATTAACAACTTCCATTGGATCTTTTACATATTTATTTGATAGTCTAGAAATGTGCACTAGTGCATCATTTTTAAGTCCTATATCAATAAATACTCCAAAAGGTGCGACGTTTCTTACTGTTCCTTGTAATTTCATACCAATGCTTAAATCTTCTATATGTAATATATCACTTTTTAGAATTGGTTTTGGCATTGTATCTCTTGGATCTCTATTTGGTTTTATTAATGATTTAATTATATCTTCTAATGTGTAATAATCACTTTTTAAAATAGCAGCTAAATTATTTATATCTGTTTTTTCTAATTTTAATTTAAAATCTTCTTTACCAATATCATCTATTTTTAAATCTAGTTCTTTTAGTAATTTACGCGTTAAATCATAACTTTCAGGGTGAATGGAAGTTTCATCTAAAATGTTTTTTCCATCAACAATTCTTAAAAATCCAATTGCTTGTTCATATGTTTTATCTGAAAGTAAATTTTTTAATTCATCTCTTGATAAAATTTTTCCTTTTTCATTTCTATAGTTAATTATTTTTTCAATATTTTTTTTATTAATTCCTGATACATATTTAAATAAAAATGGACTTGCTGTGTTTACATTTACGCCTACTGAGTTTACTGCACAACTTACTACGAAATTAAGGGATTCAGATAATTGCTTATTTGGAACATCGTGTTGATACAACCCTACTCCTATACTTTGTGGATCTATTTTCACAAGTTCTGAAAGTGGATCTTGCAAACGTCTGGCTATACTTATCGCACTTCTTTCTTCAACATGTAAATCTGGAAACTCCTCAATAGCAAGTTTTGATGCTGAATATACACTAGCACCTGCTTCACTTACTATTATATATTCAACTTTTCTATTTACATTTTTTATTACATCAACTATGAAAGCTTCACTTTCTCTAGATGCTGTTCCATTTCCTATAGCAATAATATCAATATTATATTTATTTATAAGATCAATTGTTATTTTTTTTGCTTCTTCATATTTATTTACGGGCTCATGTGGATATATTTTTTCTATTTTTATTCTTTGTCCTGTTTGGTCTATAACCGCAAGTTTACATCCTGTTCTATAAGCTGGATCTAGTCCTAATATCATTTTATCTTTTATAGGTGGTTGTAGTAATAATTTTTCTAAGTTTTTACTAAAATTATCTATAGCAACTTCACTTGCGCGTTCTGTTAATTCACTTCTTATTTCTCTTTCAATACTTGGCTTAATTAATCTTTTATAGCTATCTATTATTGATAAAATAACATATTCATTTACAAATGAATCTCTTTTTATTATTTTATTTTTTAAATATTCAATTATTTTTGTTTCATCTATTTCTATTGAAACTGTTAATACTTTCTCTGATTCTCCTCTATTTAAAGCAAGTATTCTATGTGGTTTTATTTCCTTTATAGGTTCGCTATAGTCATAATACATTTCATATACTTTTTCGTTATCTTCGGCATTCTTTTTTAATTTGCTTGTTATTTTTCCATATAAGTATGTATTTGTTCTAATCCATTTTCTATATGATGCATTATCACTTATGTATTCTGCTATTATATATTCAGCACCAGTCACAGCCTCTTCTACTGTTTTTACTTTATCAGATAAATGAGGAATTGATAGCTTATTTATATCGCCATTTTCTGGAAATGAAAGAATTTTTTTGGCTAATGGTTCTAATCCATTATTTATAGCATCTGTTGCTTTTGTTTTTTTCTTTTCTTTATATGGTCTATATAAATCTTCCACTTCTACTAACTTTGTTGCAGAAAGAATTTTTTGTTTTAATTCATCATTCATTAAACCTTTTTCATCTATTAATCTTATTACATCTTCTTTTCTTTTTAATAGATTTACTTGATATTCATATACTTCATTTATTTTTCTTATTTGTTCTTCATCAAGTGCTCCTGTAGCTTCTTTTCTATATCTTGCTATAAAAGGAATTGTATTTCCATCTTCTAATAGTTTTAATGTAGCTATTATACTTTTTTCATTTATATTTAAATCATTTACCATTTGTTTTATTATTTTTGTATCCATATTATTTTTCCACTTCTATATTTTCTAATTCTTCTTGTGATGAATATGTTATAGCGTTAACTATTTTTCCATCTTTCATTATTATTAAATTTGGAAATACAGGAGAATCTGAAAAGTAATCTATAAATAATTCATCTGATATAATTTGCTCAAATTCTGATTGCTTAGTTACATCTAATTTTTTTATATCAATATTTTTTTCATTCATTAACAAAACTAATTGATGTTCAAATTCTTCTATCTTGAAATCATCGCTTGTTATATATATATAATTTGTTTTATTGTTACTTTTTAATTGTGTATATTGTTTATAGTTTATTTTGTCAAATGTTTTTTCTTTCATAAACACAAATCTTATTAATATAAATATAAAGACTGCTATTAATAATAAAATACTATATCTAATTATTATTTTCTTCATTCTATCACCCTATAAAGTATACCATATTACTGTATTTATTTCCACTAAATTATTTATCATGTGACAATAGTTTTGCTTTTTTTAATATGTTATTACCGTATTTTGTTTTTAAATTATCAATTGTTTTATCTAATTTTTCATTTTTACTTTTTTTATTAAAGTCATCGAATATTGATGCCTGATAATTAAATGATGAAGTTAAATTATCAAGTCTTATTCCTATCAATCTAACTGGTATATCTCTCCACATTTCATTTAATATTTTAATTGAAGTTTCATAAATTTCATTTGTTGAATTTATTGGATTAGTTAATTTTATTTGATGACTATATTTTTTAAAATAAACATCTTTTACAACTACAACTACTACGTATGCATATTTATTTAAATTTCTTAGTCTTAAACCAACCTTTTCTGATAAATATAATAATTTATCATATAGTTCTTCTTTATTATAAATATCATGATTTAGTGTTATTTCGTTTCCTATTCCTTTGTTTTCTGGTGGTATACTATTTACTATTTGGTTATTTATACCATTAGCACTTTCTATCATTTGCTTAGCTTGATTCTTAAAATATTTGTATAAAAATGTATAATCTGCTTTAGCTAAATCTTCTATTGTGTTTATATTTATTTTTTTTAATTTTATTTTTGTTTGTTTTCCAATTCCAAATAAATCTCCAACATCAAGTGGCCACATCTTAGTTTTTACTTCATTATCATATAGGGTATGTATTTTATTAGGTTTTGTAAAATCTGATGCCATTTTCGCACATAATTTATTATTTGCTATTCCTATATTTACTGTAAATCCTAATTTTTCATATATTTCTTTTTGAATTTTTTTTGCGAAATCTAATTCGTTTCCATATAGTTTTTTTACTGATGTATAATCTAAGTAACATTCATCTATAGATGCCACTTCTATATCTGATGTATAATTTTTTAATAGCTCAAATAATTTATTTGACATTTCTTTGTAAAAATCATATTGCATAGGATAAGTTTTTAATACCCTACATTTTTTTCGTGCACTGTAAAGTGTTTCACCTGTTACTATGCCAAGTTTTTTTGCCGGTGTAGATTTAGCTAAAACTATTCCTCTTCTTGTTTCCTCATCTCCACCTATTACTGCATAGCTATTTCTTATATCATATTTATATCCATTATTTAAAAGGTAAATTGCACTCCATGATAAAAAAGCATTGTTAACATCTATATGTAATATTACTCTTTCCATGAAATCATCTCCATATATAATTATAATACATTTGTTCGTATTTTGACAATTAAAAACTTATAAATTTTAAACAATATTTATAAGTTCTATGATTATTCCAGAAATTACTCCTATTATATATACAAGGCCTAATATTTTTAAATTTTCTTTTAAATTTTTGTTTACTTTAAAAAGTACTAATATAGCAACTCCACTTCCCGTTAATAAACCTGACATCATTGCTCCAAATGATATAACATTTCCTAAATATAGTTGTGTTATTACTACGCTTGAAGCACAATTTGGAATTAATCCTATTAAACTTGATAATATAGGACCTAACACTTTTTTTCTAAATATTAAATTTCCTAATGTATCTTCACCAACATAGTATATAATGGTATTTAATATAAAAGATATTATTATTATAAACAATGTAATATTTAATGTATGTTTTATTGTTGATATAAGTACACCATTTTTACAATTACAATGTTCTTCTTCACAAAAATCATGGATATGATTTTTTTCTTTTTTTCTAAATATTAAATCGATTATAAAACCACTAATCATACCTATTAATATTTTTATACCTAATACTTTAATAATTAGCTTTATATCAACTCCTTCTGATATTAATAGTGGTAACATTTCATCTGAAGTTGATAAATATATAGATATAAGTGTTCCAAGAGTTATGATTCTTGTAGCATAAAAATTTGTTGCAGCAACGGAAAAACCACATTGTGGGAATGCACCTAACATACTACCAATTATTGGACCAAATTTTCCTGATTTTTCTATTATTTTTTTATTCTTACCACTTAATTTATGTTCTAATAATTCTAGTATTAAAAAAGCTATAAATAAAAAAGGGATTAGTTTTATTCCATCTAATAATGTATCAACAATCACATCTAACATATTTTTTCCTCCAATTAAGTTTCAAACAATTATTTATATTATACATAATTTTTTTAAAAAAATAAACAAAAAAAGTATCAACCATATCTAACAATGGGATACGATTAACAGTTTTTAGGACACAAAACTCCATAACAACAAAATCATTTAAAAAATCATGTAAGATAATGCTTAATTTATGGCAATCATAAGACAGTGCAATAAATTAAAATAACTCCTATATAAACTGAAAACAATTAGACAATACCGCTATCTAACATTCAAATTCTGTGCTTAAATATTATATTCTTTAGGAACTAATACTCACCACCTATTTTAATTTTCTCGCGAAAAATAGGCGATTTTTCACTTTGCCCAATAAGTAAACAAAAAAAGACCATTTTCTGGTCTTTCATATTTTCTATATAATTTTTTAATTAATAATCTTTATATTTAATAAACTTTAGTGACAGTTCCTTTTCCTATTATTCTTCCACCTTCTCTAATAGAAAATTCAGTTCCCACTTTCATATCAACATTTGATTCTAAAGTAACGGTAAATGAAATATTTTCACCTGGATTTACCATTTCAATATTATCCGGTAAATCAACAACTCCTGTTATATCAGTAGATCTAAAATTGAATTTTGGTCTAAATCCATCAAAAAATGGAGTTTGTCTTCCACCTTCTTCTGTTGATAAAATATGTACATCAGCATCAAATTTAGTTGTTATTACAATTGAACTATTGTTTTCTACTTTTGAGTTGTTAGAAGTTTCATTATTTGTTAGGTTTTTCTTATCTTGATTGTAAAATAAGAGTATTCCTACTATTATTCCTATAACTGCAATAATTGATATTATAATAAATACTTTATTTTTTTTCTTTGGCTGTTGTGGTTGTACAGGTTGTTGTTGATACATATTAATTGTTGGTTGTACTGATTGCATCGATTGTGAATACATATTTGTTGTATTTTGATTTTGCATTGGTTGTTGTTGATTTATTTGTTGTCCTGTCACAGGATCAAAATTATAATTATTATTTAAATTATTGTTCATTTTTTCACACCTCTCCTATAAATATAACTTTTATTTTATAGTTTCATTCTACAATATTTATGTTCAAATTTATCACTTAGCAAATTATCAATGTCACAATTTTGACGTGTAACTTAACTTGTAATTTTTGTTGTTTTATTTTCATATCGTTTTATTTTAATATTTATGCATAATGTTTAACAATTCTTTATTGCACTTTTGCATTATCTATGATACTTTGTGGTATTACTACATCACCAGCTTTATCATAATTTGAATACTTAATTGTTGTTGTAAACAAATCAAAGTCTTTTAGCATTTCAGAAAAATCATATTCTAATTTTGTTATATATCCATTTTCTGTATATACTTCAACATAAATATCTCCACTTAAAGTGGATGTGCCAGCATTTCCAGAAGCCATCAATCCTTTGACATCATCTGGTGTCATTTTTATTTTATAGTGATTATCAGATACTTTTGTTACATTTTTCATACTAATTAATTTATCTAAAATAGAACCTAAATCAACTAATTGAGCTGAAGATTTTTCTTTCCACCAAACATCTCCTCCATATGGTTGAGTCATATATGAATATCCAGAATTAAAATCATAATATATTTTATTATTCAAAGAAACTAACCCCATAGAAGTTGTTGTGACATCTAAATATTCTTTTTGATGCAATTCATCAACAACACCAGTAGATACAGTATTTGTATTAATTCCTGCCATTGTTATATCCATTTTAATTTCTATATTATAATTATTAAATGTAGTAACAAAATCGGAATTTTCTGCAAAATCACTTCCTTTTACCTTAATTGTATATGTATTTGAGCTTGTTATATCTGCATTATAAACAGCAATATAAAACTTATCATATCTAACATAATATGTTAGATCTTCTTCAATTTTATCCATATTAGATGCTAATTCAGTATAAGTACCATCTTTATAACCATAAAATTTCACACCAACATAATCTTTATTACCACTAATAACTTCTACAGTATTATCTCCTGATATTTCATAGTAATCTACTGCACCAGGATTTATCGACTGATTTAAAACTTTAGATGTACTAATATTATCTTTTAAAGTAACTTTTTTATCAGTATATAAAGATTCATTATCATATTTCTTTGCTAAAGTATTATAAGCAATCGTTTCACTTACTTTAATTAAATCTTCTTTAGAGGTATTATTTTTTATGTAATCAGTTGGATTTTCTTTGTTAAGGGCTGATGTTAATATAGAAGCCCAACCATTAACCACTTTTGTATATGTATAATAATATGGAAACTGTCCATATCCATCTGCTAAAGTAGATAAATTTCCACTTAATTCTCGAGTATATCTACCAGCCCATCCATTTAAGAAATTATTTGTTGAAGATGCTTCACTAACTAAAGCACTTGCTAAATTTGCAGTTGCTTCTGTATAATATCCATTAGGGCATCTATGTTGTTCTGTTCCCTCACAATACAAATATTGAAAATGATGGAATAATTCATGATTTGCAACTGTCTTTATATTCTCTGTTGATTGTTGAATTGTTCTCTTATCCATTACAATATATGGATAAGAAACTATTCCACTTTCACCCAAAAATAAATCATCAATACCTAAAAGAATAATTGTTTCAATTAAAATACCTGTATCAATAGGATTATAATATGTAGCAAGGGTTTTATCACTTCCTGTATCATAGATATAAACATTCATAGCTGTATCTATTTTAGCAGAATTTATTCCATTAGTTTTAAGTGATTCACGAGCATTAAAATAATTTTTGTTTATTAATTCATCATAATGTGGTTTATACAAGTATTCTATATTGAAGATTTCTTCGTAATCATTGATTGAATTTTCTAATTCACTGGCAATATCTTGTACTTCCTCTAAAGTAACAGCATCATTTCCATCATTAGTATACCAGATTATAAATCTCCCATTTTTAGATAAATAGGCTTTATCTAATTTATGACTTGCTATTTTATCTTTATTATTAGTATCATTTAATGGAACTACTTTAACATTGCTATTAGTATTTGCTTGAGGTTCTACATTAACTCCATTACCAACTTTAACATCTTGTAGTGTTGCTTTTTCAAGCAGTTTTCTTATTGATTCCTTTGATAACTCAGATCTATGTTTTTCAAGCAATTCAGCAATTTCTGAAATATTACCAGTTGTATAAATAATTTCATCTGTTTTATATTCCTTATCTAAATTATCATAATCGTAATCATAATTAACCAATTCTGTAAAGTATTTATTAACATCTATTTTTCCGTTTTCATAATCATTTTTTAATTTTGTCAATGTACTTTCTGAATTTTTAACGTCTTCTTGTATAGTTTGAGTTTGTTCGTCATTTGATTTATTATTATTTTTTTTATTAAACACAAAGAATAAACATATTCCAATTATAACAACAACTAAAACACCTGAAATTATTAACAAATTTCTTTTACTTTTGTTTGTGATAATACTATTATTTTGCATAGAATTATTAAAATCAATATTATTGTTCATTTTATTTCCTTCCTTTTTTATATTATTATTAATTAAATTAGCTAAAGAATTATGATTTGTAAATTAATTTAACATTTCAACTCCAAAGTTCTGTCTATCAATCCTTGAATTTTTGAAATGCGCTTTTTCTTTTCTAAAATTAATTAATAAAGCAAATAGTCGATTTTAGAAAATATCAATTCAAATAATATAAATTATTAATTATCTACATATACGTATTAAAAGTTTAAAATACTAAATAAGTTTATACTATAGAAAACATATCAATTACAAAAACCATGATTCATAAAAAAACAAATACGATCCAAGTATATTTAAACAATTTTTAGTTAGATTATTTGTTAGCTATTTTCTTCACTCACCACTATTCTATATAATTATAACACACTTTTTTGAATATCAGTCATAAAATCGAACATAACTAAAAAAATCTAAGTTTTTATCTTACATTTTGTTGTGTGCTAATTTAATATGTTCTTTCCATGATTTTCATGTTATACAAAAAAATCTAAGTAAAACTTAGATTAATAATCATATGGTGACCTGTACGAGATTCGAACTCGTGAATGCATGCGTGAAAGGCATGTGTGTTAAGCCACTTCACCAACAGGCCAAATAAATATGGCGCCCAATGTAGGACTCGGACCTACGACCCTACGGTTAACAGCCGCATGCTCTACCAACTGAGCTAATTGGGCAAATAAGATATGGCGCCTGATGTAGGACTCGGACCTACGACCCTACGGTTAACAGCCGCATGCTCTACCAACTG
>URCH01000007.1 GCA_900546275.1 uncultured Mycoplasmatota bacterium
ACGAATTTGCATAACTAACTGATGCATTTCCATTAATAGCGACAACTGGTTTTGTAGTATCAACTTTAAAAGTCTTAGAACATGTTGAAGTAACATTCATATCTATTACACCAGTTTTAACAAATCCATAATATGTATTATTTCCGTCAGAAACATCTGTTATATTAATTAGTCCTGAATTATTTTTTGTTACACTATTATCATATACAGGACTATTAGTTTTAGATTGCCCAAAATAAATTCCACTTCCACCTGCAATAGATGTTTTAAATTGAACTTTTGGTGCAACTGTATAATATCCATTTGTACCTAATGTACCACCAGTTAATAATATTTCACATGTTGGTTTAGTAGGATCAACATATGTAATAGCTTGATTTACAGCATATTTTAAGTTTGTTCCATCATAAACTCTAGCTACTATTGTACCTTCAGTTGTAAAATTAACAACTTCTTCTAATGATGATGCTATATACCAGGTACCAGGTGTTAATTCTTGACCATTTCTAGTTGCAGTTCCATCAATTATATTAAATTCATATCTTGTGTAATTTGCAGGATAAGAAATTGTTACATTTTTATTAGTTTCCCATTTACCAGGATTACTTACTATAAATGTTGGAGCCCCTATTTCAGAAGTTGTTGAATTAAGTGTTGATTGACTAGTCATTCCTACTCCATTAATACATTCTACTGAAAAATCATATGAAGTACTATCATTCAAATTTGAAAATGTATATTTATTACTAGTTCCGTTATCTATCCAATTACCATTTCCTAATTTAAATAAATACTTTGAAATACCTGATTCATTATCAGTACAAGTAGCTACAAGATCTATCTTATTTGTAGTTAATGTATTTTTATCATATCCAAGTGCAGCACTTGGAGCTGTATTATCAATATAACCTAAATTTAAAGTTGAACCATTTACATATTCATCCTTATTTTTAACACGAGCTATTAAGCTACCATTAGTTTTAAAAGTAATATTTTTTCTAAGTTCAGTTGTAGCAATCCACTTCTTAGCATCTTTCCAATCTTGTTCTGTATAGTTATACTCTTGACCGCCAATTTCTACTATTCCCTTAAATATAAACTCATATTCATATTTACCATTTCCTTTTGGATAAATGATAGTCACGTTCTTACTTGTTGTCCATTTTGTAGGATCTTTTACTTCATATGTTGGTCCCATGGCTCCCAACATATTTTCATCTATTTCTTCAACATATGTATATTCATATTGTTGATAACCACTATTATATTCAACAAGTACATATCCATTCATTTTATTGCCTGTTTTTGGATTAATAATTTCTTTATCACTTAATTCACCAACAGCAATCAAATCTTTTACTGCAATATATTTCTTTTCCCCTTCTTTTGGGTAAAGTAAATCATTTGAAATACCATATTTTTTTGCAGCATTTTCTATTGTTTCTACTTGTGTTTGATAAGCAGATTCTTTAGAAGTTGTAATTGAATCAATAACTTTTGGTACAATTATAACAGATATCAATCCCAAAACTACTAAAACTCCTAATAATTCTACTAACGTAAATCCTTTTTTTGAACTCATATAAATCCTCCTACTATATAACAAATATTTTTTACACTGTATTTACATTAATAATACCACATTTTATACTTTTCGTAAATAAAAGCTTGCATTTTTTTTATAATTTAATATATATTTTTTTAAATACATTAAATTATTAATTTTCTGTTCATTTAATTCATTAAAATTGTAAAAAAAATAAGATATTAAAACCTTATTATAAAATTAATTATTTATTAAAAAAATTTTTATTATTAAAATTACTACTATTAAATGATTTATTATTTAATTTGCAATTATTATTTATATGAGTTCTATTTTCATTAATTTTATTAAATAACACATTTAATTTTTTATTTTCTCTTTCTTCTATTATTTGTTTTGGCTTTTTTCTAGAATAATTAAAAGTTGTATGCTTTTCAACAATTTTTGGAGTAGTATTTTTTCTAAAAAAATCCATATTATTTATTCCTTTCTATTAATTCTTTTACTGGTCCATAAGTTTTTCTATACCCTTCAATTAAACCATATTTATTAATTGCTTCAATATGTTTTTTAGTTGGATATCCTTTATGAGAGCCAAACTTATACTGTGGATATTTTTTATCAAGTTCATACATCATATTATCTCTTGTTACTTTAGCAATTACACTTGCAGCAGATATTGTTATACTCTTTAAATCACCTTTAACTATTGAAAGACTTGGAATATCAAGTTCTAAAGGCATTGCATCTGTAAGTATATAATCAACATTTATTTTTTTCCTTATGTCCTCGATTGCAAGTAACATAGCTTTTTTACTAGCTTGATATATATTAATTTCATCTATTTCTTCTGGACCTACTACACCAATCGAATAAGCAAGTGCATTTTGTTTTATATATTCACAAAATTCATTTCTTTTTTTCTCAGACAACTTTTTAGAATCTGTAAGACCTTCTAACTTAAAATTGTGAGGTAACACTACACATGCTGTAACAACAGGTCCAATAAGTGGTCCCCTTCCTACTTCATCTACACCAGCTATATTATTAAACCCCATATTCCAATATTTTTTTTCATATTCATAATTATCTATATTTTCCATAATTTAATTATACAACAAAAAAATGTAGAAAAGAAACATTATCTACATTTTTACAACTATATTTACAAGTTTTTTAGGAATTACTATTACTTTTACTATCTCTTTACCACAAATATATTTTTTAACATTTTCAAGATTAAGAGCTAAAGATTTCATATCTTCTTCAGAAGTATTTATATCAGTAACAATTTTCCCTCTTAGTTTTCCATTAACCTGAACTACTAATTCATATTCTTCTTCTTTTGTTTTATCTACATCATAAGTAGGCCATGATTCATATGTAATTGTATTATTATGCCCTAAATATTGCCACATTTCTTCAGTAACATGTGGACATATAGGATTTAAAAGTTTTACAAATCCTTCTGCCATATATTTTGGCAAAACATCTTCTTTATAAACTGCATTTACAAAAATCATCATAGCGCTTATTGCAGTATTAAAATTTAATGATTCATAATCTTCAGTTACTTTTTTTACAGTTTGATTATATATTTTTTCTAAATTGTTATTTTCAACATCTTTTACTTTGTTTTCTTCAACAATCATTCTATACACTCTATCAATAAATTTTCTAGAGCCTTCTATTCCATTATTATCCCAAGGTTTATCAGCTTGTAATGGTCCCATAAACATTTCATATAATCTTAATGAATCCGCACCATAATCACGTGCTATATCATTTGGATCAACTACATATTCTGGAAATCTTTTACCCATTTTAATACCATTAGAACCTAAAATCATTCCTTGATGAACAAGTTTTTTAAATGGTTCTTTAACACTGACAATACCTTTATCATATAAATAATTATTCCACATTCTAGAATACAATAAATGTCCAACTGCATGTTCTGGTCCACCAACATATAAATCAACTGGCATCCAGTGTTCAATTAATTTTGGATCAGCTAATTGTTTATCGTTTTTAGGATCAATATATCTTAAAAAATACCAACTAGATCCTGCTGAACCCGGCATTGTTGAAGTTTCTCTTTTCCCTTTTTTTCCATTTACTTCAACATTAACCCATTCTGGTTTATTTTCAAGTGGAGCTTTACCATTTTTTCCTTTATAATCTTCTAATTCTGGTAATATAAGTGGTAACTCATCATCAGATAAAGCAACTATACTACCATCTTCAAAATTAATAATAGGAATTGGTTCTCCCCAATATCTTTGACGAGCAAAAATCCAATCTCTTAATTTATAATTGATTTTTTTAGAACCTAACTTATTTTCTTCCAACCAACTTATCATTTTATTTATTGCATCTTCTTTGTTAAGTCCATTTAAAAATTCTGAATTAATATGTACTCCATCACCAGTATATGCACTTTCACAAGAAGAACCACCTTCAATAACTGAAATTATTTCAATTCCAAATTTTTTAGCAAATTCAAAATCTCTTTCATCATGAGCAGGAACTGCCATAATAGCACCTGTTCCATATGTAGATAAAACATAATCCGAAATCCATATTGGTATTTCTTTATTATTTACAGGGTTAATAGCAAATGCACCAGTAAATACACCTGTTTTATTTTTATTTAACTCTGTTCTTTCCATTTCTGACTTAGTCATACATTCTTTTTTATAATCATCAACTTTTTCTTTTTGCTCTTTTGTTGTTATTAAATCTACAATTTTATGTTCAGGCGCTAAAACACAATACGTAGCTCCAAATAATGTATCCGGTCTAGTAGTAAATACAACAAATTTTTCATTACTATCTTTTACCTTAAATTCTACTTGTGCTCCTACTGATTTACCAATCCAGTTTCTTTGAATTTCTTTTGTTGATTCAGGCCAATCTAATTCATCTAAATTTTCTAAAAGTCTTTCTGCATATGCTGGAATATCAATTACCCATTGTTTCATATTTTTTCTAACAACTGGATAACCTCCTCTTTCACTTTTTCCATTAATAACTTCATCATTAGCTAAAACTGTTCCAAGCTCTTCACACCAGTTAACAGGCATGTCGATTTTTTTAGCTAATCCATCTTCATATAATTGTTTAAAAATCCATTGTGTCCACTTATAAAAAGATGGTTCACAAGTAGATATTTCTCTATCCCAATCATAAGAAAAACCAAGTATCTCTAATTGATTTTTAAATGTAGCTATATTTTTCTTTGTAAACCCATCTGGATGATTTCCTGTTTTTATTGCATATTGTTCAGCTGGTAATCCAAATGAATCAAATCCCATAGGATGAAGTACGTTATATCCTTGCATTCTTTTCATTCTTGCAATTATATCTGTTGCAGTATAACCTTCTGGATGTCCTGCATGCAAACCTACTCCTGATGGATATGGAAACATATCAAGTGCATAATATTTAGGTTTACTAAAATCATAGCAATCCGTTTTAAAAGTTTTATTTTCTTTCCAATATTTTTGCCACTTTTTTTCTACTTGTGTAAAATCATACATTTTTATTTCCTTCTTTCTTTTTATAAATATTACCTATTATTGAATATGATATAAATGTTAGCGGTAATAAAACAATCAAACAAATCAATAATTTCAAATAATAATTTGTAGTTATTTCAGTTATAACTAAAGTTATCGCTATAACTCCTGAATTAGCTAAAGCTATTGCATTTGCAAATGGCTTAGGATTAATTTTTTTTGTATTTAATTTATACTTGCTAATAAAATACTTAGCTTGATTAGTTTCAAAAAAGTTTTTCATTTTTTTCTTATTAAATATAACCATTATTAAATATAAAACATATATAAATAAGAAACAACCCAACCCTAAATATAAAGATTTCATAAAACACCTCCAAAAAAAATATTATAAATTTAAGGACGCTTATAGCGCGGTACCACCTTAATTCATAATATTTTATGCTCTTTATTTTTTAACGCAAATATGCGGCTATTTAAGCAACTCCAAAAGCAAGTTCACATAATTTCTTTTAAAGTTTTCACCAATCACTTTTTCTCTATGAAAAGAAATTATATTACTACTCTTTTATCAACGTTTTTGAAAACTAAGTACATTATATTATATTTGTTCAACATATTCAAGCAATTTCAAGAATAATTGTATAAATTTTTTATCTATACCAATACGTGATAGTTTTCTAATAGCAATTCTTTTTTTCTTTATTGTTAAATTTCCAAATAAAATTTCATCTATTTTATCTTTTTTTACTGTTTCTATTGGTAGGTCTGAAACAATTTCTTCAATGTCATCGTTCATTATTCTTATAGGGTCTGCCTCTATATCTTTTCCTTTACAATTAATAGTTAATTGTTTACCAATTGTTACAACATTTTTTATTTCAACTATAAAATCATCATTTTCAGTATATGAATTATAATTAATTTTATCTTTATCTAAATATACTATAACGTCATCTGCTTTTTTAGTATTTCTAAATCTAATTTTATAATTTCTAAATTCAGGAATTATTCCACTTTTTCCTTCTAAAGCACGAATAATAAGTGTATAGTTGTTTGGCATATAATTATAATCAATCATTGTCATTAAATAATAATCTTTTTTATATAAATTACTTACACCATCATCTTCATAAAGTTTATATGTATTTGATTTTCCAGGAAATATATGTATTTCCATATCTGTTGGTGGGTTTGTATCATTAATGTTTTTATTAGTACCAAGTGGGATAATTGCGCCCTGTCTTGCGAAAACAGGATAATCATTATCTTTAAAAAATGAAACATATTTTTTATTTCCAACAAATTTTTTACCAGTCACAAAATCGTACCAAATTCCATGTGGAATAAAGAACTTATGAATAACCCTATTCATTATATAATCCTTTGATGTTGTAATTGGTGATATAAATAATTGACTACCAAAATAATACTCTGTTTTATATAACGGATCATCATACATATTTGGAGTACTATAGTATAAAGGAGTTATTAAAGGAATTCCAAATTTCGAATTTGAATAAGCCTCACTATATAAATATGGGATTAATTTATGACGAAGTTGTAAATAATCTTTAGTGATTTGATAAGCTTTTATTCCCCAACGCCAAGGTTCTCTTTTATAATATTTACTTGAATCAGCCCCAAATTTTAATATTGGGCTAAAAGTACCTAACTGAACATATCTAATGTAAAGTTCATTATCTTCTATTCCTTCATAATACCCCCCTATATCATGACTCCACCAAGAAACACCAATATTTGTAGAATTTATATTATGAAAAGCAATAGCTTTTAATGTATTCCAACTAACTTTTGTTTTTCCTGAATATAAAACAGGATATCTATGTGATGCGACTAAAGTGTTTGGAGCAAGTAAAAGTGGTCTTCTTCTATAATCTCGCATCATATCATAAAATTGGTAATGTTTTAATGTATTTAAAGATTTTAAATTTTTCTTGTCAAAATAATCTAACCAATAAAAATCAACACCATAACTATCTAATTTATGAATTATTAATTTCAAATAAACATCTAAATACCTTGGGTTTAAAACATCAAAAGGTATTTTACCATTCTTATCTTCTGGTAAATATCTTTTTAATTCTTCATAATTTTCTTCTATTGGATAAAATCCATTAAATGGATTTATACTTAAACCCATTCTAATTCCCATTGAATGTAAATAATCTATTGTTGATCTAAAATTCTCAAATTTTGTTTTATCAGCTGTAAAACCAGAATTAATATCTTTATTTGGATTTAAATGCCAATCTTTATTAAGAACAACTATTGAAAGTGGAATTTCGTTATCATAAAATTTATTTATCAGTTTTCTTAATTCAGTATCATTATATCCATAATTTCTATACCACCAATTACCAAGTGCATATCGTGGTATTAGGTTTGGAAATCCAGTCAATTTATAATAATCAACTAGGCAAGAAGTAAAATCTTTTCCATAAGCAAATAAATATAAATCTATTTCTTGTTGCTCTCTTGGTATTAATACACCTTCATCATCATAAACATTTGATTTTGAATCATCTATTGTTGTAAATCCATCTAAAGAATATAAACTTTTTTTTAATTTACCATTTTCAGATACCAGTTCGGTAGTAGGAGAACCATAGTTTCTAATTTCAGGCATTCCAAAAAACCATGTTTTGTTTGTGCCTAAAATATCGACTTTTAGCATTGGATCCGAAAACATTTTATTTGAAGTAAAAGGGCTTTCTAATTTATAAACAAGTTTAAAATAACGTGTTGATATATATATGGTGTTATCCATAGTAACCTTTTCAAAATTAACTTTATCTAAATTTCTATTGATTACCGTTTCTGTTGCTCTATCCTCAAAAATACCATTTTCATTATATTCAAACCTTATTAGTAATTCTGATAATATTGTAATTCTAAATTTTTGACCTTTTATAATGTTTTCATCTTTAGCTTTAGAATTAATATTAAGTTTAAATTGTTCCCCTATTTTATACATTTTATCACCCTTATATTTCTTCTATTTTTATAAAGTTTGTATGTTTTACCTCCCTAAATGGATAACCCCCTGTTATTATAAGTTTATCTTTTGGTTCTAAATTAAATTTTTCAGTCGCAAGTTTAATAGATTTATTTAACATTGAATCTAAATTCTTAAATTCATCTACTAATACGGGTAAAATTCCAAAATTAAGAGATAATGATTTTACTGTATTTGGATCATTACTAATAGCAAGTATTGGACAGTTAGGTCTAAACCTACTCATTTTTCTTGCTGTATATCCACTTATTGTAGGACAAACTATTGCACTACATTTTAATCTACAAGAAAGCATAGCTACACTATATGATATTTCACCTGTTATATCTTGTTTTTCTGTACGAGCTGCTTTATCAAGTAATCCCAAATAATCTATATCTTCTTCTGCTGATGAAATTACTCTTTCAACAATTTCTAAAGTTTCTACTGGATATTTTCCTATTGTAGTTTCACCAGACAGCATAACCGCATCTGCACCATCTAAAACAGCATTTGCTATATCAGATACTTCTGCTTTTGTTGGTCTCATATTTTCTTCCATTGTTGATATTAATTCAGCTGCTACTATACTTATTTTTCCAGCCATATGACATTTACTTACTATAGATTTTTGTATTCCAGGAATTCTTTCCATAGGTACTTCTACACCAAGATCAGATCTTGCAATCATAATTCCATCACTTACTTTTATAATTTCATCTATTTCATCTACAGCACTTTCTTTTTCTATTTTTGCAATTATTTCCATATGATCATTGCCAAGTTCAATTAACATATCATTAATTTCTAATATATCTTCAGATGATGATACAAAAGAAACAGCTAAAAAATCAGCATTTTTTCTATGTGCATATAAAATATCTTCTTTATCTTTTTCACTTAAAAAAGGAATATTTAGTTTAATACCAACTACATGAACATCACTTTTAGAATTAATAAAACCTTCTTTTACAACTCTACATTTTAAATAGCTTTCACATTTTTCTTCAGTTACTAATTCAACTGTTCCATCATTTATTGAAATAGTGTTTCCTATTTTTACATCATTAACAAAATCTTCATAATTAACAGAAAACTTTGTTTCATCTCCAAGAACATCTTCTTTGTATATTCTAATAACAGTATCTTGTTTTAAAAATGCTTTATCCTCATTAATAAGTCCTATTCTTAAATCTGGACCATTTGTATCTAGAATAATTGAAACACATGTATTTAATTCTTTATTTAATTCATCAACCATTTGAAAAACTAAATCACAAAATGTGTAATCACATTGTCTCATATTGATTCTAATTGCATCGCAACCTTTTAAAATTAATTCTTTCAGTTTTTGCTTTGAGTTTGTAGATGGACCTACAGTAGCAATAATTTTTGTTTTTCCCATACTATCCTTCCCCTATTCTTAGATATTATATCATAAATACAATATAAAAAATATATTTTTTAATAAAAAAAGAAGATATTATATCTTCTCAACTAAAACTTTTCCTGTCATTTCTTTTGGAATTTCTATATCCATTATTTTTAATATTGTAGGAGCAACATCACATAAAGCACCATCTTTTATTTTGTAATCTTTATTACATAAAATACAAGGTACCAAAGATGTTGTATGACTTGTAATTCTATTTCCTTTTTCATCTTCCATATATTCACAATTACCATGATCAGCAATTATTAATAAATTTCCATTTAATTCTTTGATTTTTTTATATAGCTTATCTAAACAATTATCTAATGTTTCAACTGCTTTTATTGATGCTGTTAAATCACCAGTATGACCTACCATATCTCCATTTGCATAATTTAAAATAACTAAATCATAATTTGGTAATTCTTTGATTAAATTATCTGTTATTTCATATGCACTCATTTCCGGTTTCATATCATATGTAGCAACCTTTGGAGAAGGTATTAATAATTGAGTACAATTTTTTAATTTTTTTTCTTCTCCCCCATCAAAGAAATAAGTAACATGGGCAAATTTTTCTGTTTCCGCAATTCTTAATTGTTTTATTCCTAGATTACTTACATATTCACCTAATGTGTTTTTTAATATAGGTAAATTGTATGCATTAGTACATTTTACATCATTACTTACAGGCATCATTGTTACTAATTTGATATCTTCTAATTTTTTTGTTTCAAATTTATCGAAACTATCATTAGTCAATGTCATAAAAAGTTCTCTTAATCTATCTGGTCTATAATTAAATACTATGATAGAATCGCCTGAAGATACTACACCTCTTTCATCTATTACAGCAGGTATTATAAATTCATCATTTATATCATTTTTATAATTATCATCTAATAATTCTTTATAATTCGAATATTTTTTGCCTTCACCAAACACCATTGCATCGTAAGTTTTTTTTATTCTATCAAAATTATTATCTCTATCCATTGCATAGTATCTACCTGATATAGTCGATATTACACCAATGTTTAATTCTTCTATTTTTTTATTTAATTGAATAAAAAACTCTTCAGCACATCTTGGTAAAGTATCTCTACCATCTGTGAATAAGTGCAGATAAAGATTTTTTACATTTTCTTTTTTACACAACTCTAAAAGTGCGAATAAATGAGAAATATGAGAATGTATTCCACCATCACTTAATAATCCACAAATATGAAGTTTTGAATTATTTTTTTTAGAATGATTTATTACTTCCAAAAATTCTTTATTTTCAAAGAAAGTTTTATCTTCTATATTTTTTGTTATAAATTGTAATGGTTGATACACAACCCTACCAGCACCTATATTTAAATGACCAACTTCACTATTTCCCATTTGACCAGCAGGTAGTCCAACAAATGTTCCGCTTGCTTCTAATTTACTATTAGGATAATTTTCTAATAAATAATTTAAAGTTGGAGTATTAGCTAGTTTTACTGCATTTCCATTTTTTTCTTTTCTTATTCCAACACCATCTAATATACAAAGTACAAAAGGTTTCATTTTAATCACCATATATATTTTAACATGTATTTTAATTTTTAATACCTTAAATTAAAAAAAACACAAACTTTACAGTATAAATGTGTTAATTTTTAACTTTGTAATGTTCTAATCTTAATTTATCTGCTACAGTTACAATAAATTCTGAATTAGTTGGTTTTGCTTTATCAATATCAACACTATGTCCAAAGATTTCTTCCATTAGCTCCCAGTCACCTCTGTTCCAACTTACTTCTATTGCATGTCTTATAGCTCTTTCTACTCTAGAAACTGTTGTATCAAATTTACTTGCAAGTTCTGGATATAATTCTTTAGTTATACCACCTATCGTTTCAGGTCTTTCAAATATTATACTTACACCTTCTCTAATATATTGATAACCTTTTATATGAGACGGAATTCCAAGTTCATGAAGTATTTTTGTTATTGATACTTGTAAATTATTGTGATAAAAATCTAATGTTTTTGTATCATCTTTTCTTTTTGAAATACCCATTATTCTATTTTCTAAGTCATCTAATTCAAATGGTTTTAAAATAAAATAGTTAACATTATAATCAGAAACTTGTTTTATAACCTCTTGTGTATTATAACTAGTTTCTACTATAACATTTTTATTTATTCCTCTCTTTTTCATTTCTTCAAGTACATATAAGCCATCTTTTTTATATTTAAAGTTATCAACAAAGTTTTTTACATCTTTGTATCCCATTAACATTTTTTGATTTCCAACAATAATTTTACTCTTCATGAACTTTCATTTCCTTAATTTTTCCAAATAATCCCTTTTTTCTATCACTATTTTCAATTGCCTTTTTATAAACATCTAATACTCTACTTGCGTAATATTTTGATGAATATGTTTCGCTACTAACTCTAGCTTGATTTGAAAGTCTTTTTAAAGTTTGTTTATCTAAAATTAAGTTTTCTATTATTTTTATATACTCTTTTTTTGTATTAAATATTTTACCGTTCAAATCATCTATTACAACATTTGTAAAGCTTTCATCATTTATGCATATTGGTGGTAATGAAGCTGCACAAGCTTCTATTACTGTAAGTCCTTGTGTTTCACTGGTTGAAGCTGTTGCGAAAACATTTGCAAGTAAATAGTATTTAGGAATGTTTTCCCATGGTACTTTTCCAGCAAAAACTATTGATTTGTTTTTTGAATATTGTTTCTTTAATTTTTCTAAGTCTGGTCCATCTCCAACTATCAAAATTTTACAGTTTTTATATTTTTTATTTATTATATTTTGTGAATCAAGCAACAAATTTATATTTTTTTCTTCCGCTATTCTTCCAACAAATAAAATAACAAAATCATTTTTATCAAAACCTAGATCATTTCTTAATTTTTCTATTTCTTTTTTATTATTATTTTCTTTATAAAATCTTTCTATTTCAATACCAGTAGGTACTATATGAACATTTCTATCGAATTTATATTTTTGTTTAAATAAATCATATGTTTTTTTTGTAGGAACTATTAGTTCAGTTGTTGTTTTATCGCAATAAAACTTTGTTAAATATTCCACTATTTTTTTACTTGCTCCATCAAAATATCCTTTAGTTATATAATGAACGTAATCTTCATACATAGTGTGATATGTATGTACAAGTGGTATTCCAAATTGTTTAGCAATTATTCTAGCAAATGTGCCAACACCAAACTCTGTATGTGAATGTATTACATCTAAATTCCATTTTTTTATTTTTTTTATGATTCTAAGTGGATAAATTCCAGTTAATCTATAATCATATATTCCAGTTGGAATTCCTGGTATTCTAATTATTTTATTATCATCTTCATATTTATAAGACATTTTTTCTGTATTAACAGTTACAATAAAAACTTGATGTCCTTGTTTTTCTAAAGCATGTTGTAACATTAAAATGCTTGTTGAAACACCATTTATATATGGTGGATATGTATCAGTAAATATTCCTATTCTCATTTTATTTTCCCTTTTCTTTTATATTCATTATTATAGCACCAGCTATTATACCTAAATAATATGTAACAAGTCTCCATAGTATCATAAGTGCTGTAAGTTTTCCACTAGCTTGTAAAAAGTAACCAAAGAAAGCTACAAATCCATATTCTAAGCCTCCACTACCACCTGGTATTGGAACAAATGATCCTATAAGCATTACATATGCAGATGTTATTATTGCTGTAAATACATTTAGGCTTGTATAATCTCCCATAGCAAAAAGTATTATAAGTGGTATAACATAATAGCAACATAAAGCAACTAAATTTATTAATATTCCATTAATAAATATTTTTTTATTTTTTAATAAATCTTTAGCTCCTATATTAAAATCTGAGACATAATTATTAAATTTTTCTAATGTTTCTTGTTTATTTTTTATAACTTTAATTTTACTTAAAAAATTTATTACTACTTTACATACAAATTTATTAAATTTTTTTAGAAAAGCTATTGAAAATAACCCAACTGTAACAAGTAAATTTATAATAAATCCTAGTGTTACTAATTTTTTAAGTAAATTATCACCTGGAAATATTTTTAAAATTGAATTTGAAATAATTGCTATTAAACCTAACAAAACCAATGATATTTGATATACTATAAAATTTTGAATTGCTATATTTGTACCATTAACAACTTGTATACCATGTTTTTTTAAATAATATACTTGAACTGGTTGTCCACCCGATGAAAAAGGTGTCACACCGTCAAAAAATATTGTCGTCATCATCATCTTAAAAGACAATTTAAAATTAAAATTTGGTTTATATTTTTTTACAAAAACATGTATTGATAATGTTCTAAATATCCAATAGAATATTATAAATAAAACAGCAAATATAATCCAAAATAAATTTACTTTTTTTAACTCATTTAATGTAACTTCAAAATTGTCTTTTAGTGAAAAATATAAAACAATTATTGTTATTAATAATAATAGTATATAATTAAAAATATTTTTAAATTTATTTTTCATGTGTTTCACTCCTGATAGATTACTTATCTGAAATTATGCTTATTCCAGGCAACTTTTTTCCTTCTAATAGTTCTAATGAAGCTCCTCCACCTGTTGAAATATGTGTAAATGAATGTTCAAATCCAAATTGTATGGCAGAAGATGCAGTATCTCCACCACCTATTATTGTTGTTGCATCTTTTTTAGATATTAATTCTAACAATTTTTTAGTACCATTTGAAAAATTTGGGATTTCAAATATTCCTACTGGACCATTCCATATTATTGTTTTACTAGAACTTAAAAAATCATCAAATAATTCTAAAGTTTGAGTACCAATATCTACACCTATTTCGTTTGGTTTTATATCAGTTATAAAACATTTTCTGTAATTTGAATTATCAGATATTTCATTAGTTACTACCGCATCAATTGGTAATATTATTTTATCTTCATATTTACTTAAAATATTTTTACAAAATTCTATATTATCTTTATCAAGTAAAGAAGCACCTATCTCTATTTCTTTTGCTTTTAAAAATGTAAAAGCCATTCCACCACCTATTAAGATGTTATCAGCAATTTTTACTAGGTTTTCTATAACTCCTATTTTATCACTTACTTTTGAACCACCTAATATAACGGTTAATGGTCTTTTTGGATTATTTATTGCGGGTAACATTATATTTAATTCTTTTTCCACTAAAAAACCTATTCCTGAAGGCAAGTGTGATGCAATTCCAACATTTGATGCATGAGCTCTATGACTAGTTCCAAAGGCATCATTTATAAATATATCTCCTAAACTTGCCCAATATGATCCAAGTGATGAATCATTTGAACTTTCTTTTTTTCCATCTAAATCCTCAAATCTTGTATTTTCAATTAATAAAACATCTTTAAATTTCATTTCATTTATTGCTTCTTCTAATTCTTGACCTCTTGTTTTATTTACAAATATTACTTTTTTATTTAATAATTCACTTAATCTATCAGCAACCACTTTCAATGAATATTTTTTTAAATCTTCTTCTGTTTTAATTCTACCAAGATGTGATAGCAAAATTACTTTTGCATTTTGTTCTATAGCAAACTTTATTGTTTCTAAGCTTTGCCTTATTCTATTATCATCAATTATCTTACCATCTTTTATTGGCACATTAAAATCTACTCTAATTAATACTTTTTTATTTTTTATATCAAAATCTCTAATAGTTTTTTTCATTGTTTTCTCCTTAGAATAATCATACAAAACTATTATAACACAAAATAAATATAAAAAAAAGAAATGCTTAACAAAACACTTCTTAGTTTATAAATTATATCTTGATTTATCTACTTCATAATTTTGTTTAATTTGTTCATCTGTTAAAACTTTATTATAAATTTTAAAGTTATATATTTCTCCCTTGTATGCTCTAATAAAACTCTCAGCATTTCCTAAAAACATACTAGAATTTAAAACATCACTACATTCAAAATCAGATACTACATCATAAGAAGAATTAGAAAGTACAATACTTTTAACTTTTTCACCGTTTTTATAAACCTCATAATTCTTTTTTGAACAAGTAACTGAAATTTCATAAATTTCATCAGCTGACGATGAATGGCTACCTATATATACATCATTAGAAGTGGTTTTAAAATTAATTCCATCTTTATATGAATCTGTTGTATAAATTCTAAAAAAAGCTTTTTTATCAACTGATTGGGTACTGAATAATCTAGGCATAACTCCAGTATCAGTTATAGCACCTTGTTTAGTATATAAAGTAATTGTAAATTCATCTGAAGAATCATTTAAATTAAAATCAACATGTTCTGAATTGGTTGAATTATAATTTTTTCCACTAAAATTTAGTGAATTATTATACCATGTATCTACAGAAGCAAAATTTTTAAGTGTTGCATTATTTTTATTTCCACTTATATCTTCCCAAGTAGTTGTCAAATAGTCATGACCACTATTTGTGTTTCTAGTTGCATCATAATGAACTAATAAATTATCCTTTACATAACCATACATAGAAGAATAATAATATTTTATGGTATTGTCTTCATTTTTTTCTAAGATTACAGTGTCTAAATATGAAATTACATTTTTGTTTTTGGGATTAATTAAATCATTTCTTAAATAATCATTTTCAATTAAATCACTTACATTTATGTAGCAATACGTATAATTATCAAAATCACACATCTTTGTATTTGATTGATAAAACGTTTCAGCCGCTAAAGAAACATTTTTTAAAAAATTATCATATTCTTTTTGTTCTTCATTTTTCTTTAAATTAATTAAAGATGGAACTGTAAAAGCAACTATTAATCCTAAAATAACAATAATTCCTAAAAGTTCTATTAAAGTAAATCCTTTTTTCATATCTACACTTCCATTCTATATACAGTATATATTTTTTTTGATTTTTTTACAAGAAAAAAAGTGATTACTCACTTATTTCTGTGATTAATCACTTATTTCCATCAAATATGAAGCTGTTCTTACCATTTGACATGTGTATCCATATTCATTATCGTACCAAGCAACAACTTGAACTTGATATGTATCTTCATCTATTTTATTAACCATTGTTTGAGTAGCATCAAACAAAGAACCATAAGAAATACCAATTATATCAGATGAAACAATTGGTTCATCTATATATCCATAAGAATCATTTGATACTGATTTCATATATTCATTTATAGATTCTTTTGTTATATTTTTTCCTTCAACAACTGCAACCAAAATTGTTGTTGAACCTGTTGGAACAGGAACTCTTTGAGCTGAACCAATAAGTTTTCCTTTAAGTTCTGGTATTACAAGTCCAATTGCTTTAGCAGCACCTGTTGAATTTGGAACTATATTTATTGCACCAGCTCTGGCTCTTCTTAAATCTTCTTTTCTATGAGGACCATCTAAAATCATTTGATCCCCAGTATATGCATGAACAGTTGTCATAATTCCACTTTTAATTTTTGCATAATTATTTAATGCATTTGCCATAGGAGCTAAACAATTTGTTGTACATGAAGCAGCACTTACTATTTTATCATCTTTAGATAAGATTTTTTCATTTACACTATATACTATTGTTTTTAAATCTTCCCCTGCTGGAGCAGAAATTATAACTTTTTTAGCTCCTGCATTTATATGTGCCATAGATTTTTCTTTTGAATTATAAAATCCTGTACATTCCATAACCACATCTATATCTAAATTTTTCCATGGTAGTTTAGATGCATCTTGTTCTTTATATATTGTTATTTTTTTATCGTCAACAATTATTGAGCTTTCATCACTTTCAATTTTATGATCATATTTTTTTTGAACTGAGTCATATTTAAGTAAATGAGCAAGCATTTTTGGACTAGTTAAATCATTGATTGCAACTACTTCAAATTCACCATTATCAAACATTTCTCTAAATACTAATCTTCCAATTCTACCAAATCCATTAATTGCAATTCTTTTCATATTTTCCTCTTTTCTATTTTCTTTCAAATCCACTTCCACCAATAAACTCTCTTAATATTGAATCTTTTGGTACTTCATCACTAGGTATAGGTAAGAAATTTCTTAAGAAATTAATTAATCTTATTGCCTCTGGATACATTTCATCATTTTCTTCTACTGAAAATAATAACGGTTCTGCATATGTTTTTAAAACACCTAATTCATAAAGAAGAGCAGAATTTATTACTGCGTCAACATCGTGTTGATATGGGAAGATATATTTTTCTTCTCCTTCTCTAATTTTTTTCCACATTCTTAATGTATCTGCTGCATTATAACCTCTTGTCTTGTTATCCCTAACAATTCTTCTAAGTCTTCTCGTATCACTAGTATGTATTCTGTTATGATTATCAATATTTAATTGAGTGAATGGTCCAATAAATATTTTAAATTTATTTATTCTATCAACTGCCATTGTAAGTTCATCATTAATAGCATGCAATCCTTCTATAACTACAATATCATCTTTTTCTAGTTTTAAATATTTTTTATTGTATTCCCTTTTTCCTGTAACAAAATTATAGTCAGGAATTTGAACTTTTTCACCATCTAAAAGTTTTGCTAAATGTCTATTAAATAAATTTAAATCAATCGCTTTTATACTTTCAAAATCATATTCACCAAATTCATCCAATGGAGTATCTTCTTTATTTAAAAAATAATCATCTACAGAAATTGTATGAGTTTTTAGTCCTTTACTTTGTAAATAAATTTCTAATTTTTTTGCTGTAGTAGTTTTTCCACTAGAAGAAGGACCTGCAAGTAATACAAATTTTATATTGTTTCTTCTTTGATATATTTGTTCTGCAATCATAGAAAGTTGACTTTCAAAATGAGTTTCAGATAAACGAATAATATCATTATATTTTCCCATTGAAACAACTTCATTTAAATCAGCTGCATTTGATATATCAACTGTTTTTCCCCACTTAGTATAATCTGCAAATGTACTTGCTATTAATGGTCTATGAACATAATCAAGAGTACACTCTGGATTATATATGTTTGGCCAACTTAAAACAAATCCATCTTTTTTAATATAAGTTAATTTAAAACTATCAATTGCATCGGTACTATACGCCATATCACTAAAATAATAATCATATACATCATCAAGTCTATAAAGATTTACATATGTATTGCTTATATATTTTAAAACTTTTACTTTGTCATATTGTTTTTTCTTTTTAAAGAATGTAATAGCATCTAATCTATCAACACTAACTTTCGTATATATTAAATGTTCCTTATGAATTTCTTTCATTTTGTTTTCTAAAGTTTTTAATTCAGTTTTACTTATTTCTAAATTTTCAAGTTCGCAATAAACACCTTTATCAATTGAATTTTGAATTATTACCTCTGCATCTGGATATAGTTTTTTAAGTGCTACTGTCATTAAAAATTGAACACTACAAGCATATATACCATTTCCAGTATTACTACTTCTATCATAAAAATCAATATCACATTTTTTTGTTAATTTAGCATTTAACTCAGTTAAATGATTATCTACTTTAGCAACTAATATTGGATAGTTAAAATATTTTTGAAAACTATGACTTATTTCATAAAAAGTAGTTCCTTCTAAGAATTCTTTAGTTTCCAAATCTCTAAAATTAACTTTAATATATTTTTCCATATTATCCCTCTTATTCTATCCTTACTTAATTTTATCAAAAAAAAAACTTTTTGTCACATTATTTGATGAATATTTTATACTTTTATCAACTATCATATAAAAGGAGAGTGATAATAATGCTTATACCAACAGTAATTGAAAGATCAAATAATACAGAAAGGGCTTTTGATATTTATTCGAGACTACTTAAAGATAGAATTATAATTATAAGTGATGAAATAAATGATAATAACGCAAATATTGTAGTTGCGCAATTATTATACTTAGATTCAATAAATCATGATGACATTAGTTTATATATTAATTCACCAGGTGGATCTATCACAGCAGGAATGGCAATTTACGATACTATGAATTTTATTAAAAGCGACGTTTCTACAATATGCATTGGAATGTGCGCTAGTATGGCTGCTTTTTTGCTTTCAAGTGGAAAAAAAGGAAAAAGATTTGCACTTCCTAATAGTGAAGTTATGATCCATCAACCATTAGGTGGAGCTCAAGGTCAGGCAACCGAAATAAAAATAGCGGCTGAAAGAATCATTAAACTAAAAAACAAATTAAATGAATTACTTTCTAAACAAACAGGGAAGGATATAAAAACAATCGAACAAGATACAGAAAGAGATCATTTTTTAAGTGCTGATGAAGCTTTAGAATATGGATTAATAGATAAAGTTTTATAAATTTGCAAATTTTAAATTATTTATATATAATACATGCCTAAAGGAGTATTATATGTTGTGGTATAAATTAGTTGACGTAGAGTTAAATAAAACTAAGAAATTGTTTGATGAAATTGATTTACTAGAACAAGAATTAGAAACCGATGTAAATTTATTCAAGAATTTACTAAATGAAGATTTAAATAATAATAAATTAAAATTATTAATTCAAAAAATTTGTATTAAAAAATGTATACAAAACTCTGAAATTTCTATATCTTATATATGTCAAAATAAGAATTATGACTTTATTTCAAAATTAAGTAAAAAAATAGAATTTTTAAAACTTAGAAATCTAAAAGTAAAAAAAATTATTTATGATGAAAAATATTTTGGAAAATTAAGTTATGGCGTGTTAAATCGTCTTATTTCTACACTTGCAACAGAAGAAAAAATCAAAGAAATTACTTCAAATAACAAAATACTTACAAAAAACTATTATATGAAAAAATGAAATTTTAAAATTTCATTTTTTTGTTTTATTTATTTGTACTAGTATAATATTGTTTCCCAAGTTCTACTAATTTTTTTGTCATATATCCACCAACAGTACCATTTAATCTACTAGTAGTATCTGCACCTAACTTTATGCCAAGTTCATTTGCTATTTCGTATTTTAAATTTTCTATTGCTTGTTTGCTTCCTGGTACAATTAATTTATTCATCATTAATCACCTCTATTATTATTGTTTACCTTTTTCATAATTTTAGTAAGCCAACTATTACCAACTTATATATAATAATAGAAATACAAAATACTAATTTATGTCACTAATAAAAGAAGATTTTATGTCTAAAATAATAAAGAAGATTCATTTATATATTTAATTATTTGTCCAATTTTCATTATTTTTTTGACTCTTCATTATAAAAAAAGACAGTTATTTCAACTGTCCAATTTCATTATTTAGCTTGGTAATTTGAACCACCTAAGTGTTGTTCACCCATTTGAACTAATCTCTTAGTGATTTCACCACCAACTGATCCATTAGCTCTTGAAGTAGCATCAGGTCCTAAGTTAACACCTAATTCGCTAGCTATTTCATATTTCATTCTATCGATAGCTTGTTTAGCTCCTGGAACTACAAATTTATTAGTTGATTTATTCATGGTTTTCACCTCCTGTACACTAATATCTTGTGTACAAGTTGTAATTTCATACATTTTTTTTATTGGTAATTTTTGGTTTATAATAAATCATTTTTAACTTTATTTAAATTTATAACTTGAATATTGTTAATAGTTTCATTTATTAATTCTTCATAATTAAAAGTTTTTTCTATTTCAACACATTTATCTAGTTCAGGATTTATTACTGGATGTTTTGGTAAAAAGATTGTACAACAATCTTCATAAGGTAATATGCTTGTTTGATAAGTATTTATTTTATTTGCAATATCAATAATTTCTAACTTATCCATACATGCAACTGGGCGTATTATAGGTTTATTTGTAACACTATTTATTACTACCATGCTTGTTAATGTTTGACTTGCAACCTGACCTATACTTTCACCATTTATTATAACTTTGCATTTGATTTTTTTTGAGTATCTATCTGCTATTCTATACATCATTCTTCTCATAATGGTTATAATATAACTATCAGGTGCATTTTTATAAATTGTTTCTTGTATATTTGTAAATGGAACTACATGAACTTTAATATTTAATGAGTATTCATTTAAAATTGAAGCAAGTTTTAAAACTTTTTCTCTAGCTTCCAAACTAGTGTGTGGTAATGATTCAAAATATAAACATTCTAGATCAACACCTCTTTTTAAAGATAAATATCCAGCAACTGGACTATCTATACCACCACTTAGCATAAGTAATCCTTTTCCCTGTATTCCAACTGGATAACCACCAAGTCCTGAAATAACATCAACATATATATAAGTAGCTTCTCCTCTAATTTCAACGTTTACTAAAATATCTGGATTATGAACATCTACTTTACAAGATATGTTTTTAAGTACGAATCCACCTACCTTCGAACTTACTTCTAATGAATTTAGTGAGAATTTTTTATTTGAACGCTTTGTTTCTATTTTAAATGAATTAAAATTTTTATTTTTTAATATTTCCACTACTTTATTTTGAATATCTTCTATATTATTATTTACGCTTTCACATATTGCTATACTATGTATACCAAAAACTTTTAGTAGTTTTTCTAAACACACATTTAAATCTTTTTCTTCTACTTTTATATACATGCATGATAAATTTTGTTCAAGTTTATAATTTATTCCATATAATATTTTTTCAATATTTTTACAAAGCATTTTAATAAATACTTTTCTATTTCCTTTTTTTGTTGTTAATTCACCATATTTTATTAATAATAATTTTTCCATAAAACACCTCTTTTTATATAAAAGAATAACAAATTTTTATACTTTAATCAATTATTTTTATGGAAATTAAAAAAGATTTAGTAAAAATCACTAAATCTTTTAACATAACAATATAAATTAAGAAATATATTGTTCTAATTTTGATTTAATATCATTTGGCAAATACCATCCGGTCGTATTTACACCAGTATTTTTATCAATATATAAAAAGTAATATGTCATAACTGTATCTGCAAAGAATTCACTAAGATTATTATAACTATACTTTCTCATTGGTCTTTCTGATTCTGGTTTTGATTTATATTTAGTATATAAATTAGAAAAACTTTCTTCTATTGATTTATTATTTTTTAAACTATATATGCTATTCCATCTATGAGCTAGTTCGTGAATTATTAAAGAATATGCACCGGTCTCATAGTATTTAATTGCAAGTAATCTATGTGAACTATATCCATAATTCAAGCCATCATGCTCTTTATATTTGGAAAAGCCTTTATTAAATGTGTTTGGTTTGTAAATCGTGATTTTCATATTGCCACTAAATAAGTATGGTGCTTTACTACTTAAGGTATCAAAAAATTTCTTATAGTTAGTAGCATTACAACCTTTTTCAAAATCAATAATTATTTTTCCTTGGTTATTTTTGTATTCTAGTCTAGTTCCTACATTATTAAAAATACTATTTTTAAAACCATCAGAATTATAAAAAGATACATACAATGTAGTATTTTGATTAAAATCATAACTTTGGCCAATAATATAGCTTACATACGTATCTGGATTAGACTTTTTAGAAACAAATCCAGAAGTTGATAGTCCTTTAACATCCACAAATGGTATTTTAATTTTACAACTTCCTGTATTATAAACAGTACAAGACTTTGATTTACTTGGGTATTCAATATAATCAAAATCCTTATATTGATATGATGATTGATCATTTTTGGCAAAAGTTACAGTTATATTTTTCTTAGTTATTGCATAATATGTTTTTCCTGCTGACAATGTTTTTGCAGTTGATCCAGTTGTTGCACTTGCACTTGTACTAAACCCTAAAATTGTCCAACCACTTCTTGTTATCGTTGGAACAGTTACATTACATGTTTTAACTGTGTTATATATGTTACAAGATAAACTACTGCTTGACACACTTGCTCCATTTCCTTTAAATGTGGCTGTTAATTTTTTGCTTGTTATTGCATATATTGTTTTATTTTTATCTAAAGTTACACTTGCACTTGTTTTATATTCTGATGAAGTAGCATTCGCATTTGAATTAAATCCAATTATACTATAACCACTTCTCGTTATCGTTGGGGTTGTTACATTACAAGTCTTACCATTATTATATACATTACATATTACACTTGATTTTGATACTGTTGCTCCATTTCCATTTACTGTTAATGTTAACTTTTTATTTGTTATTGCATATATTGTTTTATCTTTATCTAAAGTTACACTTGTATTTGTTTTATATTCTGATGAAGTAGCATTTGCATTTGAGTTAAATCCAATTATACTATAACCACTTCTTGTTATTGTTGGAGTTGTTACTTTACAAGTCTTACCATTATTATATACATTACATGTTACACTTGATTTCGATACTGTTGCTCCATTTCCATTCACTGTTAATGTTAACTTTTTACTCGTTATTGCATAATATGTTTTACCTGCTGGCAATGTTTTTGATGTTGAGCCTGTCGTCGCACTTGCACTTGTACTAAACCCTAAAATTGTCCAACCACTTCTTGTTATCGTTGGGACAGTTACATTACAAGTTTTAGCTGTATTATATATGTTACAAGATGAACTACTACTTGACACACTTGCTCCATTTCCTTTAAATGTGGCTGTTAATTTTTTACTTGTTATTGCATATATTGTTTTATTTTTATCTATACTTGCACTTGAATTTACTTTATATTCTGGCGATGTTGCGTTCGCATTTGAATTAAATCCAATTATACTATAACCATTTCTTGTTATTGTTGGTGTTGTAATTGTACATGTTTTATTATTGTTATATAAATTACATGATAAACTTGTCTTTGATACTGTTGCTCCATTTCCATCAAATGCTGCCGTTAGTTTTTTACTTGTTATTGCATATATTGTTTTATCTTTATCTATATTTAGATTTGAACTAACTTTATATTCTGCTGTAGTAGCGTTTGCATTTGAATTAAATCCAATTATACTATAACCACTTCTTGTTATCGTTGGAGTTGTAATTTTACAACTTGTATTTTTATTATATATATAACATTTCTTCTCATTATCTTTTACTGTTGCTCCATTTCCATTTATTGTTAATATGATTTTTTTTGCTGTAATTGCATATAATATTTTATTTTCAGTAACAGATATTTCTTGTCCAACTGTATATTGAGGAGTTGTCGCATTTGCATTCTCAGAATATCCTATAATTATACCATTATCCCTTTTTATTTCAGGTAATTTTATCTTACATGATAATCCTGTCGTACTACATGATAATTCACTTTTTGATACGCTTGCCCCATTTCCATTAAAAGTTACTTTATATATATATGTTTCTTTTTTTATTTCCTTTTTAAAATAACTTTCAGGTATAGTTATGCTTGCTTTAACAGATTCATTCCCTGCTTTATCTTTTACCTTTACTGTATAAGTCCCAGCTTTTGTTGCTTCATATGTTGAATTATTTGTATACCCTGATTCATTCCAATTATACTTATCTATACCAGATAAATCATCTTTAGCGTTCGCAAATAATATTATCTTACTTTCTTGTTTTTCTTTTTCCTCTATGTTAACCGTAGGAGCAACTGTATCTATATTATCTATCTCTATTTCCTTGGGATCAGTTGTATTTCCATCATCATCCTTAATAACTACATTTACATCTTCATTTTCATCTGTTGTATACTTATTATCATCTTGCCATGTATTTCCACCATCAAATGAATATTTTAATTTTTTGTTTTTATCTGAATTTGCTTTTACTACTATTGTTGTATTTTTATTAGAATAATCTGTTTTCTCAAATTCAATGGAATCAATTTTTATTGGTCCAGTTTCAGTTTTTTTAGTTATATGTATTGTATATTTATATTTTTTTCCTTTTTGAGAAGTATATTCAATAACATGATCTAAACTTGTTTTATTACCTAAATTAACGATTTCATTACAACCTGTCACATTATCTAATTTATTACATTTAATTTGTACTTTTTTTGTATCTATTTCTAAGTTATATTCAAATTTATTTTTATCAAATGGTTTATCAAAATCAAAACCTACAGCTTTTATATTTACAGAATCTGTTAGTACGGCAATTTCTTCTTCATTTGCTTTTTTTTGCTCTATTATTTTTATAACTAAATTTGTAATAACAATACCGACTGCAATAAATAAAAGAAACCCAACTATAGCATAAATTATCGATTTATTAAAGCCCCTTTTTTTATTATTATTTTGATTATACTCAATATTAGTAGTATCACTATAATCATAATTTTGATTATTGTTTAAACTATTTTGAATAGCAGATTGGTTATAATTATCATTTATAATATTTTCGTTTATATTCTGGCATGATTCAGTATTTTTTTGAGCCACAGAATCTGTATTTTGGGTACCAGAGATATTCAAAAAATCATTTGAACTACTATTTTTTTTATCAAACAAATCATCGACTGGATTAAAATTGTCATCATATTTCATTATTAAATACCTCCTAGTTTAACTATACAAAATTATAATATTATAAACAAAAAGTGTCAATAAAAACCAAAGTATTACTAACACTCATAATACATTAATATTAGTTCATAATTTTTATTAAAAAGAAAGAATTTAGCAAAAATTACTAAATCCTTTAATAAATACCATATTTTTTGAAAATTTTTAATGCTTCATCTGAATTTGGGTATGAGTATGATGAATACCCAGAATCTTTAATAATAAATTTAGCATAATAATATGCAGTAATATCAGATAAAAATTCATATTTTGTTGAATAAGTATAATCTCTAAATGGTGTTTTATTTGTTTTATAACTCGAATAATATTTGTTATATAAACTAGCAACATCTGATTGATTTGCGATAAAACTTCCATTTTTTATATTATATTCTTTATCATATTTATGTGTTAATTCATGAACTATTGTTGTATATTTAGCACTACATTTTATATTAACGGCAGGATAATAATCATATCCAGTAGTTACGCCTACTGTATCTTTGCTTGATTTAACATATAATGTATCATTTAAAACCATTAATTTTCCCTTTCCGCTAAATAATTTAGGCATTTTACTATATAATGTATTTAAATCTGAAACAAATCTTGCTTTATTTGAACAAGAATTATCTATTTCGATCAAAACATTTCCTAATGTAAATTGTTTATACACACTAATGTTTTTATAATGACTAGTTTTTTCTAAGTAATTTGCAACTAATGTTTGATTTGAGGAGAACTCATAAGTTTCATTCATATGATATCTTGGCCATCCTGTTTCATTTCCTAAAACATCATAACCATATGAAGAATAACCTTTTTTATTTAAAATTGGTATTCTTATTTTACACTTTGTTTGACTATTATAGATAGTACAAGATTTTGATTTATATTCAATAGTTTCTGCACCTTTTGAGTCAAAAGTTACAGTTATATTTTTTTTAGTTATTGCATAATATGTTTTTCCTGCTGACAATGTTTTTGCAGTTGATCCTGTTGTTGCATTTTTATTTGTACTAAATCCTAAAATTGTCCAACCACTTCTTGTTATCGTTGGAGCAGTTACGTTACATGTTTTAGCTGTGTTATATATATTACAAGATAAACTACTGCTTGATACACTTGCTCCATTACCTTTAAATGTAGCTGTTACTTTTTTAGTTGTTATTGCATACATTGTTTTATTTTTATCTAAAGTTACACTTGTATTTGTTTTATATTCCGGCGATGTTGCGTTCGAATTTGAATTAAATCCAATTACACTATAACCACTTCTTGTTATCGTTGGAGTTGTTACATTACAAGTCTTACCATTATTATATACATTACACGTTATGCTTGATTTTGATACACTTGCTCCGTTTCCGTTAAACGTTGCTGTTAGTTTCTTGCTTGTTATCGCATATATTGTCTTATCTTTATCTATATTTACACTCGTGCTTACTTTATACTCTGGTTGAGTGGCATTCGCATTTGAATTAAATCCAATTATGCTATAACCACTCCTTGTTATCGTTGGTGTTGTTACCTTACAGTTTTTTCCAATATTATATATATTGCATGTTACACTTGATTTTGATACACTTGCTCCATTTCCATTTATTGTCAATGTGATTTTTTTTGCTGTAATTGCATATAATGTTTTATTTGCAGTAATAGATATTTCTTGTCCAACTGCATATTGTGCAGTTGTCGCATTTGCATTCTCAGAATATCCTATAATTATACCATTATCCCTTTTTATTTCAGGTAATTTTATCTTACATGATAATCCTGTCGTACTACATGATAATTCACTTTTTGTTACACTTGCACCATTTCCATTAAAGGTTACTTTATATGTATGTGTTTCTTTTTTCACATTTTTTTTAAAGTAGCTTTCAGGTATAGTTATGCTTGCTTTAACTGATTCATTTCCTGCTTTGTCTTTTACTTTTACTGTATAAGTTCCTGCCTTTGTTGCTTCATATGTTGAATTATTTGTATATCCTGATTCATTCCAATTATACTTATCTATACCAGATGAATCATCTTTGACATTTGCAAACAATACTACTTTATTACTTGATTTTTCTTTTTCTTCTATACTAACAGTAGGAGCAACAGTATCTATATTATCTATCTCTATTTCCTTAGGATCAGTTGTATTTCCTGCATCGTCTTTAATAACTACATTCACATCTTCATTTTCATCTGTTGTATATTTATTATCATCTTGCCATGTGTTTCCACCATCAAATGAATATTTTAACTTTTTATTTTTATCTGAATTTGCCTTTACTACTACTGTTGTACTTTTATTAGAATAATCTGTTTTTTCAAATTCAATTGAATCAATTTTTATTGGTCCATTTGTATCCTTTTTAGTTATATGAAAAGTATAACTATATTTTTTACCTTTTTGTGAAGTATATTCAATAATATGATCTAAATTTGTTTTGTTGACTAAGTTAACAGTCTCATTACATCCAGTTACACTATCTATTTTATTACACTTAAATTGTACTTTTTGAGTATCTATTTCTAAGTTATATTCAAATTTGTTTTTATCGAATGGTTGATCAAACTCGAAACCAACCGCTTTAACACTTAAAGAATCCATTAATACAGAAATTTCTTCTTCATTTGATTTTTTTTGTTTTATTATTTCAATAACTAAATTTGTAATAACTATACCAACTGCAATAAATAAAAGAAATCCCACTATAGCATAAATTATAGATTTATTAAAACCTCTTTTTTTATTATTATTTTGATTATATTGAATATCATTTATATCGTTATTTATATTTTCATTATTAATCATATTATCTTTAATAATAGATTGATTATAATTAGTATTTGTAACATTATTATTTTGCCATGATTCATTATTTTCCTGAATCATAGAATCTGTATTCTGAATATTAGAAGCCAAGGTATTTAAAGAATTATTTTGATTACTATTTTGTTTATCAAACAAATCATCAACTGGATTAAAATCATCACTATATTTCATACTAAATACCTCCTAGTCTAACTATACAAAATTATAATATTATAAACAAACTGTGTCAATAAAAAACTAAATGATTATTCTGTATCATATAGTTTTAAAAGTTTATCATATATACCATGTTCTACTCTATTAAGTGAATTTATTGATAATTCTAAAGATTTTTGATATTCGCCTTTAAAGAATAAAATCTCAGCGGTTACCAAATACCTATCTAAATTATCAACAGAACTCCTATATCTATTACCGTAAACAATAGCCATTTCCGCAAACATAGCAGTTCTCATCATTTCTTTTGTTCTGGTAAATAATTTTAAAACCAAGTCTCTCGCAGTATCTACTCTAGTATTTAAGGTTTCAATTGTAATAGGTTTTTTATCTAATTCTCTTATTATTTCTTTTATAGCAGCTTGAGCTTCAGTAAGTTCAACAAAATAAAATTTTGGTATAACAGGTAAATTGTATTCACGTATTTTAGCTTTAGAACTTTTAAGTATTGATTTAATTTCCTCTAATTGTTGTCTAGCTCTTGCTTCATCTTCTCTCATTCCTCCAATAACATCTAATGTGTTATCAATTCTATCTTCTATAACAATAAGTTTAACAAATAAATTATCGATTTCTTTTGTCAATTTAGAATAAGCAAAAGTATTGTTTCTTGTATGATCCATAAGTAATTTATAATCATCTTTTAATTTCTTTAAATCATTCCTTGAATCCTCTAATAATTTTATATCTTCTTCCGATAAATTATAAATATTTTTAATATCTTCAATTTGAGAAAAAATATCTTTCATAAGTTCATCAAGTTTTCTTAATTTAATTCTGAATTTTTTATTAGTTTCATCATAGTTACTACAATCAATTTTTTCTTTTTCAAAATCATTAAACATAGAATCAAAATATTCAAGTAAAACTTTAAGTTCAAATAATCCATCTTCAAGATTTAATACTTTAGCATTATCAACAATTTCTTTTATTTTTTTATTTGCTTCTTCTATATTATATTCAACGTTCAAATAATCAAGGGGATAGCCTGCATCGATCATTTTTCTATATTCTTTTTTTAATTCTCTAATTTTATTTGGAAGAATATTTTCGGACATTACTACAATAGCAGGTACTTCTTCAATAATTGTTGACATATGTTTAAGCATATCATCAATTGATTTAATTATTTTTGTTACTTCTATATATTCATTATTTTCCATTGCAATTTCAAAAGCTTCGAAATTTTTTGAAATTTTTTCAAATTGTAAATGAACTGGTTTAGCTATTTCACCAAACTCATTTTCTGTATCAATAAATTTTTTATATAAATCTCTATATGTAGATTTTAATTCTGTTATAATTGCTCTATTCTTTTCTTCACTACCAGTTATTTCTTTTATTTCATCAAGTAAATTAGTAGAATCTGTTTTTACTTTACAAAGTTCCATTTCTAACTTAGCTAGTTTATATAATACAGCTTTATAATCTTTTTGACCTAAAACAAAATCTGTTTCTATTATCATATCAGTTATTTTAGGAATTCTATTATCTTTGATATCATTTAACCTATTTTTCCATTCAGTATACATACTTTCTAATTTTTCATTTTTTAAAAATGATTCCAATTTAGCAAGTTCAGGAACAATAGGCATACTGTTTATTTCATTTTTTTCTATTTCCAATTCATCAAGTTGCTTTTTTACTTTAGAACTCTTATGATTTTGTATTAAATTAAGAACTAGTACTACAGATATAATTGCCACAATAAATGTTGTAATAAGTATTAATAATATTAAATCCATAATTGTCCACCTCTACTATATATAATGATAACACATATTTCGACATTTTTTAATACTTTTTTTGTTTTTTTATTTTCAAATGATTTACTTATAAAATAATTATATTACATATATCGTATTTTTTTACTATTATTACTAATAATAAAACTGGTGAGTAACTATGATTTGCGGATATAAAATAATTAATCAAAATAATGATGAAGATGTTTTATTTTTGTATTTAGACTTTTCATTTGAGTTTGGTGGAAAAAAACAAAGTTTCTTTAAAACAATAAAAAGATTTTTAAAAACAATTAATTTTAAAGGTACAAAAATACTACTAGTATCTTCAGGAATAATAATTGGAACATTATATATAAATCCATATAAAATAAATAAGCTAGATACACCTACTAATTATAATTATGTATCAAAAATTATAATTCATGACTTTAATGAAAATGAATTGACAGATTATGAAATCAATGTAAACAAAGACAATAAAATACTAAAAGGTAATATTTTAGAAAAAGAAAAAATTAATAGTGTAAATAATACGACAAATGTAAATATAAAGGAAAGTAATAAATTGTCAAATAATGTCGAAGAAAATTCAACAAATAAAAGTAATTTTACAGAAACTAAAAAAGATAACTACACGGAAACTAAAAAAGAGGATATTAAAAAAAATGAAATTACTGTAACAGTTTATAGAAATAATGGCAAAATAATAAATTTAGAACTAGAAGAATATGTACTTGGAGTAGTTGGAGCTGAAATGCCTGCTTCATTTAATATTGAAGCCTTAAAAGCTCAAACAATATTAGCGCGTACATATGCACTTAAATCCATAAAAAATGGAAAAAAACTAACAGATACGGTTTCAACTCAAGCATATAAAGATAATTCTGAACTACAAAAGCTGTGGAAAAATGATTATACAAAATATTATGAAAAAATAAAAAAAGCTGTTAACGAAACAAAAGGTAAAGTAATATTATATAATAACGAATATATAGATGCTGTATATCATTCTACAAGTAATGGAAAAACAGAAAACAGTAAAAATGTGTGGAAAAACAGTTTACCATACTTAGTAAGTGTTGATTCAAGTTGGGATAAAAATGTTAAATCATATAAAAAAGAAACAATATTTGAAATAAATGAATTTTGTAATATATTAAAACTTGATGTAGAAGAACCTATTACTTATGAAATAATACATAATGAAACAGGTAGAGTGAGACAAATAACAATTAATAATAAAACATTTTCGGGAACTGAATTTAGAAATTTATTAAAGCTTAGATCTGCTGATTTTGAAATAGAAATAAATGATGAAAAAATAAAAGTAACAACATATGGATATGGTCACGGAGTTGGTATGAGCCAATATGGAGCAAATGAAATGGCAAAACAAGGGTACAGTTATATTCAAATTCTAAAACATTACTATACAGGAGTTGTTATAAAATGATATATTTCTTAATTTTTATTTCAAAAGTTGTTGAAAGTGCTTTAAGCACATTAAGATTGATTCTTGTAGCAAACGGAAAAAAAATACTTGGTATGATACTACAATTCTTTATAACACTTGTTTGGGTTATAACAACAAGTATCGTAATAATAGATATCAAAAATGATTACTTTAAAGCACTTGCATTTATACTAGGTGCATCGTTAGGTTCTCTAGTTGGTAGTTACATAGAAGAATGCATAGCTATGGGAAATAATATGCTTACATGTATCATAAATCCAAATATTAAAAGTAAAATTGAAAATAAATTAATTGAAAAAAATTATAAAATAATTGAAACAAATGACTGTGGAAAAATAATTGTATTAACAAAAAGAAAAAAAAGAAATCAAGTAAAAAAAATAGTTAAAAATTTTGATGAAAATTCAATATTGATAATAGAAAAAGTACTATTTGATTAAATAGTACTTATCTGTAATTATATATGAATTACTGTTGATTTTTTTTAATTTTTTTTTATTATTTATTGTCCATATAAATGATTCTTTATTTTTGTTTATTTTATCTTTATAAAAGTAATGAACTATATTAAAACTGTAATTATTTAATAAATATTTGTAATTTATATAATACCCTATTATTAATCCTTTTTTATATTTAAAATCCATAAATTCTATTATTTTTTTATTGAAACTGCATATATAAAAATTAAGATTATACTTTTTTAAAATGTTACATAATTTTTTACACAATATTTTTTCATCATCAAATTCAGATTTTATTTCTATTAATATAATTTTATTACATTTTATTTTATCTAAAACTTCTTGTAAACTAGATAAATGTTTTTTTAATTTATAATATTTGCTTTTTCTTATTATAAGGCCATTTACTACAGGATTATGTGACAAAACAAATTTTTTATCTTTTGTCATTCTAATATCAAATTCAACACCATCCACATCTTCTTTTAAAACATTTATTATAGATTTAACGGTATTTTCTTTATAATTATGTTTTCCATTACCTCTATGTGAAATAAACAAAAACATCACCTATATTATTTTATTTAATGTATTAAAAAATATTAATTTGTTTTAATTTTTATTGTTTGACCAATTTTTAGTTTATTTGGATTTAAGATGTTATTATAATCAGCTATCTCTTTATATCTATTACCACTTCCTAGATATTTTAAAGCTATTCCCCACAATGTATCTCCTGATACAATTTTTATGTAACATTTCTAAATGTAAATATAATATCTATCGTTTTATCTTGATAGATATAAAACTTTTCAATTAAATTTATGATTAATTCTCTAGTTGGACTATCTAACGATAAAAATTCATTAATATATTTTTCTATTTGTTTATTGTCTATTTTATTTGATTCAATATTTTCATTTTTAAGATTATAAATATTATTTTTATTATTATCTATTTCAGTTTTAATATTTTCACTTACTCTTAAGTATTGTTCTTCATCAATAATACCTTTTAATCTATCCATATATGTTTTATCTAGACTTTCAGTTAGTTTATTATTAGTTATCTCTAAACTTTCAATTTGTTTTTTTATCTTTAATGTATTATCTTCAAATTTTATATTACTAATATCTTCTTTTATCTTGTTTTTATCTAAATACTTTTTACATACTTCTCTTATATTATCTAAAATAACCTTTTCTAATACCTCATAATTATTTGTATGGGTTGTACAGACATGATATTTTGAATATGTTCTATAATAATCACAAGTTGTATAACTTCTTCCAGTCTTATTTTGATATCTAATTGTTATTCTATGTTTGCAATCTCCACAATATAGTAAACCATCTAATAAATAAAATCTTTTCTTCTCTGGTCTTTTAACATTTTTAGGTAGTAGAGTTTGTACATAATTAAATGTATTTCTATCAATAATTGCCTCATGTGTATTTTCAACTATTAAATAATCATTCGGATTGTTTTTAACAGTCTTTTTAAGTTTATAATTAATCTTTTTAGTCTTACCTTGTACTGCATCTCCAGTATATATTCTATTAGTTAAAATGGCTTTAATTGTAGTATCTACCCATACTCCATATTCTTGTGATATACAATTAGTATTTATACACTTTGTATTCCAAACATAGTTATAATAAGATGCTGGAGTTTTAATTTTCCTTTTTGTAAGATATTGTGCTATATAGTGGTAAGTATTACCTTTTAATGCTAAATCAAATATTAATTTAACTACTTCTGCTTGTTCTTCATTTACTATTAAATGATTTTTATTATTTGGATCTTTCTTATAGCCAAATGGACATCTACCAGATACATATAAACCATCTTTCATTCTTGAATGCAAACTACTTTTAATCTTTTTAGAAATATCTTTAGCATACATATCATTCATAATTGCTTTAAAAGGGGCAATATCGTTATTTGTATTATCAATAAAAGTATCTATACCATCATTAATTGCAATATATCTAATGTTATTACTTGGAAAGTACTTTTCTATTAATTCTCCAGTACCTATATAATCTCTTCCAAGTCTAGACATATCTTTGGTAATTATCATATTTATTTTGCCTAATTCAATATCTTTAATCATTCTTTTAAATGCTGGTCTATCAAAATTAGTTCCAGAAAACCCATCATCTACATATTCATCTACTACTACATAATTATTTTCTTTAACATACTGTTTAAGTAGACTTCTTTGACTCACAATACTATCAGATTCTACATTTCCATCATCTCTTGATAATCTTATATAAAGTCCTACTTTAAAACTACTATTCCCTACCATTAATTACTACTCCCTTCTTGGGAATAATGAGTATGTTTACATGGTAGCTCCCTATTCAAATAATTGCAAGTCATGTTTAACTTATTTTGTAATTCTATTTTTAATACTTCAGTTATTATTTCATTTAAAGATTTAGAAGTATCTTTAAATTTCAAATTAACTTTGTACTTAACCATAGAGTTTGATACCTCCAATTAATTCTATGGTTTTAATTTTTGTAATATTACTTAGTATGTTTTTTGCATACTCAGGTATATTACTTAATCTCATAATCCTCCTTATTCATAAACATCATCTCCTTTTGCTTGGATGATACCTCTCACTAAATATAAGAGTCAAGTCATTTACTATGGCAAGTTTTATCTATCATCTTAAAACGTTTCACAATTCATTAAATTGTGAAACAGCAGGATAAGAAGATAGTGTAACAACACGCGTTTTTCCTTATAAAATAAGGACTTGTGTATACACCATTCTTATTTCATACTTACGAAATTCAACCTACTTCGTAGGTTGATATAAAGGATGATTATTAAATAAGTCTTTATATTGTAAGACGTTAAAGCATTAAAAAATCATCCTATTTTCTAATTATCGTTAGATTTTATAGGATGATTTTTTTACTTGAATAATTTTTTAGAAGAAAGTTAATCAAACTTTATTTCATAGTTCTTCCAATCTCTTCTATACCATTTAACATAGTATTCATTTTCTTTTGTTGTTCTTCAAGACTACTTACTATGACATTAATTTTTCTTAGGTCACTAGAATCAGTTGCTAATTCTTTCAACGAATAGCCATCATTTATAATTTTGTTATTCATAGAAATTAATGTAGCAAGTTCTTCATCATCAATATATCCATCAGACATCATAGAATGATATGCTTTTTGAACTTTAGTTAATTCATTTCTTAATTGTTCTATTAATCCAGATAAATCTAAATTATCATTACTTGCGTTATGAGAATTATTAACTTTGACCTCATTTTGTATAGTTTCATCTAGTTTTTTTATTTCAGGATGTAATTGTTTATATTTTTCTTGCATTTCTGTTAATATAATATTTTGCAATCTAACTTGCATTTCATTATTACTAAGTTCATTTACAGATTGAGTCATTACTTGTCTAATTTCTTCATCGTTAGTTAATGATTCAATTAAGTATCCTTCATTATAGAATATTTCACCAATTAATTGTTTCTTTTCATCTTCAGTCATTTGTTCATTAGGATTATACCTTTGTACTGCTTTAAGCATTTCATTAAAGTAATAATTATAATCTTTAGTTACTTCTAACTCTTGATTTATTTGCTGATATTCATTTTTAGATTGTTCTTGAGTAGAAACAGTATATGATGAATGTTTAACTTCTGACTCTACTTGAACTTCTGAATTTAAACTATTTAAGTTAGCATTCCAATAATTAAAATCATCTTCATCTTTCAAAACTTTTGCTTCCATCATTTTTGTTTGAATAAATGATTTTCTTTCTTCTATATTCATTACATTCCACTGTTGTGGGCTTATTTCAGCTCTATTAGTTCTTATGATATTTTCAATTTCTTTTTGTAATTGTTGATATAATGAAATATCATTATTTTGCTTAGCAATTTGTTTTTTTCTTTCGATTTCATTTAATTTATTAGCTTTGGGATGTCTATATAAAGAAGTATTAACTTGACTATTGTTTGTATTAATTTTATTAATATTCGAATTTAATTCGACTACTCCTAATTGTTTTTCTCGTTCATTTACCATATTACTTATATTTGAAATAATTTGGTCTTGTTGAGTAACTAAATTTGGATTTTTAGTCATTTGACTATTAAACTCAGATATATAATTTTTAATCATATTAATATCATCTTGTGTAAGATTAGGATTTTTTAAATCATGAGCAACTCTTCGTTGCAAGCAAGTAGTTAAAAATAAATCCAATTTTAGAGATTCATTTAATGAGGATTCACTTTTAATTTTATTCAATGAATCAAGTATATTAAACATAGGTGGTTTTCCTTGATATATTTTATCTGAAATATCTTTAAATTGATCAAAAAATTCATATGCTAATATTGAATCTTCATACATAGCTTTAAAAGTTAAATCTTCACCCATTACAATTTTCATCATTCTTCCATACGAAGTTATTTTATAATTGCTAGACTGATAATTATAAATATTTTTAGAAAATCCGTTGCCCATATCATATGAAAATTGTGGTTGATTAACACCTGTGACTCTAAGTGCCTCATCCTCATTAAAGATTTCATCAATATGCGTTGTATATGCATTCTTTGCATAAAATTCTCTTGCATATTTACTTTTATCATCTTTACGAGTTGCTTTCATTCCTTCTTGTATTGGACTTAATATTTCATCTGTAGCTTGTAACTTAAAATCACTAGGATACTTTGTACTTAAATTATTGATTAATTGCATATATTTATTATCATTATTTCCATATTTACCTTTAAATGATGTTTGCAAAGCATGCCCCAGTTCATGATTAAGCACATTTAAAGATGCTTTTCTCAATGTCTCACTATTTACATTATTAATTCTATTTTGCAATTTATCAAGTGTTATATCCTCTATAAATTTATAATTGCCTACATATAAAGATTGCTCTTTTGAAGTATATGCCCCCTTAAGAGTATTATCCTTATTATAAGTTTGATCAAAATCATAATTTCTAATATTTGTCACTAATCTATTAATAAAGAAATCTCCAATATTAGAACTATTTGCAATTATTTTAGTTTCATCACTGGTAAAATCAGGATGCACATTTTTATACATTTTTACTCTAGTAATAATGTTGTTCTTTATTAAACTTGCTTGATCATTACTCAAATTATAAACTGAAGTTATCTCGTTAATTACAATATTAAGTTTTTGTTCAAAATTCATTTAACTCACCTACTTATTATAATAAAATTATAACATAATTTTTTTGTTTTTTAAATTGATATACTCATTATTCCCCATAGAAATCGTATCTCCTTTTTTTACAATATAAGTTATTATATTATTAGAAGTTTTTGATGGTATTTTAATTTTTTGATTAGGATATATTAAATTAGGATTAGTTATATTATTATATCTTGCTAATTCCTGATATGTAATATTATATTTTTTTGCAATTCCAGATAATGTATCTCCCTTTTTTACAATATAAATAGTTTCTTCAGAATCTGATGTTTCATCTATAACATTTGGTAATAGTTTTACTGCTTTTAAATAAGGTTTGGGATCAACATAGGAAGAATTTTCTTTTACTGAAAAATGCAAATGTAATCCTGTAGAATAACCAGTTGTTTTAATATTATTTGTACCCATTATAGCACCTGTTTTTACTTCATCTCCTATATTTAATTTAACACTTCCATAATCTAAATGATTATATTTGGTATATATTTTTTTACCTTCTATATTTTTTCCATGATATACCATTATATAATTACCACTTTTATTTACTGTATCATAACCTTTTATGTTTTTTACACATTCTACTACTTTACCATCTCCAATGCATGTTACTTGACCTAAGTTAGTTATATCAATTCCAGTATGAAAGTCAGTTATTTTTTCACCTCTCATTAAAAATGTTCGATTTCCATAATCACTAGAAATATTTAATTGATTTGAAATGTTTTTTATAGGTGAGTATTTTACACCTTTTAATATAAATCCTATTTTTCATCACCTCCATTTAAAATTATTTTAAATTTTGAAAAGCAGTCAATAGCATATTTTTTATAAACTGTTAAGCATATAATGATAATTTCTAACGCATCAGGTATTCCAGCTGGAATTTGTACTCCAATTTTAGATAATAAAGGTGGCATTATTTCTAATGAAATTATAAATAGAAACAAACAAATTCCAATCACTAAAGATTTTAATATTCCTAAAAACAATTTTTTTATATTAAATTCTTTTTTTGTAGAAGAAATAAAAACTCCTAGTATTGTATTTATTAGAATTGTTAATCCCAAAATTCCCATTAGATAAAGTATATTAAGAAAATCAACCATTTTGTTTATCACCTTGCTCCAATTTTTCAATTCTTTTTTGAGCATCCGTTAGTGCTTGTTCTAGAAGTGCTACTTTCTCATTTAACCTATTTAAAACTTTTGATATATCTTTTTGATCTAATCTAATTTCACTTAAGTTATTATAGATATTATCTAATTTTAATTCTAACCTAATATTTCTTTCGGCAGATTCCTTAGTATCTTTTTTTATTTCTTTTTTTTGATTTAAATAAAATGTTACATAGCTTATTATAATTCCCATTATTGTACATATAAGACCAATCCAGATTTCCATACTAACCACTTCTTTCCTAGAAAGAGTTTTCTCTTTCTATTATGTTATATGTTCGCAAAAAAAAAGAAACAATTTTAATAGCCTCAAAGTTTTAACAAATATTATCGTTATCTTTAATAGCAAATATTATTGCTTCAAATGAACTATATCCTTTTATTTCTGTTAAAAAATATGATTTATTATATGGTTTTAAATGCCAATAAAATTTATTTTCTTCTATTATAATTTTTGTAATATATATTTTATGATTATATTTAATTCTTAAATAATTATCATGAAGCCAAATTTGAAATCCTTCATTCTTATATCTATCATAATTTTTTAATATGTAATTTATTAAGCATTCTTTTAAATAATTATTCATTTTTCCTCCATAATATTAACGTATCTCAATTATAGATATTATAACATCTTACTATCTAGTTTTGAGATAATTTTCGTGAGATGATTATATGATTGGTAAAATTTTAAAAACAATGAGAAAAATAAAAGGTCTAACACAAACAGAACTTTCTAAATTAATTGATGTTCCACAAAATACTATTTCTCAATATGAAACAGGAAGAATTGAACCGACTTTTGAAATGATTTTAAAAATTTCTAAATGTTGTGGATTTAAAGTTGAATTTAAAAATGGTGAGTGCATTTTAACCCCTGATAATATCGATAGAAAAGAAATCTAATTATATTATATATCTGTCTAAAAGATATTTCAAGAACTTTTTATCTGAAAATGAGATAATGTTTTTGTTGGTGATTATATTATGATTGGCAAGATTTTAAAAACGATGAGAAAAATAAAAGGCTTAACGCAAGAAGAACTATCAAATATAACTGGTATTCCACAAAACACAATCTCTCAATATGAAAATGAAAGATTTGAGCCTAGTTATAAAACAGTTGATATAATAGCTAATAAATGTGATTTTAAAATTCAATTTGTTAACAAAGATATTACTTTGAATTCTGATAATATTGATAGAAAAGAGTTATAGAAATATAACTTTTTTTATAAATTATTTTTTTTTGTAAATAATATTAATGTTTTTATGAGAAAGAGGTTATTTATGAAAAAACCAAATATAATTGTTTTACCAAGGTGTTATAAATTAGATGATGGTAGAATTATTCAATATATTTCAGAAAATATAAGAAAAATAATAATAGAACTTGGAGGAATTCCTGTTATATTATGCCCTACTACTAATGCAGATTCTTATTACACTAAATCAAATGAATTTCCAGAAGTAGGTAATGAAGAAAAAAAAATAATTGATTTTTACCTTAACAACTGTGATGGATTAATTGTTCCAGGTGGGAATAAATTTACTAAATTTGATAGTTGTGTTCTAGATAAAGCAATAAAAAAAAATATGCCCATTTTATGTATATGTATGGGTATGCAATTACTGTCTTGTTACAATAATAAAGATATTAATTTGTATAAAATAGATTCTAAAATCAATCATAATCAAAGTTCAAATGATACTAATTTTTCACATAAAATAAATATTAAAAATAATAGCTTATTATATAGTATAATAAAAAAAGATGAAATCAATGTAAATAGCTTTCACAATATGGGATGTAAAGATAATAATTTATTTGAAATAGATGCTTTAAGTGAAGATAATGTTATTGAAGCAATTGAAATGAAAAATAAAAAGTTTGTTTTAGGAGTTCAATGGCATCCAGAGAAAGATTTTAAAAATAATATTGATTCTAAAAATATTTTTTTAAGTTTTATAAATAGTGCAAGGGCATATAAAAATACAGCATTATAAATACTGTATTTATTTTGTTTTATGTTGTATTTCTTCTGTTCCTAAATATTCTTCCCTAGAATTTTCATATTTTTCTAAATTACTTGTTCCATATTTAACTTCTTTATAAGCACATATAGGTGCAAATACATCAACCATAATTTTATATGATTCAAGTTTGTATTTATCTATATCCATTTGATATTTATGTAAAGATAAATCAAATAATTCATAACATTTACTTGAAAAGTATTCAAAAGCATCAGTTGTACCTATGTATTTTTTAGCAATTTTGGAATTTTTTACAATGTCATTAAATTCTTTTATTACAGAAAAATCATTTTTTTCTCTATAGTCACTTAACCTTTCTTTCCCAATTAAGTTTTCTAATTCATTTGCAAACATTATAAGTAATGAATTATAACTTGTTGAAACATGATTAATATTATTTAATTCGTTTTCAACTTCTTCATATTTACTTTTATTAAGTATTTTTATAAGTTGTCTTTGTGTATACATTTCGTTTATCATTTCTTCTGTAATTATTCCTTGATTATCTATATCTTTAACATGTTTTTTATTATCAGTAGAAATATCATATTTTATTGTGTTTTTAAACATACCATGTTTGGAAGTTATCTCATTATTATTTTTTTCATATATTGGTGTTTGCATAGCATACGCATGATTTAATTCGTGTAAAAAGTATGGCATATTAATTGAAGTATCAAACAATTTTTTATATCCTTCTTCATTTACCTTACCACTTAAATCATTTACAACTATCCACCTTTTTTCACCTACAACATCCATATTTTCATCATATATTGCCTCGTATGAATAGAATGCACCTGGATCTATGTTAGTTCCATATACATTATCTAAATCTTCAACAATATCACTGTTACTTTCTCCTAACACAGTTTTTCTTATTTTGTCGCGACTTTCTTTTGACATATCACCTGTACTAAATATTCTCGTATTATAAAATAAATTTAATATTTTGTTAATATTTTCTTCCCCATATGTATCAACCATGGCAACTATACTTATTTTTATTGCATTAATTAAATTATCATCATAATTATATTTTTTTCTTAAATCGTCTAAAAACTTTTGATACATACTTATCACCGTATTAATTATATCATACATATTTGTTTAAAATTATATTCTTTTAATTAGTATTTACATTATTATGTAAAACATAAATAATATGTTTTTTTCAAATTATTTAACATTAATTCATGATACAAATTTAAGATAATTCTAAAAATTGGTGCAAGGAAGTATGATAAAGTATCAAGCAATAAAACGCAGGAAAAGGTATTATCAATATAATTCGGTCACTTTGTTTTTTTATAAGAAAAAACGAGCCACAATGGTTCGGATAATTTATTAATGGTGCCCTTTTGGTGGAAGTATAACAACCATTAGGCATAAATTTATAGGTAGTAATAACTACTAACTGATATAAGTATAACACAATTTTTACAATTATTGATAAAAATTTGATAAATTAATTAAATTTTAATAAAATATTTAATTTAATGTTATAATATTGTGTGAAAGGTAGTGATTTTATGGGTGCAGGTATTACTGCCATATTAGTTGGCATATTTATTTTAATAATATTTGGAGCATTCAAAAGAGTTCCTAATCAAAAAAAAGTTAAAGGGACAATTCACAGAAACGAATTTTCTCACTTTGAAAGGGATATTGAAGGTGGTGGTTCTAATCAATATAATTTTTATGTTCAATATTTTGTTGATGGAAAAGAATATTTATTAAAATCAAAATATACTTCAAGACCAAAAAAAATAGGTAAAAGCATAACCGTAAAGTATAATTCAAAACAACCTGAAGAAGCTATTGTAGTTGGAAAGAGTGTTTATGTTGGTGCATTAATATTTATATGTTTTGGAATTTATGCAATTTGTTCAACACTTATCAATAACAATAGTGTTGATTGTTGTACTTGTTTAGATTGTCCTGAATGTGATGTTTGTTGTGATTGCAACAATCCATATTTAAACAAATAAAAACATAATTTTACTTGGCTTTATGCCTTGCTAAAATTATGCTTTAAAGGGTTTAAAAAGGGAAATTCCCTTTTTCACACCGTTATTGGCTTTGCCAATAGCGTAGTGTGTTACTAAAATGGAATTTTAGTTTTATCATACGAGCTGTAGCTCGGTTTTTAAACATAAAAATCTCTATCATCTTTTTCATAATTCTTTGTGTATAAATAATCATTTATTTCTTCTTCTCTAGGTGTTTTATCTGCTATATCGCGTAAATCTTTATTTGTGTATAAATCTAATTTGTGATAACTAGTTATTTCATCTACAATTTTATCTTTATCATTTTCATTTCCTAATTTAAGTAGTTTTCTAAAGAATTGTTTTAGGGATTGAACTATGATATTTAATAAACTTTTTAATTTATTATTTTCTTGTTGTAATTCTTTATTTTTATATTCTAATCTTCTAACTTCATATTGAATATTTCTTTTTTCATTTTCTAAATCTTTATAGGTCTGTGTATAATCAGTTAGTTCTTTAAATAATGCTTGATTTCTAGGCATATCTTTAATAACTCTTTTTGATGTATTCATAAAATTATTTAGTGTATCATAAGTATCTTTATCAATTTTAACTTCTTTACCTGTTATTGTAGGTTTAGAAGTTTTTAGTTTCTCTTGTAGTTCTTCAAAGTCTCTAGTCATAAGATAATTTTGTTGTTCTAATCTATTATCTAGTTTTCTTGTAATCTTTTTAAATTCTTTTATTGAAATATGCTCGTTATCGCTGTTTTTAATGCCTCTTTCTAGGTCAAAACCTTTGTCTATTAGTCTTTGATAGTATTTGTCTTGAAGTAGGCTTAAATGGACTTTATCTTTGATATATTGCTTTTTAGAAATGGTATATTTTTTAGTATTAGTTCTTTTATCATATTTTTAAAGAAATCATTATCACTAGTAAATAGTAGTTCATCTGCAACTACATTATTTGAATCATCTACCATTTGTTTAAATGTTTTCTTTCTATCATCTCTCATAGTTTCCATTCGTTTATCGTGTTCTTTTTTATATTCTTTTGTTAAGTTATAAAATCCTTTAATGTATTTTTCGGAAAGTGGGACTAATTCAATATTATTTTTAGTTTTAGTAATATCTATATCAGGGTTAGATTTATATGCTTTTTTCTCTCGTTTGTTGTGCGATCCGATTTGTGCGAGGTCAGATAATTTATTTATTGGCTCAACTCTAAATATTGCATAACTCATTTTTATATACCTCTTTTGCTTTCTCTAAAACCTCTTTATAAAGCGAATTGCCATTTTTATCTTTTATATCAGATAAATCTATTGTTATAACTCCTAATCTTAAATTTTGTTTCTTATAGTTTTTATCATTTTTTATACAAATTAATCTTATGATTTTTTCTGCTTCAAGTTCTGAACTAAACGAGATATCTTTTAAATCATCATCAGTATCAACCTCATAATAGTTTAGTTTATAATCACTTCCCATTGTTTCTTGTAATTTATTAAAGTATTTAAGTGCTTGTTTTTGCGTCTTATGTTCTTTATTCATATTTAAACTACAACCATAATCATCAACAAACCATTTAAGATTATATGGTAATCCATAATTATTATGATTTCTAATCATACCCATTATATAATCTGACCTAAAATTCCCATCTACCATTTCAACTTTATCACCAACTTTTTTTATTTCAATATTATCAATGTAAGTTGCAATTAATTTTCGCCTTTTTTCTCTTGATTCATTTAACCAATTATAAATATTTTCTATAAATTTCTCTGGATTAACAAAAGTATCTATTTCTTGTTTATCTTGAATAATCAATAAATCATCAACTGTAAAACTTAAATTCTCATATTGTTTTTGTTCTTTTAATTTATTAGTTAATTCAGTTCTTTGATATTCAATATGTTTAATCTCTTTATCAAAATCATTAAGTTTTAAGCCTCCTTTAATATAAGCAGTTTTAATTCTATCCATTTGTTTATCTAAATTCTTAATTTCTTTTTCATAATCTTCTTGTTTATTATCTAATTTAGATTTAATAAATGGTGTATAGTAATCATTTATAAGTTCATCTTGTTTAACTAGTTCTAACATTAAACCTAGTAGTAAACTTTCTATTTCATACTCCTTATAAATAGTTTTGCAACTTTCACATTTATAGTAGTAATATTTTTTTCCACTTTTCTTTTTAGTAGTAGCACAACCACCTAGAAATTTACCACAATTAGCACATTTTAATTTATTTGTGAAAAGATAAGTTGCTGTTCTTTCATAGTGTCTAGCATTTCTTTGTTTTTGATATTGGCAATTTTTCCATTTTTCTTTTGATACTATTGGTTCAACAACATTTTCATAATATGTAGGATGTTTAGTTCTTTTACCATTGATAAAATCGCCTTTATAAAGTTCATTTGATAATATCTTTTGAATAGTAGAGTCATACCAATTTGTTTTACCTAAAACTTGTTCTTTATTAAATATATTCGCAATAGTTTGATGAGATTTACCCTCTAAATATAAATCAAACACTCTTACTATTATATCTTTTGTAAGTGGGTCTGGTACTAACTTCTTATTATCTCTTTTAAAACCTAAAGGGCTACGATTTGGAATATGTCCTGACTTAATAGCGCCAACCATACCAAATTTTGTTCTTTCGCTACATTTTCAATTTCATTTTGAGATACACTTGTCATAATTCTCATAACCATTCTACCATTTGAAGTAGTGGTATTAGATTCATCTGCCATACAATCAATATCGCACTCATAATCATTTACAAACTTCATTAATTTTTCAATATCATAGACTGAACGAGTTAATCTATCTAACTTAAAAGCAACTATAACATTTATTTTCTTATCTTTAACATCTTTCATCATTTCTTGATATGCAGGTCTTTTATCATTTTTAGCACTAATACCTGCATCTTCATATACTTTGTAAATTTCATAACCTTTAAATTTACAAAACTCTTTTAATTTTTCTTCTTGTTCGGGTAAACTAAATCCTTCTCGTTTTTGGTCGAGTGTAGATACTCTTTTATAAATACCCGCAATTTTTCTTTCTTCAATCATATTTTTAACACTTCCTTTCATATGTTTGGCACTTTAAATGGAAAAAGTGAAGTCTAATTTCAAAAAAAGAGGGTCAAAAATACTAGATAATACTAATACCTTTGACTCCTCTTAAATAATCATTTATATGTAATTGTCTTCGTTTAATCATAGAAGTACCTCTCTTTCCCCTTAAAAAGCGATACTGCTTGCTTTTATTAGTTCTATACTATAAACTTTTATTATTGATTTGTCAAGGTTTTAGTGTGCTTTGATATATTCTTCTAGGTCTTTAAATTTAATTTTATCTTTATAACCATTTATAAAAACTTCATCATATTCTTCAAAAATCAAATAATCATTATTTTTAACTTTTAATATATGTGGTTTAACATAAGCGATATTTGTATTTTTAATAATTCATAATCTACATAAGCAAACCTACAAATCATTTCTACCTTTCTTTTTAATTCTTCACTTATTACAAGTTCTTTAGTTTCTATTGTCATAACTCATCACTTATCCTTTCTTAAATAACAAAAAAACTAACATTTCTGTTAGTAATTTATTACTCCCGAATTTATAAAAGTTCGAGTTTCCTATCAATCTGGTGGAGCTGAGGAGAATCGAACTCCTGTCCAAATATTCCCAAATATAAGTTTCTACAAGCTTATTTAGTTAATAAATTTCCTAATAATATAAGTAACTAACAACACTATTATTAGTAAGCTTAAAATATTCATTGCTACTTATAAGCATCATAACAATATATCCCATTAAATCGAACCTTCAATAATTTCCATAGGAGAGAAATTAAAGAAAGTCGTATTCCTTATTCTAAATTAGGCAAAGGCAACAACGTTTTTAGTAAACATTGAAGCAATACGGTCTTTTAAATTTTTTCCAGTTATTTTCTGTTTTGTACGTAACGTGTACAAAGCGACTTGCTACTTATATCAAAGTATATCTGTCGAAACCAAGCAGCCCCATACAAAATTAAAATGTTAAATAACATTTATATGATTTTAACACTTTAATTTATATAAGTCAATTAGTAATTTTTTAATTGTTTTTGTACTTCTCTATTAATATCTCTTTGTTTAATAGTTTCCCTTTTATCATATGTTTTTTTACCTTTAGCAAGACCTAAAAGAATTTTTGCTTTATTTCCTTTAAAATATAATTTAATTGGTACTAAAGTATTTCCATCTAACTCAACTTTATTAAACAATTTCAATATTTCTTTTTTATGTAATAATAATTTTCTAGTTCTTTTTTCATCATGATTAAATATATTACCTTCTTTATACTCACTAATATGCATTCCTAAAATAAAAACTTCATTTCCTTTTATAACTGCATAACTATCCTTTAAATTAGCATTCCCGTTTCTAATTGATTTAATTTCAGTACCTGTTAAAACAATACCACATTCTATTGTACTAAGAATTTCATAATCATACTTAGCTTTTCTGTTATTTATCTCCATTATCTTCACCTTGTTTTACTAGTTCAAAATCGATTGTTTTAGCCTCTTTATTTGCACCTACTACTTTTATTCTTACTTTATCCCCTAGGCGATAACCCCTTTTATTCTTATCTCCTCTAATTGAAAATGTTGTTTCATCATAAATATATTTATCATCATTTAAACTATCTATTTTTACCAAACCTTCTATTAAATTTGCTAATTCAACAAACATTCCAAAACTTGTTACACTACTTATTATTCCTTCATATTCTTCACCTATATGATTCATCATATATTCAGCTTTTTTCATATCATCAACTTCACGTTCACAATCCACTGAATCTCTTTCTTTTTCTGATGAATGTTCAGTTAAATATGTAAGTTTATTGTCCCAATATTCTATAACTTCATTATTTATTTGATTTTTAAACAAATATTTTCTTAACAATCTATGAACAGTCAAATCTGGATATCTTCTTATTGGAGAGGTAAAATGTGTATAACATTTACTTCCTAAACCAAAATGTCCTATATTATTTTTATCATATACAGCTTTTTGCATACTTCTAAGCATCATTGATGACAAAATATGATATTCTTCTTTATCTTTTAATTGTTCAAGGATATACTTGATAGTAGTAGGTTGAACATCTTTTATTTTCCCATTTATCTTATATCCTAACACACTTATAAATTTAATAAATCTATCTATTTTTTCTTCATTTGGTTTACCATGTATACGATATACAAATGGCAAATTCATATAATATATATGAGTAGCTACTGTTTCATTTGCAGCAATCATGAAATCCTCTATTAAGTTTTCGCCTTCTCCTCTATATCTTTTTACTATATCAATTGCTTTTCCTTTTTCATCGACAATTATTTTAGCTTCATCTATACCAAAATCAATATAACCACGATTTTCTTTCATTTTTCTTAATATATGAGCTAAATCCAACATTTTTATTAATGTATCGGCAAATGGTTCATATCCCTCTGGTATTATATTCTCCTCCAAGATTTTATTTACATTTTTATATGTCATTTTTTTTCTAGATCGAATAATACTTTCAAATATATCATATGAAACAACTTTACCTTTATTGTCTATTTCCATTACACATGACATAGCAAATCTATCTTCATTTTCATTTAATGAACAAATTCCGTTAGAAAGTTTATGAGGAAGCATTGGAATTACTCTATCTGCTAAATAAACACTGGTTCCTCTATCATATGCTTCTAAATCAAGTGGTGTATCTTCTTTAACATAATAACTTACATCAGCTATATGAACACCCAACTCATAATTACCATTATCTAAAACTTTTAAACTTATAGCATCATCTATATCTTTTGTATCATCACCATCTATTGTAAAAATTACTTGGTCTCTTAAATCCCTTCTATTTCCAAAATCTTCACCTTCAATTGTTAAAGGAATTTTACTTGTTTGTTCCATTACTTTATCTGGAAATGTATCATTTATTCCATACTTAGCAACTATTGATAAAATATCAACACCTGGATCATTTTTATGTCCTAGTATTTTTATAACTTCACCCTTATATTCATAATCCCTTACTCTATTTGTTATTTTAACTAATACTTTATGACCGTTCATAGCGCCTAATGTTTTATTTTTATCTATTTCGATTTTTAATTTTACTTTTTCATCATCTAAATCTACATAGCCTTTTCCTTTTGAATAATAAAATTCTCCAACCATTTCTTTAAATTTTCTATCAACGATTTTAAGAATTCTACCTTCTAGTTGCATACCATTTTTACTAGTTATTTCAACAATTACTTTATCATTATGTATTGCACCGTTTAGATTTGATGGTGCGATAAATACATCCTCATCACCTTCTATATCAACAAATCCAAAACCCTTTTTGTTAATAATCATTCTACCTATTTTTAAATGACTATTAGTAAACAACATATAGTTATCTTTTTTTGTCCTATATATTTTTAAGTTGTCTTCTAGATTATTTAATGTTTTAAGTAATTCTTTTAATTCATCAACTGTTGTAAAACCTAGTTTATCTTCAAGTTCATGTACTGATAAAGCCTTATTTTCATTTTTTAATATTTCAAGTATTTGTTCTTCC
>URCH01000008.1 GCA_900546275.1 uncultured Mycoplasmatota bacterium
ATTATATAACTTGTATTTTCTCTTAAAATTTTCCAACATTTACTTTACTTCATCTTACTTTGCCTTGTATCATGCATTTATTATCCATCTTTATTGAATATTCTGTTTTTCTTAATTCTTGTTTTAAATCTTCTTTTGATATTAATCCAAGTTCACATAATTTTATCAAATTATTAACATATATTTCTTGTTGTAATTGTTTATTAACATTCTTTAAATTTATTAATTGTTCTCTTAATGATTGCATCGAAAAATTTAAATCATTCATACACTTTCCCCCTTAAATTGAGGTATATACTAGCATATTATTTTCTATTTGTCAAAGCAAGTTTCTTAAAATGCGTATCTTCTTTTTTTTTGTCTTCATTTATTTCGTCTATTATTTCATTAATAGTTATTTTTTCATATTTACCATCAGTTAAAAATAATTCACATAATAAATATTCTGGTTGTTTATTTTTTATAAGTAATCTAGATATTGTATCAAATTGTTTAAATGATACTTCTCTACTATTAATATTTTGTTCTGGTGCGATTATATGTGGTATCACACCTCTATTATTATATAAAACATATCCTAATATATCTATAAGTAAATTTGTATAGTTTAAATTTATATTTTCATATTTTGGATTTATAGATTGTATCTTAGAATATATTTCTTTTAAATCAATTCCAAGTTTTTCTACATAATTTTTAGAAAACTCTTCAATTGATGAATTATTATTTATTTTAATTAAATTTCCATCTACATCTACAAAGAAACTCAGTCCTTCTATATAATTCAATTTTTTTCACCCCACTATCTATTAAATTCATAGATCAAAAAATAATTACTACTTTTTTGTCTTAAAAAAGACACCATATCAGTATATCACAAATAAAAATTAAATCAATAGCAAATTTTGTCGAAAAAAGTCACTAATCTTTAGGTTTGAAAATTAGTGACAAAAAGAAAGAAAATATTATAGCAGCTGATATACCGGAAGCTGTTAAATCAAACATTCCCATTACAAGTCCCATAACTCCATAATCAAAGGCTGAAACCATTGCTCCATGTGTAAGTAAATGTCCAAAACTTGTTATAGGGACTAATGCTCCTCCACCTGCCATCAATACTATTTTATCATATATACCAAATATATCTAAAAATGCACCTACTATTACAAATATAGTTGTTATATGTCCTGGAGTTAGTTTAGTATTATCTAAAATAATTTGACCTAACATACATACAAAACCACAAAACAGAAATGAGTATAAATACATCATTGTATTACCTCCAAACTAACAGCATGCGCAATACTTGGAATAGTAAGGTGTTGATAAACAGAAGTTGGGCTCATAAGAGCACCTGTTGCTACAAGCAAAACTTTTTTTAACTCTTGTTTTTTCATTTTATCAAATATATAGGTATATGTAACAAGTGGTAAACAAGCAGGACCACTTCCACCTGAGTAAACAGGTTGTTTATCTAAATCATATATCATACAAGCACTATCATCATAATTTTTTAATTCAATATTATATTCTTCCATCATATATTCTTTTAGAATTTCTTTTCCATGTTTTCCTAAATCACCAGTTAGAATTAAATCATAATAATCTATAGTTCTACCAGTTTCTCTTAAATGAGTATATATCGTATAAGCTGCTGCTGGTGCCATAACACCACCCATATTAAATACATCTGTTACTCCCATATCCATTACTTTACCTATTGTCGAACTTTCAACTTTTATATTTGATTTTTCATTAGATAGTAAAATACTAGCTCCACCTGTTGTTGTAAAAGTTGTATAGTTTTTTTTAGGAGCACCATACTCTACTGGATATCTAAATTGTTTTTCTGCAGAATTATTATGGGAAGAGACTGATACAATTGCATTTTTTATTTGTGATTTATCGATCATATTTGAAGCAATAAGAATTCCTTCTGTACTACTAGCACATGCACTATAAATTCCTAAAAATGAAATTCCTATCTTTGATGCTGCATAATTTGAAGCAATTATTTGATTTAACAAATCACCTGATATATGAACATCTATATCATCTGCTTTTTTATTACTTTTATTAAGTAATATATCAACACTTTCATTTATTAATTTGCTTTCTGCTTGTTCAAATGTTTTTTCATTAAAATAAAATTCTTTATAAGTTTTATCATATAAATTTCCAAAAGGTCCATTTTTTTCATATGGTCCTGCAACGGTACTACTATTATTTATATATACATTGTCATATTTAAATGTCATATTAGCCTCCAAATATTAATAATCTTATAAGTCCAAATACATAAGCACTAACTACACCAAAAACAATTACACTTCCAGCAAGCTTAAACATATTAGCTCCAATACCAGTTATCATTCCTTCTTTTCTATATTCTAAGGTAGCACTCATCATAGCATGAGCAAATCCAGTTATTGGAATAATAAGTCCACATTTAGCAAATTGGACTAATTTATCAAAAAATCCTAAGCAAGTAAGTAAACATCCAACAAATATAAGTGTTACTATCATAAATACTGATGCATCTTTAGTTGAAATTGAAAATATATATGAATAAAAATCAATTAATCCTTGACCTAACAATCCCATAAATCCGCCTACCAAAAAGGCTATTATTGGATTTAATATAATTTTTTCTCTAGGTGTATTTTTTTTTACTATTTTAGCATATTTACTTTTTTCCATTTTTTTCCTCCTAAATTTATTATGATAATTATTAAAATTCTTATACAAAAAAACTTACAAGTATTAAACTGTAAGTTTAGTTTTTAATTTATTTAATATTTTATTTTCACTTCTTGAAACTTGCACTTGACTCATTCCAAGTATTTTAGCTGTTTCATTTTGTGTACAATCTTCATTATATCTTTTTTTTAACAATTCTCTTTCCAGTGGTGACAAATTATTTATTTCATCTCTTAACATTATTAACTCATCTATGTTTTCTTTTTTAGATGATATTGTATCTTTAAGAGTTATTTCTTTTGAAGAATCATCATTGATTGGTCTATCAATACTTTCTATAGTATTTAATGACTTTAATGATTCAACAACATAATATTCTGGAATTTCTAAATAATTACTTATTTCTTGTACAGAAGGTTCTCTCATTAATTTTTGTGTTAACAAAATGGTTGCTTTTTCTATTTTTAAATTTAATTTGCTTATTTCTCTACTTATTTTTAATCCTTTGTCTTCTCTTACATATTTTCTTATTTCTCCTAATATATATGGATAAGCATAAGTAGTAAATTTAGCTCCATAACTTTCATCATATTTTTTATAAGCTTTTATTAAACCAACACATCCTACTTGAAATAAATCTTCTTTACTTGCATATTTTTCAAAATAATGTGTTATTTTATAAATCATGTTTTGGTTTTCTATTATCAAATTATTTAGTTCCATATTTTTCTCCTTTATACATTTATATATTTGGATGCAGTTAATTCGTCTGGTGTTTCATGAATATATTTTAATAACCTGCTATTCATTATTTTTTCTCTAACTGACTCATTGTTTATTCCACATAATAATATTTTTCCTTTATTTTGATTACATAATTCGTAATTATAAAGCAATGTGTTAATTCCTTTTACATCTATATAATCAATTTCTGAAATGTTAAAAACTACATTTCTTATTCCATTATCTCTTATCATATCAGTTACTTCATCATTCATTTTTCCAACTGTTGTTTTATTTAATATTCCAGCTAATCTTATAAAAGCAATTCCTTTCCTAAATTCTATGTTTATATCAAGCATTTATTCACCTCTTTTTATAATTTAGAACACATAATTTTATTTTTATACAGATTCGACAAAACTAGAATTTTTTTTCTGTTAATTTTAGTATAAATAAACTTATAATAAGCACAATAAATACTATTAAAATAAATGGTATTTGAATCGTACTATTTTGAACATTTAACTTTGATTCTAGATTTTCTATATATCTATTACTTAAATCAAGTTTTGTTTTTGTATTAGATAAATCATTTTCTAATTGTTCTATTTTTTTCTCATAAACTTCTACATTCATATTACCACCTCAATATATACATATTATGTCGATTAATGATTTCCTTTTTATTAAAAAAAATTATATAAGTTTTAGCCTATATAATTTTTCTATCGTTTTTATTTAAGATTTTTTTTAATGTTTTTATCAATCTTTGTTCTTGTATTGATTTGTCTTCATTAATTATTTCATCATAGGTTTTTAATAATTTTTTTTGTAATTTAATAGGGGTTTTATCTATTAATGAACTCATTAATTCTTCAACAAATGCTTCCTTATCTATCTCATATTCATTACATTTTTTTGTTTTATTTAATTCATTTACTAAATAATTAATATAATTATATGATTTTACATTACCTACAATTAATCCTTGAATTTTTTTTAATAATTCATCTCTAACTAAATAATCTTCTTTGTGTTCAAAATTTACTTCAGTTAATGCACTATATAATATATTAAGTGTTTTAATATCCTCATCTACAACTAAAGGCGAAATAAATGGTTCCATAAGTAATTCTTTTTTTCCAAAATCAGAATCATTAATACAATTTTTAATAATATCTAAACATTCTTTATTTATCATAGGAAAGTTCTTATTTTTTATAGTAGATAAAAGTATAGAATTTAGTGCTTTTTTATCATCTTTTGGTGTTTGCTCCAATAAAAATTGAAATACATACGGAACTGATTCTTTATCTATTGTAACGTTTTTAAGCAAATAAGAAATCATATCATATTTTTTAGAATCAACCAATTCTGGAATAAAGCTTACTACATCATATACTTCTAAATCTATAATACGCACTTGAGACAAAAATTTTATATATTCTGTATGTGAAGTAAGTAATAATTCATGCATATCATCAAAATCAAAATATAAAGTATTATCACCTTTAAAATTTATATCTATTAATGAAATATATTTTATTTTAACTTTTTCTGGAAGACTTGAAAAAACTAATTCATTCATCAAAGATTCTCTATTTATTGAATCTAAATATTTATATAATAACAAAACATCATCTTTTAAGTAATATATTAAATTTTCAATATAATAACTATATTCAAGTCTATTTTTAATATATTTATTTAATTCTTTTGTAAAATCATTATAAGTTATATTTTTTTGATTAGAATTTAAAATGTCAAATATTTTAGTATTTATCTCTTTAACTTGATTAATTGTTTTTTCATCTTCTAAAAATAAATAATATAAATTCAAATGTTTTTTTATATAATTTTTATCAATATTTTTTTCTTGTTTTTCTAAGTTTTTATCAACATAATCAAATGCTTTTAAAACTTCTATTAAATTACTATATTCATCGCTTACTATTTCTGAATTGCTATTTAATTTAGAAATACTTGCATTTAATAATAATACTAAATAATTAATTTCAAACTCATTAAGTATTTTTTTATCCGTTTTACTAATATTTTTCATAAAACCACCCTTGAATTTATAATAACATTAAAGAGTTTAGAAAGCAATAAAAAAAGGATTATTTCATCCTTTTATATAATCATTGATATTATTAAACCAAATAATATAACTACTACAAATAATTGAAGTAATAATTTCCAAATATATTTCATCCAATCTTTGTAAGAAACATCTAGGAATTTTAATCCAGCAACTAATACAACACTTACTGGTAGTATAAACATTACAAATCCATAAGCTGATTGTAAAATTATAGATATAGCTGGTAATGCACTTTCTTCAAATGCAATAAGTCCACCATACATACTATTTACTAAATATGGGAAATCATTAAAGAAAAATCCTCCAATCATACCTGTTAAGCTTACTAATAGTACATTAAATGATTTTGATAATCCTAGTATAAAATTAGATATAGTCGCACTTAATGTTCCATTTGAACTATTAACCATAATTGCGAATATTACACAAGCTAATGCTACATATATTGAAGTTTTAAGCATTGATTTAATTCCCTCAAAATATGTTTCTATTGCTTCACTAGGTTTTATACTATATACCCATGCAATAATTACAGTAGCAAATAAAATTAGCGCTGCAAACTCATAATTACCCCATTGTCCTATTTCAGTAAATGTTCCAAGTAATTTTGAGAAAATTGCTACTCCACCTATTTTAAATTCACTAATTGAAGTACTTATTTTATTAAATAATTCAATTCCAAATGAATAATACCAATTATACATTCCAACAAATGATATTACCATTAAAACTATAAATATTATAATTAGTGGTAAAGAACTCTTTTTTTCTTTTGAACCTTTTGTATAAAAAGGTGCTTCAATTACTGGTTCAACAATAACTTCTTCTTTTTTAGTTTTTTTAGATTTCTTAGTTTCTTTAATTTCTTCTTTCTTTGTTAATGATTTATTTTTTCCAATAACAAACATTATAAGTAAGAATACTAGTACAGCAAGTAAAATGAATTTATAAACTATTCCTTTATTTGCATCTAAACCAAAGAAGCTTTTAAAAACTAAAGCGTTTCCATAAGTTGACCCCATTATACCAACAAGTATAGCTCCAACTGTAGATGCAAGTGCTGTTACTTTATCATATCCCAACAATAATATAATTGCAGATACAAATGGTACTAATGCAAATACTACAATAGGAAGACCTGATAATGATGCAAGTAATGCAAATGAAATTATACTAATAATTAAAAATAAATTTTTTTTCTTACTGAATTTTTTAACTATTGAATCTATAACTTTACTATAAACTCCTGTTTTACTCATAACAGCGTATAATCCACCAATTGATAAAAATACAACTAGGTATTGAACAAATATTGCAACACTATATAATGGCGCCTTAAATATTCCAACCAATCCTACTGGATCTGTTTCTCCTGATGAAAAAGTTGATGAGTTATAATAACCTACTGGAATTATATAACTTAAAATAACATAAATTCCAAAAACAATTCCAAGTGCGATTAACAAATCAAAACTCTTTTTTTCTTTTTTCATATTCTCTAACCTCCATGTTCATTATAGCACAAAACTATTAAAAATAAAGTTTTTTCACTTATTTTTCATATTAAATTATATTTTAAAAAAAATATTATATACATGATATAATATATCTGGAAGTGAGAAAAATGTTTAAATATAGTGATAATAATAAAAGATATCATACTTTGGATTATTTTTATAGAAAAAAATTTGGATGTAAGGTATTTAAGGTAAGTTTAGATGCAGGTTTTACATGCCCAAATATAGATGGAAAAGTTGGTACTAAGGGTTGTATTTATTGTTCAAATAAAGGTAGTGGTGAATTTGCAGGTAATAAAAATGAAGATCTAGTTGTCCAATTTGAAACAATTAAAAATTTATTACTTAAAAAGTGGCCTAATAGTAAATATATAGGATATTTTCAAGCTCATACTAATACATATGCTCCTGTAAATGTTTTAAAGGAAAAATATGAAACTATTTTAAAACTAGATAACGTTGTAGGTCTTAATATAGCTACAAGACCAGATTCAATTGATGATGAATGTTTAGATTATTTAGAAGAACTAAGTAAAAAAACTTTTTTAACTGTAGAACTTGGTTTACAAACTATTCATGAAAGTACAAGTAAATTAATAAATAGATGTCATAGCTTAGATACTTTTAAAGAAATGGTATTAAAACTTAGAGAAAGAAATATTAATGTAGTTGTTCATATAATTAATGGTCTTCCTTATGAAACAAAAGAAATGATGATTGAAACTGTAAAATATATTAATAAATTAGATATAAATGGAGTCAAAATACATATGTTGCACATATTAAAAAACACACAATTAGAAAAATTGTATGAAGAAGAAAAATTTCATGTATTAACTAAAGAAGAATATATAGATATCGTATGTGAACAATTAACTTATTTAAGACCAGAAATTGTTATTAATAGAATAACTGGTGATCCTAAAAAAGAGGATTTAATTGAACCAAACTGGTTAATTAAAAAATTTTGTGTATTAAATGATATAGATAAAGAAATGAAAAAAAGAGATATTTATCAAGGAGAAAGGAGTAAATAACTACTCCTTTTGCATTTTAAAAATTATAACTATAAATATTTCCCTCTATATCTATAAATATTGGACCATTAACTCCTGAAAATTCATTCCCAAAAGTTCCTTCAACAATTGATACAATATTTTTTAAATTATATATATTATTTTCTATTTTGATTGAATCACTATTTTCTACTTCTATTTCAGCAGAGCTTACTGTACCATCATATTTTATAAAAAACAATGTTTTTCTTTCATCTTGACCTGAATTAATCAAATAAAAACTTAAAACTTGCTCAGCAATTTTTTTATTACTATTTTCTTTCTCATATTTTATATATAAAGTTCCATTTTTATCCAATCTAACTTCATACCACTGAGAAATTATTTTACTATTTATAGTTGAAACATTATATTTATAATCATCATACTTTTCATTCATTTTTAATTTTAGATTGTTTGAAAAATTACTATATAATTTTTCTACTTGAAAACTATTGTTATTTCCATTTAAAAATTTATCATAAGATATAAAACCTATGCATCCTACTAATAATACTATTAATGATATGATTAATACTATTACACCTGCACTAATCTTTTTTTCACTTTTAACCTCATTCATTCTTTCACTCCTATTCTATAATAAAGTTTACACTACACCTAACTAATTATCAATGAATAATGCTATATCCATTAACTTTCTTCTAAGATACAAAATATGATAGCATTATATTCATATAAACTACTTCTTTTCTAAAAACCAAGTATTTGTTATATCACAACTTTCACTAGTAGGTGCTGGCGAAGGCATATCAAATTTTACAAGTACTGGTATTTTAAATGCACTACCAAATGCAATACAATTTCCAGGTTGTAGTATCCTTATTTTTTCCACAGTTTCTGTTGTTATATTTGGAACCATTTCTTGTATATAACTTATATCTTTTGGATGTAACATTTTAAATATCAAGAAATTGCTACATTGTGACAAAGAGGTTTCAGATAATTCACTAGGTCTTTGAGATATAAGTCCAAGCATTACCCCATACTTTCTTCCCTCTTTTGTTATTCTATCAAATATATTATATCCTAATATATTTATGTCATTATCATTTTGAACATATCTATGTGCTTCTTCTAGAACAATATGAAATGGTAATGATGTTTTTTGATCATTATCTTTTGAATAATTAAATAACATCTTTGAATATATTTTAGTTAATGCTTTAGCAAATCTATCATCTACATAATTTATATTAAAATTAATTAATTGTGCTTTTCTATTGTTAGGAGCAGATAAAAGTTCTTTAATATATGCTTCTTCCGTTATAAAATTATCATATTCAAAAAATTTACTGTAATCACTATTTATCAATGAATGTAATCTAACTTTTAATATATTTACCTCATCAAATATTTTATCACTTTTTAGTATTCCTTCTGATATTAAAGCAAAATCAAAAGCTTCTTTTAAATCTTTTAAAGTATATTTAAATGATTTATCTGGCATTTTCAATTCTAAAGAATCATCCAAAAATTTTTCTATAAAACTTACTAAAAGTTCCATTTCTCTCATTTTACCTGATGAATCAATTAGTAAACATTGTTTTAAGCTTCTAACATAACCTGGTTGAAATACTTTTGTTTCTAAATTTAATTCTGAAGTATTATAACGAGTTAATACTGAAAAAATTTGATCTCTTATTTGAGTTGATTGTCTTCCGCTTGATAAGATTTCTAATATAGCTCTAGCTATAATATCATTTTTATGTTTTAAAACTACACTTTCTTCTCTACCAAATATGGTAACTAGTTTTAAGGCTTTTTCTATTATTGGTATTTGACTCGGTTTTTCCACACCTAAAAGTATTGCAATATCATCTGTATCAAGCAACCATATTGGTATTCTAAGCAATTCTGTATCTGAGTTAACATTTGTTGTATATGCTTTAAAATTTATTTCTGGAACTTTTTTATGTAAATCTTTAAATGCATTATGATATTCACCATATGCATCAAAAACAAATATACTTGCTCTATATGGAATCATTTTTTCTTTTGAAAATAAGTTTTGAAAAATACGAGCTATACTGCAAGATTTACCACTTCCTGTTGCGCCAAATATAGCAAAGTGGTTACTAAAAAAAGAATTAACATCCATTCCTATTTTAACATTTTCATAAATAGGACTTTCTCCAATGTATAAATGTCTATCTTCTTCATAATTATTTATTCCAATAATTAAAGGTGCTTTCTCTTTTGAAATTAATTTAACCTTAGCTGAAAAAGCAGGTTTTGACATTATACCAAACACAAATTTATCATCTATTAATTCACCAAGTAATGATATTATTGCATTATTACCTTTAATATCAATTATCTCACCTACAAATTTTTTATCATCATCTTCCATTATTACATAAAGATTTATTAAATTATGGATTTTATTTATATCGACTTTTAAATCTATAATTATTTTATTTCCATCTGTTGAAATAATATTTCCTAACATAATCCTCACCTATTATAAATTATACATTTTTTTTTAGTAAAAAAAAAGAGTTAAATTAAACTTTCTCTTATATAAGTTTTAACTCCCTTTAAAACATATATTTTTAATGAACAATTTGTTGTGACTTTTATAAATCCAAGCCCATTTATAACTATATCTTCGCCACTTTTAACATTATATTCTTTACATTCTAAATCATTTAATTTTTCAGTTTTATAAAATCTTTCTATATTAAATAGATTTGACATAAAAATAGTAATATTTGAATCTGTGATACTATCAATTCTTAATATATTATCCATTATTAATGTTGTTTGTTTCTTTAATTGATAAGTGATCGGTTTTATTTCTTTTTTAGGAAGTAATTTTTTTATTTCTTTTTTATCTAAGTAATTAATTATATTTCCATCATCTAATATACCTGGTGTATCTATAAGTGTTAATGAATCATTAATTTTCACCTTTATTAAATCAACAGTGGTATTAGGAAGTAAACTTGTTGTTATTTTTGTTTCATTTGATGAATAATTATATATTATTTTATTTATCATAGATGATTTTCCTGAATTTGTATATCCAACTACATATACATCATTTGATTTTTTATATAAATTAATTTTTTCATACAATGAATCAAAATTATAGTTTTTATTACTGCTTATTACTACAACATCTTTTACATTTTTAATATTTTTAATATAATTAATTAATTTTTCATCTTTAACTGATTTTGGTAGCAAATCTCTTTTTGTTAATATTACTATTTTATCATTTGTAATATTTTTGATTATTTTTTCATATTCATTTACATTTAACAAATCTATTACTAATAACACTAAGTCTTTTGTTGAATCTATTTTTTTTAATATTTGAATAAATTCACTATTTTGCTTTATTACTTCTTTATATTCATTATAGTTTATTATTCTAAAACATCTTTCACATAAACTAGATGTAATATTTTTTGTAAACCCTAATTCTTTTGAATTAGTATTTTGAAGAGTAACTCCACAGCCTGTGCACTTATTCATAATATCTTCCTCTTATAAATAATTCTTTTTGTTCTAATTTTTTTATTATTTTTTTCTCTCTAAATCTATTAAATTTAGTCCAAATAAAATCTATTGGACTTATAGGATTAACAAGTATTGTTGTTATTCCTATGTTATTACCACCTACTATATCTGTAAGTATTTGATCTCCTATGATTGCAATTTCACTTATTGAATAATCATATTCTTTTAATACTTGTAAAAACTTTTTAGGATGAGGTTTATGTGCAGAAGCAGCACAATCTACATCTAATGCATCTTTAAAAGGTTTAACTCTTTTTTTAGGACTATTTGAAAATATTATAACTTTAAATCCTTTTTCTTTTAAATCGCTAAAAAACTTCTTTGTTTTCTTACTTGGTGTTTTCATTTTTACAGGTGTTATTGTATTATCTAAATCAAATAAAAGACATTTTATTCCCCTTTTTATAAGTTTATCATAATCAATAGCATATATACTTTTTTGATACATATCTGGAATATATTTTTCCATAGTTCCACCTCACTACTAAATTACATTTTAACATATATTTATTTTGTTTACAATTTTATTTCATTTATTTTACAATTTAATATTTTAAAAAAAAGTAGATTTTTATCTACTCAAATTTTTATCTACTAAATATTTCCTGTAAAAATATCTTTTATATTTCTTAAATAAAATTCAAATACATTTGCTTTTTCTACATCTTCTTTTACTGTTACTTCTACTTCTCTTACATTATTATCTTCTTTTATTTTTAATATACCTACTTTATCTCCAACTTTTATAGGTGCGGATAAAGTATCTAGTTTTAATTCAAACGTTGCATTTTTTTTAGGTTCTGTTTTTTTATTTAAAAATGTTACGCTTTCTTTAGGGACTATCTCTATATATTCTTTTTTACCTTTTAGTATTTTTACTTTATCAAGTATTCTATCATTAGATAATATTTCTTCCGTTTCATATTGCGCGAATGAATAATCCAACATTTCGGTTACTTCTTTATTTCTAGTTTTACTGTCTGGTTCTCCCATTACAACTGCAATTATTCTCATGCCATTTTTCTTAGCTGTTGCAGTTAAACAATATCCAGCTTCTTTTGTATAACCGGTCTTAAGTCCATCAACACCACTATAAAATCTTACAAGTTTGTTAGTATTAACAAGCCAAATTTTTCTATCAGTATTTTGTCTTAAATAGTCTTCATAAATTGATGTATATTCAAACAATTTTTCATGTTTTACTAATTCACGCGCAATTATAGATATGTCATATGCACTTGAATAATGATTTGCATCGTGTAACCCATGACAATTTTTAAAATTTGTATTAGTAAGTCCTAGTTCTTGTGCTCTTTTATTCATCATATCAACAAACATGTCTTCAGTACCAGCTATTTTTTCTGCAAGAGCAACCACTGCGTCATTACCACTTGCAACAGCAATACCTTTAAATAAATCAGAAACACTCATTTGTTCATTTGTTTCTAACAAAATTTGACTTCCTCCCATGGATGAAGCATTAGCAGAAACGGTAACCATCTCATCCCATTTTATAATTCCTTTATCTATACTTTCAAGTATTATTAACATACTCATCATTTTAGTCATAGACGCAGGAAAATTTTTTTCATGTTCATTTTTCTCAAATAAAACTTCTCCTGTACTAGCTTCTATCAAAATTGCTGATTGTGCACTTTCAGCTAGTTTTAATTCTTCAGCTTTAGCATAATATGGAAATATTGAACATAATAATATTAAAACAGCAAAAATCTTTTTCATTAATCCACCTCTAATAAAAAATATGTAGAAATAAATTTTTTATTCTAAATAATGATTTTAGTATTTACAAAAAATTATTTATTGTGTATAATTTAATACAGTTGCAGGTGTGGTTCAATGGTAGAATGCGACCTTGCCAAGGTTGAGACGCGAGTCCGATTCTCGTCACTTGCTCCATTTATGGTAAAAACAGCCTAAAAAAGCCAAAATTGAGGATGTTTTTATATAAACTCTCTGTGTTGTTCTTTTTGTCAATGAAACAACCGTATGAAATCCAAGGTTTTTATAACCTTTTTTTCATGCACTTTTGTAGCATGAGTATATACATTTAAAGTTATATTAGAATCTGAATGACCTAATCGACGTGAAACTTCTTTTATCATTAATTTTTTCTCAACTAACATTGTTGCATGAGAATGCATAAATTCGTGTAATTTAATAGGTTTTATATTGGTTCAATGTCAAGTAGTGTTGGTGGAACCAAAAACTAATGATAAATGAATCGGTAAGAGGACTAAAAATTTAGTTCTCTTTTCTTATGCTTTAATAGGATTGTATAATCCTATTAAAGCATAATTCTAGCTTTTAAATGTTTAAATTTTCTATAACCACAAGCAGTATGTTTAATTTGTTTAATTAAATTATTAGTACCTTCAACAATTCCGTTAGAATATTAATAATCAAATGCATTTAAAATATATTCTTTCATGTTTTTAAGTGTTTTAAGAGCTTTTTTCATATATTTAGATATTTTGAAATTTTTACCATTAATAATACTTAAGAATATATCCTTATTTTTAGTATCAATTGAATATAAAATAGATTGATATATTTGATAAGTTTCATATAATTCTTCATTAGTATTTAATAAATAAGAAACAATATCATATTGTGACATTTTTTTCTTAAAACATTTTTGGTATTTCTTATTATTTTTATCAAGTTCACGTTTATCTTTTAAAATTAATTTCCAGTATTTTTTAAGTTTAGTATAATTAGGATTAGATTTAATACATAATTTAATTCTAGTCTTATCTAAAGCGTTTCTAACTTGAATAACAATATGAAATCTATCAGGAATAAGAATGGCATTTCTAAATAGAGAATGCATTAGTTCATAATAAGGTTTATATAAATCTAAAGTAATAAATTTAACATTATCTCTTTCTTTTTTTAGGATAATTTCTAAAGTATTTATCAATATCTAAGGACTTTCTACTATTATTAATATCAAAAATGTTTTTATTAGTTTGATTAACAATAATAAAAGCTAATTTAGAGATAGTATCTTTAGTAGCACTGAATTCATCAATACCAAATATTTCAGGTAATAACCCATTATTTTTAACAATAGTATCGTTAGAAATTTCATCTAGAATTCTATTAGTAGAATTAGTAGAAACATTATTTCTAATAGAAATATCTTTTTCAGAACCTTTATTCATTAAATCTAAAATAATAGATAACCTAGTATCATTAGAAATTTGTTTATGAAAGTCAACTACATTAGTAGTAGCAATAAAGGTTCTATTACAATTCTTACAAAAGAATCTTTGTTTATCTAAAAGTAGAATAGTATTATAATTAGCAACTTTTGTAACTTTGATTTTACAATTTCTTTTAAAATTCCATTTTATAACATCATCAAAACCTTTATTAACGCAGCCACAGCGATGACAATACTCTGGAGTATAAGTAAGATAGCCATGAAATATTTTAGTTTTAATACCTTTTATTTCTTTAATTTCTAAACAATCATCATAAAAATAAATATTTTCATCTTCAATATTTAATATTTTTTTAGTATAATCAGTATGAGTCATATTAATCAGATCCTTTCAATGTTTTATTAGTCAATTACATTGTATCATGAGTTTCTGATATGACTCTTTTTTATTAACTAAAAATAGTGTCAGTGATTTTTTCTCACCAACACTATTTATTATAGAACCTTGAAAGGTATTCACTTTTTGATGTAGGCGATAAATAGACCATATTTGGAATATTGGATATAAGAGGTATATCATAAATACCCAAATGTGTTATATCATTCATACCATATATAGATGCAGTATTTATTAAGATAGTTGCAGGATTTTTATTTATACACAAATCTTGAGATAATTGATCAAATGTTCTTTGTATAAAACTAGAATGTGTAGCAAAAACTGGTTTTCCACCATTTGCAGCTATTCCTGAAACCAAAGCCACAGCATTTTCTTCTGCAATTCCAACATCTATAAATTGTTTTTTTGCTTCTATTCTTCTTTCTTTAGTAAAACCAATATTTGTTGGAACCGCAGCTACCACGGCAACTACACTACTATCTTTTTTCATCTTATCAAGTAGATACTTACCTGTTAAATCACCATAATTTTCGCCATCAAAAGTATATTTTACTTTACCTGTTTTTATATCAAAAGGCATAGTCCAGTGCCAATTTTCTTTATTTTCCTCTGCAATTTTATATCCTTTTCCTTTTTTTGTATTAATATGTACAACTATAGGATGATCTATATCTTTTACAGATTCAAACAATTTAATTAATTTTTCTATATCATTTCCACATTCTTCATATACATAATCAAGTCCCATTGCTTTAAATATATTACATGAATACTCACCATTAGTTTCTCTAAGTTTTTTTAAGTTTTTATATAATCCACCATGGTTTTCTGCTATTGACATATCATTATCATTTACAACAATTATAAAATTAGAATTTTGTTCACCACTAAAATCAAGTCCTTCAAGTGCTTCACCACCTGATAATGATCCATCTCCTATTACAGCAATAACATTATAGTTTTCTTTTTTTAAATCTCTTGCTTTTGCAATTCCAGATGCTAAACTAATTGATGTTGATGTATGTCCAATTTTAAATAAATCATGAACACTTTCATCTGAATCTGTATAACCAGTCACAGAATCATATTTATCTTCATATATAAAAGCATCTTTTCTTCCTGTTAAAATTTTATGTGTATAACTTTGATGTGAAACGTCAAATACTATTTTATCTATTGGTGAAGAAAAAACATAATGAAGCGCTATTGTTGCTTCTATCATACCAAAGTTAGGTCCAAAATGACCACCATGAATACTTAATTTTTTTAATAAAATTTCTCTTATTTCTTCTGAAAGTTTATTTAACTCACTTACTGATAATTTTTTTAAATCATTTGGCTCATTTACTTTATTTAATACATTTAACATATTTTTCCTCCTAAGTTTTAAAATACAAAATCAAATAATATTATTATTTGTACAATTATAATTATAAACGTCGGGTGTGACACATAGTCAAGTATTTTGTATAATTTAATATAAAAGCTTTTTAATAAATATAAATTATGATATACTTTTATAAAGTATAGGAGTAAAGTAGTATGAAAGATTTTTATCAAAAATATATTAATGAAAAACATTCATTTGACAAAATAACAATGCTTGGAATATTTAGTTTAATAATTGTAATTGCAGGAACAATTGGTTTTATATATGAAGTAATATTTTATTATTTCAATTTTGGAATGAAAGATATCTATTGGAGAGGTGGAAATTTTCTTCCATGGATAAATATTTATGCAACGGGAGCTATTTTAATATATTTTTTAACATATAAACAAAGAAAAAGTCCATTAAAGGTATTTTTTATAAGTTTAATATCATGTGGTATTTTAGAATATATATCTGGACTTGGAATATATGTTTTAGAAAATGGTAGAAGATTATGGAATTACAATGTTGAAATACTAAATTTTGGTAATATTGGTGGATTTGTATGCTTAAGAAGTGTCTTATTTTTTGGAATAGCTGGATTAATGCTTATGTATATTGTTGTACCAATTTGTTTTTACTTAGCAAAAAGATTAAAGAAAAAAACTTTTTTAATAATCAGTTTTTCTCTTTGCTTTATAATATTATTTGATGAATTTTATAACTTAATATTTTATAGAATATTTAATTTACCAAAGTCATCAACTATTTATAAAAAAATTGGAATAAAATATATTAAACTTAAACAAGGATAAAAAAATCTAATGTAAGTTCATTAGATTTTTATTTTTTTAATAGTTTTCTTTCTTTATTTCAAAATAACTTTGTGGATGATTACATACTGGACAAACATTTGGAGCTTTTTTACCTACAACAATATGTCCACAATTACGACATTGCCAAATACGATCTCCATCTTTACTAAATACAAGTTCATTATTTACGTTGTTTAAAAGTTTTCTATATCTTTCTTCATGTTCTCTTTCAATAGCACCTACTGCTTCAAATAGGTATGCAAGTCTATCAAAACCTTCTTCTTTAGCTGTTTTAGCAAATTCGGCATACATATCAGTCCATTCATAGTTTTCGCCTTCTGCTGCATCAAGCAAATTTTCGCTTGTACTTGGTATTTCTCCACCATGAAGTTCTTTAAACCACATTTTTGCGTGTTCTTTTTCATTGTTAGCTGTTTCCTCAAAAATAGCAGCTATTTGTTCATAACCATCTTTTTTTGCTTTACTTGCGTAATATGTATATTTATTTCTTGCTTGACTTTCACCAGCAAATGCTTTCATTAAATTTTGTTCTGTTTTTGATCCTTTTAATTCCATTACTTATCTTTCCTTTCTTTACAATCACTACAAATTCCTTTAAAAGTAATTTCACAATCTAATACTTTATTATTATCAATACTATCAATATTTTCTAAGTAATTTGAAAAAACATCTATGACTTTATAGCACTTAATACAAACAAAATGGGAATGTTTAAGCATCTTATCAAATCTATCTACATTGTCAGGCATTTTTAGCCTTTTTATTTTAAATTCGGAAACTAATAGATTTAAATTTCTATATACAGTTCCTAAACTTATATTGGGAATATTTTTTCTACATTCTATATAAATATCATATGCAGTTGGATGCGAAAAACTTTCATTAATTATTTTTAAAATAATTTTTTGTTGTTTTGTTGTTCTCAAATTAAATCTCCTTAATAGTAATGATTACTATTCAAGTATATACTATTACTAAAAAAAAATCAATATTTTTTCAAAATATTATACATTTATTTGACAAAAACATATTATTATAATAAATTATATTTAAGGAAGTGGTTTTGTGAAAGATAGTGATTTAACAAGATATAAAAATTCTATTTCAAATATACCAACTTATTCTAAAGAAGAAGAAAAAGTTATATTTGAAAAATTTAATAAAAACAAAAATGATATAAATTTAAGAAATGAAATAATAAAACATAATTTAAAATTAGTTACATCAGTTGTATATAAGTACTCTAATAATAAAAGTTCTATTTCTGATTTAATAAGTTATGGAAACGAAGGTCTTATATACGCAGTTGATAATTTTGATCCAACTTTAGATATTGCTTTTTCTACGTATGCTATATCATGTATAACTGGAAAAATACTATCATATATTAATAAATTAAATTATCCATTAAGTACATCAAGGGGATTTATTAAATATATGCAAGAGTTTGAAAAATATATATATCTTTACTACTCTATACATAATAAATATCCATCAGATGAAGAAATAATTAAAAAACTAAAAATAAATAATGAAATTTTAAATATTTTAAAATGGTATCCACGAAGTATGATAAATTTAAATGCTCCTGAAAAAGATGATACCACAACAACGTTTGAAGAAGTAATACCAGATGAAAATTGTAATGTAGAACTTGAAGTTGAAGGTAAAATACATGAATCTGAAATGTTAAAAATAATTGATAAAATACTAACTAAAAAAGAAAAAAGGATCTTTTTAAAATATATCGAAGATAATAACTTTACATCTATTTCTAAGAAAACAGGTGTTTCTAGGCAAAGAGTTTATCAAGTAGTAACTAATAGTAAGAAAAAAATATTAGCAAACAAAGATTTTAAAAAACTATTAAAATAAAAAGCAAGTTAATCTTGCTTTTTAAAATGGCATTTTTAAGTTTCCACTTTTTAACTGTTTCATCATTAATTTCATTTGTTCAAATTGTTTTAATAATCTATTAACTTCCTCTACACTTCTTGAACTACCTTTAGCAATTCTTTGTTTTCTAGTAGCTTTTAAAACCTCAGGATGTCTTCTTTCATAAGGAGTCATAGAAAGTATTATTGCTTCAATATGTGCCATATCTTTTGGATCTACTTTTACACCTTTTAATTCTTTTGGAACACCAGGTAACATTTTAATAATATTTTCAAGTGGTCCTAACTTTTTAATTTGTTTCAATTGAACTAAAAAATCATCTAAATCGAATTTACCACTTTGCATTTTCTTAGCAGCTTTCATAGCTTCATCTTGATCTATTACTTCTTCTGCTTTTTCTAGCATAGTCATTATATCGCCCATACCAAGAATTCTTGTTGCCATTCTATCAGGGTAAAACTCCTCTATACCATCCATTTTTTCTCCTATACCAATGAATTTAATAGGAATATTTGTTAAATGTCTTATTGATAAAGCTGCTCCACCTCTAGTATCACCATCTAATTTTGTAAGTATAGCCCCTGTAAGTGGTAAATTTGAATTAAATCCCTCTATTACATTTATAGCATCCTGACCAGTCATACTATCTACAACAAGTAATATTTCTTGTGGTTTTACTTCTTTATTAATGTTATTTAATTCTTCCATAAGTGGTTCATCTATATGAAGTCTACCAGCTGTATCTATTAATACATAGTTATAACCATTTTCTTTAGCATATTTTATAGCATTCTTAGATATTTCAACAGGATCATTATTTCCTTCATCATAAACTTCTATATTAAGTTGACGCCCTAATTGTTTTAATTGATCAATAGCAGCAGGTCTATAAACATCACAAGCAACAAGTAAAGGCTTTTTATTATGTTTTTTTCTTAATCTAAGTGCAAGTTTACCGATCATAGTAGTTTTTCCAGTACCCTGTAAACCTACTAACATTAATACCGCAGGATTTCCATCTAAATTTAAATCCTTTTTTTCTCCACCTAGAAGCTCAACTAATTCATCTTTAACTATTTTTACAAACATTTCACCAGGTTTTAAACTTTTTGTAACTTCTTCACCTAATGCTTTTTCTTTTACGTTTGCAATAAACTCTTTAACTACTTTATAATTTACATCAGCTTCCAATAAAGCTAATCTTATTTCTCTTGTAACTTCACTTATATTATCTTCAGTTATTTTTCCATAACCTTTTATTTTATTAATAGCGCTTTGTAATCTATCTCCTAAACTTTCAAACATTTTATCACCTTTATTAATTATACATTATATACTATTTAAAAAGCAATCTTAACTTGTTATAAAACAAGTTTAAGTTAACTGTGGGAAAATGGTAAATTCAAATCCTCAAAATGTTCAACCAGCACAACCAACTGTAAAGATAAATGGTTTAGCTATAGCTGGATTTGTAGTATCATTATCATCATTACTAATTAATTTGTTTGGTATTGTTGGTGTTGTAGGGACTATTTTATCTCGCATTGGTTTAGCAAAATTAAAGAAAAATAATGAAAAAGGATTTGGACTTGCTCTTACTGGTATAATTGTTGAAGCATTTAGCATAATATATGAAATATATCAAACAATACTTTTCTTTAGTGCATTAGCAACTTGGACATTCTGGTTATAAAGAATACTAAAATAAAGTGAAATTAATCACTTTATTTTTTTTACAAAAAAAATAAGTAATAAATACTTATTTAGTTTCTTCTGCTTTTTTAATTACTTCTTTACCTTTGTATGTTCCACAATTAGCGCATACTCTATGTGGTCTAATTTCTTCACCACATTTAGGGCATTTTACAGTAGAATTTTCACTAATTTTATAATGAGTTCTTCTCATTCTACCTCTAGTTTTACTAACTCTTCTAAATGGTACAGCCATTCTAACACCTCTTTCTTATAACAAATCTTTAAGTTTTTCTAATTCAGGATTTGTTTTTTTTCTTTCATTTGTAACAAACTCCCAGCCATCACCTTTAAGATTTGAGGTATTGGCATCTTTTGAAACAACTTTCATTGGAATTTCCATTAATATATTTTCCCATATTATTGGCAAAATATCAAGTGTATTTTCATCTTTTTTTAAATTTTCTGTTGTTTCTTCACATATTTCTTCAAGAGATTTATCAAATTCTATTGAAAATGGATAATCAACAGGTTTTAATGTTATCGCACAAGGTAATACCATAACACCATCTATTTTTAAATGAAGTTCTATATCGTCTAGACTGTTTTTTGTTATTTCACCTTTAATACTAACATCGTCTAATTTAATTAAATCCGTTTGTTTTAAAAATTCTTCACCAAATGAATATTTAAAATCTATATTAATATATTCATCTATATCATTTTTTAATCTTACTAGATCAATTAACATATTTATCACCTGCCAACTACTTAATTATACATAATATTTAGTTTTTTTTCAACTAATTTTGTGCTATTATATAAAAAGGTGAAACGAATGAAAAGTATTGGAATAATATGTGAATATAATCCTTTTCATAATGGGCATTTATATCACATAAAAAAAATTAAAGAAATGTATCCTGATTATACAATAATACTTGTTATGAGTGGTAATTTTACACAACGTGGTGATGTCAGTATTTTAAATAAATGGGATAAAACAGATATCGCACTTGAAAACAAAATAGATTTAGTTGTTGAACTTCCATTCATATTTTCTACTCAATCAGCAGATATTTTTAGTAAAGGGTCTATTGAAATACTTAATATATTAAAAGTAGATAAAATAGTATTTGGTAGTGAATGTAATGATATTAATATTTTAACTGAGCTTGCTCATACACAAATATATAATAAAGAATATGATAAATTAGTAAAAAAATACATTGATGAAGGAATAAACTACCCCACTGCAATGTCAAAAGCACTAACTCATTTTAATAACTATAAAATAGATTCTCCAAATGATTTACTTGGATTATCATATATTAAAGAAATTTTAAAGCAAAAAAGTAACATTGAACCTATATGTATAAAAAGAACTAATGATTTTCATTCAAACGAATTAAAGGGTAACATCGTAAGTGCAAGTAGTATTAGAAATGCTTTAAGAAATAGAAAAAATATTAAAAGATATGTTCCAAATAATTGTTTAAAATATTTGAAAAAAAATATAGTTTTTACAGAAGATTATTTTGAATTATTAAAATATAAAATTTTAACTTCTAAAGATTTAAGCATATATCAAACAGTAGATGAAGGAATAGAAAACAGAATAAAAAAATATATTGTAAGTTCTAAAAATTTAAATGAACTTATAGAAAATATTAAAACAAAAAGATATACATATAATAAATTAAATAGAATGTTTATACATATATTATGTGATTTTACTAAAAATGAAGCAAAAAAACATAAAAATATTGAATATATAAGAATACTTGGATTTAATAAAATAGGTAAAAATTATTTAAATAAAATAAAAAAAGAAACTAATGTTCCTATTATTACTAACTTTTCTTCTATTAAAAATGAAATGTTATCTATTGAATTTAGAGCTACATGTGTATATGCATCAATTTTTGATGAAGAAAACAAAATAAAGATAATTGAATCTGAATTTAAAAATAAACCAAAAATGAAAGATTAACTTTCATTTTTATTTCTTTTTGCATTAAACATATATTGAAGCACTAAACCACAATTTTCACCATAATGATCTATTGAATACTTTTTTATTCCTTTTATAGTTTTAATATTATAATTTTCTAACATATATTTTTTTATCCATGTATCAATTGGAAAAACATCAAATCTAGCATACCCAAATAAAAGTATACAAGAAGCAACTTTTTCTCCTATTCCTTTATTATTCATTAAATATGCTAAAGCATCATTAGTATTCATAGTGTCTATACTTTGTAAATCAAATGTTTTATTATTAATTTTATTTACAATTTCATATATATATTCATCTCTAAATCCAGTTTTTAGATTTCTTAATTCTTCTTTAGTACAATCTTTCATTTCTTGTGGAGTTGGAAATAAATAATATTTTTTATTTTCAAACATAACTTCTTTACCGTATTTTTCTGATATATTGTTTACTACTTTAGATATCATAGGTACTCTATTATTAGCAGAAATTATATATGAAATAATTGTCTCAAATTTATCTTGTTGTATCATCTTTAATCCATTTGATTTTTCTATTGAGCTTTTTAGATCTGGATTATTTAATATTATTTTGTTATTTATTTTTTCGTAATCTCTATTTAAATCTAAATAATATTTTATAACGTTTTCTAAATTTTCTTCATTATTTGATGTTACATATAAATTATCATTTTCTTGTTTAAGTTTTACTACTCTATCTTTTAAAATTATTATAAATGAATCATTTTCTTCTATAAATCTAAATATTTGTCCACATGTTACTGTATCTTTTAAATTAAAATTATTTACTTTAATTTTTATCATTTATTAATTCCTTATATATTCTACCTTTCTCTTCAAAGTTTTTAAAAGCATTATAACTAGAAGCTGCTGGTGACATTACACAAATATTTTTTGTAACTTCTTTTGCTTTTTTTACTGCATCTTCTAATGTTTCAACCATATAAACATTTTTTAATTTTATTTCTTTACCTATTTTATATCCTGTATCTGGCATACAAATAAAGTTTTTGATTTTACTTTTATTAAAGAAATCTATTAAATCATTATAATCTATACCTCTATCCATTCCTCCGAATATAATTGTATCAACATCTTTTAATGCTTCAACACAATTTATTGTAGCTTCTGGTATAGTAGCTATTGCATCATTATAGTATTTAACACCATTAATTGTTGCCACATATTCCATTCTATGTTCTAGTGGTTTAAATTGATTTATAGTATTAATTGTTTTTTGTAAATCTAATTTAAGTAATTCACTTAATCTTAATACAAACATAATATTTGTTAAATTATGTTTTCCAAGTAATAATCTTTCACTATTTGAATCATATATTTTCTTATTATCATAGATTACATAGTTATTTTCTATTTTTAATTCTTTGTTTATATCAATTAAATTAGTTATATAATTTCCATTTTGAACATATTTATCTAATGTTTCATTTGATGAAGTATATAATCCATAATCACTATTATCTTGGTATTTAAACATATTTAATTTAGCTAAAAAATAGTGTTCTTTTGATTTAAAAAAGTCCAAATGTTCTTCAAACAAATTAAGTATTATTCCAATATGTGGTGAAGTTTTAACATACTCTAATTGAAGAGCGGCCATTTCTATTACAAGTTTACTATTTTCATTAAATTTTTCTATATAATCAAATATAGGTATTCCTATATTTCCAAGTAAATAAGCATCATATCCTTGATCTTTTAATACCTTAAAAATTAAACTTGTTGTTGTACTTTTACCTTTTGTACCTGTAATTCCTATAACATTTTGTTTATAAAAATCAAGTGTTAAACCTAATTGTGATGTTATTTTATCTTCAAATTTTGATATATCTAAATCTTTAAATTTAACGCCTGGTGATTTAATTATTAAATCATATTTTTCTAAATTATCTAAATAATTTTTCCCAGTAATAATTTTTAAGTTTTTATCACTTTTTAATTCTTCATTTAATTCAAGTAATTTTTCATTTCCATCAAGTATTTCTAATTCTTGATTATTTAAATATTTTCTAATAAATTTATATGTGGATTTTCCTTCTCTACCAAAACCTACAATGGCAATTTTTTTATTTTTTAAATGTTCTAATATTTTATTATACATTTTCTTACCTCCATTTTTTTAATTCACTTTTTAATAAGTTTTCAAAATAAGGATTTAAATTATTTTCTCGATTATATTTATTTTCTAAATTTTTATTTAAATTTTCTAATTCAAAATGTTCTTTATAATATTTAAGTAAATATGGTTGCTTATCTAATTTACTTATTGTTTTAGTTATTGCATATCTTACTTCTTCATATGTTCCAACACATTCAAATGGTTTTGTTTTTCCATAACCTGTAAGTTCAATAAAAATATCTAGCAAATCTTCTTTTTCAAATAAATCTTCTCCAAAAATTCTAATTAATTTTTCTTTATATAAGAATGGGCTTAATATTATATAAACAAATAAACATTTTGGACAAGAACAACACCAATGCCAAGGTTCTTTTTTGCTTCCAACATTACAACTTTTAAATATTTCATGATATTTTTCATAATTAGAAAATAACATAGCTATTTGATATTCACTTAATGGTCTAAGTAAACTAAAGTATTTAATATCAATTTTAAAATATTTTTTTGTATATTCATTAAAATCACATTCAAATTCATATGTTTTGGAATATTGATGGTTTATTTTTGTTCCATCCACATTTGATTCATTAGCACTTGATTCATTTGAAAGTAATATATATTTTTTACCAGTTATATATGCATTAAAATATGAAAGAAAAGCAACTAGAGCTGAAAATGGTGTATGTCCATTTATAAAGCCTTGTTTATTTAGTTCTATTAAATTTTTATCTATTGTTCTTTTTACTGTTACAATTTTTTCATTTGAATATCCAGCTGTTTGTGCACAACTTAATGTTACTTGTTTTGGGTTAATTATAAAACACAAATTATCTTCAAAATCTGATTTCATTATTTCTAATGTTACATTTGAATCTTTTCCACCACCTATTGGAATTAAATTACCATTTCCAACATAGTTTGGAATTTCTATATTTTGTTCTTTTAACTCACATTTTATATTTATAAAGTCATCATAATTTGGAGTTATACCATTTGTATAAAATAATTCTCCAAGTCCATAAAAATATAGTTTTTTAAAAAATTCTATTTGTTCTTTATTTATATATCCTGATTTTATTATAACATTTTTACTACAAGTTGCCTTCCAATAACTAACTAGTTCTACTAAACCTATATGAAATATTAAGTTTTTAGTAAATAAATCTATCTTAAATTTTTTTACTTCTAATGTAGGTTTATATTGAGTTAGTGAAGGTACAATAAAGTTATATGTAATTTTAGTGGTATTTTCTAATTCTTCTATTTCATAGCTATCATATATAAATGTATCATATTTATTTCTTAGTTCATTATATTTATCCATTATATCACCTATATATATTATACAATAGTTTACTTATTTTGTAACAAAAAAAGGATTACTAAAAATAGCAACTCTTTATTTGGCTTCACATATTAAATCCGATTTTAGAATAATATGGCTAGGATCATTTACTGTATCCTTCAAACTATTATTTTTAAATATGTTTGAATCCTTATAATAAACATATCCATTTCCCTTATTAATTACATCATTTGTTTTTCCGTTTATAGATCCACTACATATATTAACCGTACCTAATTTATTATTATCAACTACATTTAACATTGCATCAAATTTACAATCAACAATATTTATAATACCATCATCTGTATTATTAATCGTACTTCCACTTGAATTAGTAATTGTAGAATTTTTAATATTTATAATTCCTTGTTTTGCGTTGGAAACTGTATAAGGACTGGTATTATCAATTTGAACATTTGAAATATTAAATATTCCTCCTGCATAGTTATTAAATACTGTTTTGTCCCCTAAATCACTTAAGTTCACATTTTTTATATTAAAAGTTTCCTTACTATGCGTATTTGCAAACTCAGAAGAATCGGGGCTTTTAATTATTCCTCCATTTACATTGAAAATAGGATTAGGATCATTTATAAAATAATTGTAAAAAACATATGCACTTTTTGCATAAAAATACCCATCATTTACAGTAACTAACCCACTGTTACCAATAACGCCTCCACCACTTTCATCATCTTTTTCTTTAATGAAGCTTCCACCATTTATTGTAAGTTCTAAACGATTTGCTAGAAGCCATCTTGTTGTTTTCATTACGCCTGTTCCTGTCGAATCATTTATCGTTAATTTACCAAAATTTCTTAAAGTATATTGGCAACCAGGCAAGGCTGTAATATTTTTCCCATTTAAATCAAATGTGACATTTTTATTTTCTTTAATTATTAAAGTTTCTGATACATTTTCATCTTTTAACATTAATATATAATTTTTAGTATCATCTAACTTAGCAAATGTAGTATTTATAGAACTACTCATAGTACAATTTGTATCTTTATAAACATCACTTAATTTTAATGTATTATCATTCATAGATATAGTTACACCATTATTACAAACTATATTTGTCATATCACTTATGTCATCAGAAATATTAAATTCTGTTTCTATGTCATCTTTTATTACATTATCATATTTTTTTTCTCCAATAACTAGATTAACAGTAGCTTCTTTTTCACACCCTTTTTCAGTTAATGTTACTTCTTTACCATCATATTTTACCAAGTATGTATCAAAACATAGCTGTGCACTACTTACAAGTTCATCATTTACACTAAAATCACCTTTATCGGCCAATTGACCAGAATAGCCAACTTCAAAATTCTTTATGTTATAATTTCCATCTTTTGTTATTTTGCCTTTTGCCTTATTTACAGCGATTTGTTCTTCCACAGCCTTTACATAACCAGACATACTTAATTTATAAGTTTCTTTTTTAGAATCATTTATAATCTTTATTATAATAGGAGTAGCTATAGACATTATAATTCCCAAAATTACTATTACAGCAAGTAATTCAACTAATGTAAAACCCTTTTTTTTCATAAAAAAACATCACCTATTCTAGCCATATTTTAGCACACTCACTAATAATACGTCAAGAATGTGATATTTTTATAATTATTCTGTGCATGAACCAGTATAATTACTGTTAATAGTTCCACTGGTTGGATTATAAATTTTTAAATCTTTATTTAAATTTGAATAATTTATAATTCCTCCACCATAGTTATGGATATCTATAGTAGGTGCACTTAATATAGATGAGCAAATATTAATTGTTCCAACACCATTATTAAATATTGCTGCTCTACCTGAAGTAACATTTGAATTTTTTATATTCAAAGTCCCATTTGAGCCATTATTTGCTCCCTGATTACCGCCAAAAATAGTTGCCCCATCTACATTAATATTACCAGTAGAATTATTTTGTATTCCACCATTAGAAGTATTTTTTGTGTAATCCTTACTACCTTCTGCATATATACATATTCCACTAGTCGTTTTTTCACTGTTATTTGTACAATCATTTGCTTTATTACCTTTTATGTTTATTTTCCCTGATGAACTATTTAATACTGCTGGTCTCCAAATTTGAGCAAGGGAAGAAATATATACTGATTTATTTGATTGTTGTATATTAATTGTTCCTGAATTAAAATTTGCAATTGCATTTGAATTTTTGCTTATGTAGATACCTGAATTTATATTAATTGTTCCAGAATTAGAATTCACAATTACATTTCCAGTTTCACTGTTAAATTTTCCAGATTCAATACTTAAAGTACCAGTTGAAACAAATGCCACAGCAATATTTTTACCATTTATTTCTGATGATGATATTGTTCCACTTGGAGCATTTTCTGGAAAAGAAGTCTCATTAAAACTAACTCCATTTTTTACAGTTGCAACTATCTTAGAATCTTGGACATTAATTTCAGCCCCAGCTTCATCATTACAGCCTATTCCATATGGACCTTTTATATATGAGTTTTTAACTTCCAACTTTCCTTTATTACATATTGAACTCTTATTATCTGTATTTTCACTTATCACTCTAATATTTTTTAAACTTGAAACAGAATTTTTTTCTGCTCCAATAGTAGCAACATTACTGTTTAATGATGAAGCATTTAGACTGTTATTTAATATAGATAAAGTTCCTAAGTTGTGAATAACAGAAACGTTTGAAGCAGTAATGCTTTTTCCATTTAAATCGATTGTAACATTTTTGGTTTCTTTATTTTCTAAAGTTTTTGATATAGTTTCATCTTTTAACATCAAAATATAGTTTTTAGTATCATCTAAATTATTAAATGTATCATTTATAGATCTACTCATAGTACAATTTGTATCTTTATAAACATCACTTAATTTTAATGTATTATCATTCATAGATATAGTTACACCGTTATTACAAACTATATTTGTCATATCACTTATGTCATCAGATATATTAAATTCTGTTTCTATGTCATCCTTTGTTACATTATCATATTTTTTTTCTCCAATAGCTAGATTAACAGTAGTTTCTTTTTCACACCCTTTTTCAGTTAATGTTACTTTTTTACCATCATATTTTACCAAGTATGTATCATAACATAATTGTGCATTATTTATTTTTTCATCATATATTTCTACACTACCTTTACTTGGTGCTTTTCCTGATATTTTAACATCAAGATTTTTTATGTTATATTTACCATTTTCTACTTTTTTTCCATCTAATTGATTTGATAAAATATAATCATTAACTGCACTTATATATCCATCAGCACTTAATTTATATGATTTTTCATTAGAATCTTTAACTACATTTATTAAAATTGGAGTTACTATTAAAGCAAGTATTCCTAAAACTACTATTACAGCAAGTAACTCAATTAGTGTAAAAGCTTTTTTATCCATAAAAACGCCACCTATTCTTAAGATATTTTAACACACTAACTTATAACACGTCAATAAATGAAAATACAAAAAAACAATCTAATAAGATTGTCTAAATTATAACCATACTCCATAAATAACCGCAGCTAAACAGAAAAGTATTTCAAAGAATAAAAATAATTTTACAATGTTAACTTCATGCCATCCTAGCTTTTCGAAATGGTGATGAAGTGGAGCCATTAAAAATACTTTTTTACCAAAATATCTTCCTGCAATCATTTGAATTATACAAGAAATGGTTTCAATAACAAATACACCTGCAACAACTATTAGTGATATTTCATGTTTAGTTAAAATTGAAATAACTGCCAATGTAGCACCTAATGAAAGAGAACCGGTGTCTCCCATTATTACTTTTGCTGGATATGTATTATATATTAAAAAGCCTAACAAAGAACCAACTAGAATAAAACAAAATATTCCAATATCAGAACTACCGGCTACCCAAGTTGTTCCAAAACTAATTATCCCAAAAGCTAGAAATGCAACTGCTGATAAACTTCCTGCTAACCCATCTAGGCCATCTGTTATATTTACAGCATTACTACTTGCCACTAAAATGAATAATATAAATAATCCATAAAATATTCCCATATCTATTTTAAAACCTAAAGAATGAACTTCTAAAACAGTATTATGTCCTGTTTTAATAAAGATTATAAAAAAGATTATAGCTATTATTATTTGACCAATTAATTTTTGTATTTCTGTAAGACCTATATTATTTTTTCTTTTAATTTTTAAGAAATCATCTAAAAAGCCTAATAATCCATAAGATAAAAATATAAACATTATCAAAAATAAATTACTTGAAAATTGTATTTTGTTTAGTAATAGTAAAATAACTGTAGAAACAATTGTTGGAATTATAAATATTAATCCACCCATAGTTGGAATTCCTTGTTTCTTTTTATGTATATTTGATAAAAAATTACTTATTGTTTGTTTTGCTTTTATTTTTTTTAAAAACGGTAATAATATAGCTCCAAATATAGCTGTTATTAAAAACGATACCATAAGCGCTAGTGCGGATTTTGCTAAAATTAACATATTGCCTCCTATATATTTTTTTGTACTATTTCTTGATCTGAAAAGTCATATTTTTTATTTCCTATAATTTGATACTCTTCATGTCCTTTTCCCAGTATTAACAGTATATCACTTTTTCCCATAAGTTGTATACCCCTTATTATAGCACTTTCTCTATTTTCTATTATTTCATAATTATTTTTTTGTATTCCTTCTATCATGTCATTTATTATATCTATTATTTTTTCACTTCTAGGGTTATCACTTGTAAATATAACATAATCTGATAAATTAGTAGATATTTCACCCATTATTTTTCTTTTAAATTTATCTCTATCCCCACCACAACCAATCACTGTATATATGTTGTCATATTTAAGTTGTTTTACTGTTTCTAAAACATTTTCCAAAGCATCAGGTGTATGAGCATAATCTATTACAATCATATTATCATTGTATTTTATTTTTTGCATTCTTCCCTTTGGTGCTTCTAACGTTGAAATTATATTTTTTAAAGAAAGAAGTTTCATTAATATTACACATATTGTAATATTATATATATTATATTTTCCAAGTAATTTAGTTTCATAATTTTCTTTATTTATACAAAATACTGTATGATCTTTATTTATAACAATATCTGATATTTTATAATCACATTCATTAAATCCATATGTAATAGTTTTATCTTTTACAATAAAGTAATCCTTATATTCACTATCTATATTAACTATTGCTTTTCCATAACTTTTTAGCATACTAAATAATTTTTGTTTAGATAAAGCATAATTTTCCATTGTTTTATGATAATCTAAATGTTCCTCTGTTAAGTTTGTAAATACTGCATAATCAAATAGTAATCCTTTTAATCTATCTTTAGATAATGCATGACTACTAGCTTCTAAGACTACATATTCACACCCATTTTTTTTACATTCTAATAACATTTCATATATATCTAAAATGTCTGGTGTTGTATTATTCAAATCTTTTATTTTTTCATTTATATAAAATCCAATTGTTCCTATATATCCACATTTTATACCTAAGTTATTTAACATTTGTGATATAAGATAACAACTAGTAGTTTTACCATTAGTACCTGTAATAGCTATCAATTTTAAATCCTTTATTTCATCATAATAATTTTCTTTTAAATAATTAACTAAATATTCATGAGTATCTTTAACAATTAGTGTATCTACACTATATAATCCTCTTTCACATACTACTTTTTTTGCACCATTTTTAATAGCATCTTCTATATAATCATGACCATCATGTTCATATTTTAAAGCTACAAAAGTATCTCCTTCTTTTACCTTTCTTGAATCAACTTTTATATTCATAAAAAAACACCTCTGATATATAGTATGAATGACTATATATATTGGTGTTTAGTCCATAACTTTATATTCAAAATTATTAGAATTTTTTGTTATTTTTATTTGTGTAGTTAAATCAAATGGTTCATTTGTTTTAGGATTATTTATATTAGAATCTATATATCCTTTATCTACCAATTCTTGTAATGTGATAACAATTGATTCATTATCATTAGGTCTTAGGTTTGGATAATCAGTTAAATAGTTTTTAGCGCTTAATTCAATTATATCTATTTGATTTTTGTATAAATCTTCTTTTCCATTTAATAATAATTTATCTACTCCAACAACTGTGATTACTGAAAGAATCGCAAGTATTGTTATAACTCCCATTAATTCTATTAAAGTAAATCCCTTCATATAATCGTCTCCTATATTTTTATAATATCATTTTTAACTTTTATATGCAATAATATATTTTTAATAAATTTATAGTTTATAACAAAAAAATAAGAGACTAAAATCTCTTATTTAATAATTATTTTATCATTTTCAACATCAAAATTAACTTCCACGTTTGGTTTTATTTTATTTTGTATAATAGCAGTAGCAATTAATGTTTCGACATTTTTGCTTAAAAATCTTTTAAGAGGTCTTGCACCAAATCTTACATCATAAGAAGAATCAATTATAAATTTTTTAACTTTATCTGAAAAATTAAGTTTTATATTAATATTAGATAATCTATTTTGTAAATCATTTATAAGTTTATCTAATATATCATAAACAGTGTTTTCATTTAATGAATTAAATATTACAATTTCATCTATCCTATTTATAAATTCAGGTTTAAATGTGTGTCTTAATTCTTCCATTACAAGTTCATTTGCATTTTCTTTACCCTCAAGTATATATTCGCTACCTAAATTAGATGTCATTATTATTATTGTGTTTTTAAAGTCTACTGTTCTACCTTGTGAATCAGTAATTCTACCATCATCAAGTATCTGAAGTAATATATTAAATACATCTTTATGTGCTTTTTCTATTTCATCAAATAACACTATAGAGTATGGATTACGTCTTACTGCTTCTGTTAATTGACCACCTTCATCGTATCCTACATATCCTGGAGGAGCACCAACTAATCTAGAAACTGAATGACTTTCCATATATTCACTCATATCAATTCTTACCATATGACGTTCATCATCAAAAAGTTCATAAGCTAATGTTTTTGCTACTTCTGTTTTACCAACACCCGTTGGACCTAAGAATATAAATGAACCAATTGGTCTATTTGGATCATTAATTCCTGCTCTACTTCTTAAAATAGCATCGCTTACTAATTTAATTGCTTCATCTTGACCCTTTACTCTTTTTTTCATATTTTCTTCTAGTAATAAAAGTTTTTCTTTTTCACCACTTACTAATTTTTTTATAGGTATTTTAGTCCATTTTGAAATAATTCCAGCAATATCATCTTCTTCAACTGTATCACTAAGAATTTGTGATTCATCTTTACTTTTAAGTTCTGTAAGTTCTGTTTCAAGTTTAGGAATAATTCCATGTCTTAATTTAGCTGCATTTTCTAAATCATAATTATTTTCAGCTTGTTCAAGTTTGAATTTTGCTTGTTCTATTTCTTCTTTTTTCTTTGCAACTTTATCATTAATAGCTTTTTCTTCTTCCCATTTTTTTCTTAGTTCTTCTTCATCTTTTTTTAGAACTGCAATTTTATCTTTTATTTCTAGTAAACGTTTTTTACTTATTTCATCAGTATCTTTTTTTATAGCCTGTTTTTCTATTTCTAGTCTCATTATTTTTCGTGTTAATGTATCTAGTTCAACAGGAACTGAATCCATTTGTACTTTTATAGTAGCACAAGCTTCATCTACTAAATCTATTGCCTTGTCTGGTAAAAATCTATCAGTTATATATCTATTAGATAAATTAGCTGCTGCAACAAGTGCACTATCTTTAATATTTACACCGTGATAAACCTCAAATCTCTTTTTTAAACCACGAAGTATAGTAATTGTATCTTCTACTGTCGGTTCACTTACTATAACTTTTTGAAATCTTCTTTCAAGTGCACCATCTTTTTCAATATATTTTCTATATTCATTTAATGTTGTAGCACCAATTAAATGTATTTCTCCACGTGCTAAAAGAGGTTTTAACATATTTCCAGCATCCATAGCACCTTCAAGCGCACCGGCACCAACAATCATATGAATTTCATCTATAAATAAAATTATTTCTCCCTCTGATTTTTTTATTTCATTTAGCACTGCTTTAAGTCTTTCCTCAAATTCACCTCTATATTTAGCACCTGCTATTAATGCACCTAAGTCAAGTTCCCAAATATGTTTATTTTTTAAACTATTAGGAACATCTCCTCTTACTATTCTTTGAGCAAGTCCTTCTACAATGGCTGTTTTACCAACACCTGGTTCACCAATTAAAACTGGGTTATTTTTTGTTTTTCTTGATAAAATTCTTGTAATACTTCTTACTTCTTCATCTCGACCTATTACAGGATCTACTTTCCCATCAGTAACAAGTTTTACTATATCTCTACCATACTTTTCAAGTACGTTTTCTAAGTTTTCTTGATAAGGATTTTGATTCATATATATACCTCCTTTTTACTATATATATTGTATGTTATATATTTTTTTTCATACAACGTAATAATTATAGCACAAAAAATAGCACTCGTCAACAAAGAGTGCTAAAATATGTAGAATAAACGTATGAGTTTTAAAAACTTATATGTTTATCCTGTGAATTTAAATGACAATAAAGGTAATTTTGCAACATCATGTTGCAAAAATTCATCATTATCAAATTCAGTAGCAAATTTTTGCATATATCTTAAATTTCTAGCAGACATTCCTTTTAATGTAGGAAACTCAATTTTTAAATCTTTTGCTAAAGTATCTATAAAAGATGAACCCCATTTATTATTTTCAATTAGTTTTAAACCGATATTATAATACATCAATACTAAATCTTTATTAGCATTTTCAACTATCTTATTTCTAGTAATAGCTAAAGTTTTCTTAATATCATTTAATATTTCAAAATATTTATCATTATTTTCTAGCATATTATCCTCCTTTACAAGCATTCCTGTTGATATAATTATACTATAAATCTTAATCCATAAGAAAACATTGATTTTTCATTAAATATTATTGTTGATACAGCATCATTATTTCTTATTAAATTTCTAGTTATTTTCCTGGTAAAATTTATAAAATTACGCATACTCCCACTTGAAATAATCCTAATATCTGCTATAATTTATTTATCAGTTGATTTAATCAATCTTGGGAGTATAATTTTGCGCATACGTGTATAGCTAAGGCTCCATAAGAAAATACGCTCGAACTTTTCGAGCTTTTTTATTACAACTAACTCAAATTGGGTTAATTTTTTTATGTTTTACAAAGAAATAATATTATACGTCTAATTAATATGGTTGTATTATAAATAGTGTTGGTGAATGTAAATCACTACACCAGAATAAACGTATGAGTTTTAAAAACTTATATGTTTATCCTGCTAAAAGATATAAATTTATGGAAACAATTTTAATAATTTTTGTTTTGATTTTGTTTCTACAAAAACTTTATTCATATTATTTAGTCTAGTATTTATAGCTTTATTAAGCCAAAATTTAACTTCCCAAGGTATATATATCTTTTCACCTGGTTTGTTTTTATTTATTTTATTTTCTACATTTTCTATAGCTAAGTCAACATTAATATTATTAAAATCTTTAATTATTTTACTAGATAATTCTTGATTTTCTTCACAAAATAAAGAAAAGTTATCTAAAAAATCATCTGCACTCAAAGAATTATCATATAAAAGTTGGTATTTAATATTATTTGTTAATGATTCTATATCATATCCACATTTAAGTTTTAAAATAAAATCATTTATATCATTATTCATTCTAGCCATTGTTGAACAATCATATATAGGTGAAAGATAAAATTCATTATTTTTTTCTATTATTGACCAATTAGAAGGATTTCTATCACTTTCCATTATTAATCCATCAAATGCCCACATTTTAATAAATGATTCTTTGATATTTTTCCTTACATGTTTTTGTCTAATTACTCCATCAAGTGCATCTAATACTTCAAAAATATCTTTAATTGAATTATTCATTTTACGTCTATTGTTGTCATATAAAATACTTTGAATAAATTCCACAATATTTTCTCCTGATAAAATTGTTTCAGTATTTTTATCTAAAAAGCTTTTTGATATTACACCATATTTTCCTTTATATATTCCAATATCATATTCTGCCATTTCAATTTTGCATTGTTTTCCTAATTCAGAAGCTAGAAGTTCTGACCATATTTCATAATTTGAAGAATTTGTTTTAAAAAGATATTCTTCATTTTCAAATAAAAGCCATGTTTTAGGTTTTCTTCCTTTGTTTACTAAATTATTTTCTATTTCTGTTGCTTCATCTAATATTATAAAACCGTGCTGATTTCTTACCATACTTAAATCCCCCTACTACTTATTTACAAAGTTTTTCCATTATTATTTAATTGTTTTACTAAAGTCTTACTATTTGTTTTCCAGTTTGAATTAAGCATTGATATGAGTTTTTCTTTGTCAGTTTTGATTAATCCTGTTTTCGTATCATACAAATACATAACTGGTTCTTCACCATCACATGTAAAGCAAAAACAAATAGAAAAATCAAAGGTTTCTTCATTATAATATAAATTAAATATTCTAAATTCAACATTTTCATATAGTAATTCATTTAAAGCCTCTGAAAAAAATCTTATGGCTTCATGTTGTCCATTAAGTTTTACCATAAGAGAATTATTCATCTGAGTTAATAATTGTTTAATGTTTTCTTCAAAACTGTATGAATTATAATCTCTTTTTAATTCTCTTTCTAATTTGAATTTTTCTAACTTTTTTTCAAAAAATTCTTTTTCTTTTTCTATTCCAATATTTTTATCCATCTTTTTTACAAGACTAATTGGAATAATATCATAAGTATTTTCAATATCTGTTGTAAATCCAAAATGTTTTGTTTGAAATTCATTTTGAATTAAATATAAGTCAAGTGTTAAATCCATTAAGTATTTTTCTTCACCATACACAACTTCTACAGCTTTATGATCTTGAGCATATGCTTTATTTTCTAATTTAAGAGGTATTATTTTAGCGCTCAAATTTGGTATATTTAAATTATTTATAATTGTTGAAAATATTTCTGATATTTGTATACATGTTTGATATCTACTTATAGGTATATTTGGGTTTTGTTTATAATTTAATGGTTCAATACTTTTTTCATATTCTGTTAATATTTTTAAATTATATGAAAAAATTGATCCTAATTTTAAATATATCCATCTTACAATTTCAATAGGTTCTAAATTGTAAGGAACGTTTTTTACTATCATATCTATTTCACCACTTATATCATACTTTTCTGGCATAAATCATCCTCCTAATATGATTTTACCATATATAATAAAAAAAGCATAATAAATTATGCTATTTCAAGTATTTTTACACTATATTGTCCATTAGGACTTGCTACACTAACTACATCTCCAATTTTTTTACCCATTATTGCTTGAGCAATAGGAGATTCATTAGATATTTTGTTTTCAAATGGATCTGCTTCTTTGCTTCCTACAACCATGTAGCTTTCTGTTTCTCCATCATCAACATATTCTATTTTAACACTTGTACCAATTGATACTTTATCTGTGTCTACTTCTTTAATTACTACTGCATTCTCAACCATTTTTTCAAGTTCAGCTATCTTTGATTCAACTAAAGCTTGTTCATTTCTTGCTGCATCATATTCTGAATTTTCACTCAAATCCCCTTGTGCTCTAGCTTCTTTAAGTGCCAAAATGATTTCTGGTCTTTTTTCTAATTTTAAGAAATCTAATTCTTTTTTAATTTCATCTAATCCTTTTTCTGTTAGATAAATTTCTTTCTTATCCATGCATTTCACCTCTTCTTGTAAGTCCACAAAATAATACTACAATTTAATATTTTTGTCAACCCTAATGTTTAACTTTAATAATATCATTTTTTTCTAATTTTTTATTTATTCTAATTTTTACTATTTGTTTTGGATGATTTACAATTTCTATTAAATTATTTTCTTCATCGTATATTTCATCAATTGTAAATGTTGTAAGTTCTGTGTTTGGCCCAAAAGTTTCTACTATATCACCTTTTTTAAAGTAGTTTCTTTGTTCTATGATTGCTAAATGATTTATAGCATCATAATCTACTACAACGCCTAAAAAGTCTTGATTTGAAACTTCTTGTCTACCATTATAATAACTACAAGTATTGTCATATATATTATTATAAAATTGTGGTACTGAATCTCTATTCGCACATTCTCTTAATATCTTCTCATATTCTATATTATATTTATAATTCTTTTTATCGTTACAATATTCGTCTATTACTTTTCTATATATACTTACTACAGTAGCTATATAATATAAGGAACGCATTCTTCCTTCTATTTTAAATGAGTTAACTTTCAAATCTATCAATTCTGGTATATATAAAAGCATAGATAAATCTTTAGTACAAAATGTAAATGGTTTATCACCCTCTATTTTATTATTAGAATCATCTAATAAATCAAAATCCCATCTACATACTTGACTACATCCACCTCTATTTGAATCTCTGTTTGTAAAATAATTAGAAAGTACGCACCTGCCACTATATGAAGTACACATTGCACCATGTATAAATACTTCTAATTCTATATTTACATTTTCTTTTATTTTTTTTATATCTTCTTTACTAGATTCTCTAGCTAAAACCACTCTAGAAACTCCTTGTTTTTTAAAGAAATCTACTGCTTCATAGTTTAGTGTTGATTGTTGTGTTGACAAATGTACTTCTAAGTTAGTGTTTTTTAAAGCCATATCCATTATTGCAGGATCACTTACTATAATGGCATCTACTTTAGTTTCTTCTAATTGTTTTAAATAGTTTAATAAGTGTTTAATTTCTTTATTATGAAGTACTATATTTACTGTTACGTAAACTTTTTTATTTAATGAATGTGCATAAGATACACCTTCTTTTATTTCTTCTATTGTAAAATTTGTAGCATTAGCTCTAAGACCAAATAAACTACCACCTATATATACAGCATCCGCACCATATAATAAGGCTATTTTAAGTCTTTGTAAATCTCCTGCTGGAGCAAGTAACTCTGGTTTCATTATTTCACCTTATATATTGTTTCTTTATGAAGAAATAGTGTATCTGCATTAAACATATTATTTATTTTTTCATAATATTCATTTTTATTTTCATTATTTACTGTCTTAAACATTTCTAACACTTCCTTAAATTTTGATTCATCTATCATAAAACTATTTAAAAGTATATATTCTAAATCTGTATCTATGACATCTTTTATTCCATTAAGTATTTTACTTGTATATACTACTGTTCCATTTTCACTATCTATTATCGGATATTTATTTTCTTCTTTTTCTATATAATTTATTTTTGATTTATTTTTTAAATTAAATTCTTTTAAATAATTATTTATTAAATGTCTTTTTGAATTCATTATTGGAACATATCCAAACATTTGAATTATTATTTTTGATTTCGTATTTTGAGTAATTTCTTTTATTTCTCTTGTTGTTATTTCATTTGACAAGCAAGTGTAATTTACACCTTTATTTAACCAATAGTTTACAGTTAAATAATTAGTAGTCATGTGTTCTTGATTCCATACTAAATCATATTTTAAATTCAATTTTTCTTTTAAATTAACTATACTTATATCATAGAAAAATACACCTTTAATATCTAAATCATTAAGTTCTAATAATGTTTTTTTTAATACGCCTAATTCACTATTATTAAAGTTTTTATTTAAAGATATAAATATTTCTTTTTTAGTTTTTATTTTTTTTAATTCGTCTAAAGTAATATAAAATGGCATATTAACACTTAAGTCTTTTATACCTAATAATATTGCATCTGAAGATATATTATTAATCATTTCTTTATTACTTGGAATAACAATAGTTTTATACATTTTTTACACCTCTTAAGTATTATATTCTATATACATTTTTTTAGCAAGAAAAATGAAAAATAATTTTTTTGTGTTTCTATAACTTTTTTTCAATCATATAATATTAAATTTTTATATAATTGTTTATCATTTTAACTAAAAAAAGATAACTATTTTTTCCTAATTATCTTACTTAAATCTTACTTATATTAATTTTTATAGTACATTTGATTTTTACTTGTTGGTTTATCAGGAATAGTTAAATTGACAAATCCTTGCTTAATTGCTGGATCAAGATATTGTCCTCTTAATGTTTCTTTAGATTTAATTCCTAATTTTTCCATTATTTTATTTGCTGTCATTGGTTTACCAGTTTCCATTACATCTAATAATTTGTTTATATTGATTGTTTCATTAATGATTGGTAAGTGAGAAGTAGATATTACTTCATCTAAAGTTTCATCTATCATTTTTAACATAAATTCAATAAAAACATTTGAATTAGCATTTTTATGACACTGTGCGATTGAATTATAATATTCATCTTGATATTTGTGAATTTTAGATTCAATAGGTAAATATTCAAAAATATCTTTCCATTTATAAAGAATTGAATTTTGCCATAATCTAACCATTCTTCCATTACCATTTGTAAATGGATGAATAAATACAAATTCATAATGAAAAATGCTTGATAAAATTAATGGATGAATTATATCTTTATTTTCATTTAACCATTCGAATAAATCTTTCATTAAATAATTAACTCTATCTCCTGGAGGACATACAAATATACAGTTTCCATTTTCATCAAATACTCCTTCTGAAGTAGTTCTAAATTCTCCAGATACTTCTTCAACTAAGAAAGTCATAACTCCATGAACTTTTTTTAAATCATCAATAGAATATGGATTAATATTCTTTAACATTTCATATGCTTTATATGCATTTTTAACTTCTTGAATATCTTTTTGTTCACCAATTACTAATTTACCATTTATAACATCTTTTACTTGTTCTAAACTAAGTGGGTTATTTTCAATAGCAATAGAAGAGTGAACAGAATTAATTTTAGTTTGTTTTCTTAAATATGGTGTTTTATCTAAATTAGAATAAGAATCTAATTTACCGATCTTTTCCATAATATCAGATACTTTTTGTAACATTTCATTTGATATTTCAAATGGTGGAATATATTTATTCATTTATATCACCTCATTTTACCATTTATATTATACCATTTTATAAGAAAATATACAACATCTTACTTAAATCTTGCTTAAATTCTACTTAAAGTTAAAAATAGTTTATTCTTCGTGTTCTTGTTTTTTTACTATTTATAGGTAATTTATAGTAAGAATTTTTCACATATCTAAATGATTCTTTTTCCTTATATTTTTTTGTTTTACAAGTCTGTCTTCAGATTCAAGACAATCAATCATATATTGTTTAGAATCAGTTTTTATATCTTTTGAATAGTTATTTTGATTGTTAATATTACTTTCTTTATAACCTAGAATTTTACATTTTAATGTTTTAGAAGTTGATTTTATCTACATCTTGTATTTTATCCATATAAAATATTTCTATATTATTAATAGCTTCATTCTTTTTTATTTCAAGTGATAACAATTTATTCCATATATATATGTACAAAACAAATTGATAATTTAATTTTATTAAAAAAATAAAGTTAGGAATTATTCCTAACGGTTCTATAATAAATAGTGTTGGTGAGAAAAAATCACTGATACTATTTTTAGTTAATAAAAAAGAGTCATATCAGAAACTCATGATACAATGTAATTGACTAATAAAACATCGAAAGGATCTGATTTATATGACTCATACTGATTATACTAAAAATATTTTAAATATTAAAGATGAAAATGTTTATTTTTATGAAAATTGTTATTCTGAAGAACTTATTAAGAACACAAAATGTAAAGTTTTTCACGGTTATCTTACTTATACACCTAAATACTGTGATGTGTGTGGTATCATTAATAAATCTTCTGATGACATCATTAAATGGAATTTTTTAAGATCTAAATATATTAGAGTTAATAAGATTTCTAATTATAATACTTATTTAAAACTTGATAAACAAAGATTTTATTGTAAGCATTGTCATCATACTTTTACTGCTAAAACTGACATAGTTGGATTTCATAAACAAATTTCTAATGATGTTGAACTTTCCATTAAGCAAGACTTAATGGATAAAATTAGTGAAAAAGATATTGCTAAAAGAAATAATGTTTCTTCTAATAAAGTTAATCATATTATGCATGAATTATCAAGAAAAACTATATTACCTGGTATTTTACCTTCCATTATGAACTTTGATGAATTTAAGGCTACTAAGGATACTATTGGTAAAATGGCTTTTATTATTACTGATACTAAAACTCATAAAACTTTTGATATTTTAGAATCTAGAAAAGCTAATTTTTTAAAGAAATATTTTTTTAGATTTCCTAGAAAACAAAGACTTGCAGTTAAATTTATTATCATTGATTTATTTGGTCCTTATTATGATTTATTTAAATCTATTTTTCCTAATGCTACTATTATATCCGATAGATTTCACGTTGTTGCTCAAGCTAATAATGCTTTTAAATGTACTAGAATACAAATTATGAAGAAAGATAAAAAAAATTATAAAAAACTTAAAAATTATTGGAAATTATTGCAAAAGTATGAAGATGATTTAGATAATAAAAAGAAATTATATTCTAATTATTTTAAGAAAGAGATTACGCAATATGAAATAGTTCAATACTTAATTAATACTAATCCAATTATTAAAGAAACTTATAATATTTATCAAGGTATTATAAAATCTATTAAAAATAAAGATTCTTCTTTGTTTATTAAAATAATTGAAGGCTCACATAATAATATTTCTGATTATATGAAAACAACCTTAAAAACCTATAAAAAATTCAAATCAAATATTATCAATTCATTAAAATATGATTACAATAACGGATTAATCGAAGGAACTAATAATTTAATTAAATGTATCAAAAGAATTTCGTTTGGTTTTAAATCTTTTAGTCATTTTAAAACTAGAATATTACTTGTTACAGGTATTTATAAAATTTCATAATAAAAGATCAAAACTTGCGTTTTGACCTCTTATATTAAATTCATTTATCATTAGTTTTTGGTTCCACCAACACTATTTGACAAAGAACCTTCCTAACTTTACTATTAATCAGCTAACTCATAATCAACACTTACTGCATCAGATAAGTTTTTCTCAATAAGAACTACTATACTTTGAACCTCGTCAGCCTCTATAGAACTATAATAATCTAATTTTTTTGTTATTAAAATCTTGCCATTTTTATCTTTAAAATATAAATTTATTTTTTTAATTTCCATAGATTTATCAGAAGTATTTTTAAAAAATATCGTAAAAGTGCTTGTTTCATCTTGCAACTTCATATTAATATCATAGATTTCCAAATTACCTACTTTTTTTTCTTCTAAAACACCTTCATTTACAGTATAATTGTCTTTTTTTTTGTCATTTGTTTTTTTTGAACAACTACACCCAGTTAAAAGTGTCATTGTTATTAATGTAAAAACTAATATTTTTTTGTACATATAATACCTCTTTTCATAATACTTATCTTATAACCTCATATTTTACTGAATAAATTGTTGTTAAATCACCTTCAATATTGGAAGAAAGTTTTAATGTTGATTTAGATTCTATATAATCACCTATATAATTATTAAAACTAAATAATTCTTTATTTTCATTATCATAAACAGTAATTTTTATATATTTCACATTTATTTTTTCATCTGTTGTATTTGTGACATTTGCTGTAAAATATGACATATTATTATTTGTTTTTAAAATTATATTATCAAATAATAATCCTTCTATTTCCTGTTTTTTTACAACATTTGGATTAGTATTTTGTGAAATTATATTTTCATTATTATTTGGTATTTCAGTATTATCTACTTTCTTACCACAACTAGTTACAAATAAACTTGTAAATAATAATGATATTATTAAAATTTTTTTCATTTAAACTTCCTTTCTATTTACATGCAGATGATGTAAGCGTTGCACCATATAAGGTTGTTTTAACATTCGAATTTCCAACATTATCCTTAAATAATCCAGCAGGAATAACTATCTTTGTATTTCCTGTTCCAACACCTGATGTCTTTGGCTTGTACATCATATAATAAAAATTAGAATATGAAGATAAGTCATTTCCTTTAATATATTTATTATAGAATGTTTTACAAGCTGAAACATTAGGACAATCATATCCAAAACTTGCACTTTTTGTTACTCCTCCAACAGAAAATTTGATTTGTGAACTTGAAGAAGATAAATTAGGAATGGTAGATGATACGCCAGAATTTTTATCTTCTGGTGCCCATCCTAAAAGCCAATTGGCTGTATTACACCAATTAGTTCCTTTTCCCTCAGTAAAACGCTCAAAAGAAATTGTTGGGCCTGTTTTATCAGATTTTGCAGTAAACGTTTTTGTAACTGAATAATAATTTGTTGTATCAGTAGGTGTAAATTTAATAGTTATGTTTTTTGTTCCAGTCCCATTTGACTTTAAAACCATCATAGCTACTGCATTAGCGCCAACACTAATGCTACTATTTGAAACAATTTGCACAATACTTGTAGATCCATCTGAAACAGCATCGTTAAAAGTTCCAGCTACATTTGCTTTTTGAGATACGGGATATGCAGATGAATTAAACCAAGTAGATGAAGCTATAGTAACATTTGGCTTTGCTTTTGATATAGTGTATGCTTTTGACCCTCCTGATAAAGTATAGTTATCACAATTTTTAGTTTCTGAACCTTTAGAAACGTGAACACAAGTTGCCTTAGCAGTATATGATCCAGCAGAAGTAGATTGTGCTCCACTTGTTATTGCTATATATACAGTTTCACTATTAGCACCAGTTAAAGATGTAGAGGATAAGGATGGTCCTTGATAACTTCCATTATATGTAAATGTTGTTGTACTTTTCCATGTTACTGTTATACTCTTTTTATTTACTGTTAATGTTCCATTTGCTTTTGTTATTGTATAATTTTTTGTTACAACAGTTCCACTTGCATCTTTTATTACTACTGTACTTAGTGTATTTGTCACACTTCCTGCATTTGTTATTGTTCCACTATTTGTACATGTTGCTGTATGTCCTGATACTAAATTTGTTGAACTTGCACATCCGCTTGTTTTTGTTAATGCACTTCCATCATATGTCTTACTTGCGCTTGCTGCAGTTACTGTTGTAGTTTTTTTACCTATAGTAAACGCTTTTGTAGTTCCTGTTAATGTATAATTAGAACATTTGGCTTGTCCACCTGTTACACTTGAACAACTTGCTGTTGATGTATAACTCCCTGCGTTTGTCCCTGTTGTTCTTGTTACTACCATTGTTTCATTTGATATTCCTGTTGTAACACGTGCTGTTGGGGCTTGAGCTCCTCCAGTATATGTAAATGTCGTTGTGCTTCCCCATGTTAATGCTACACTCTTTTTATTTATTGTAAAGTTTACTGCTTTTGTTCCTGTATAATTTCCTTTTCCTGTTATTGTTGCAGTTGCAGTTCCAGCATTTATATTATTTTTATATGCTATTGTATAGTGTGTGTTTAATGTTAATGTTGTGTTTCCATCTTTTACTGTTACTGTTGGTGTTTTTGCTTTTCCATCATATGTATAACTTGTAGGACTTAATGTTACAGTAAATGTACTTGCATTTTTTGCATTTATTGTTAAATTTGCTCCTGTATATGCTATTGTGTAATTCTTTGCTAAAAATGTTGAACTATCTGCTAGTGCTAATGTATTTTGTTTTATTGCATAAGTTCCTACATTTTCTCCTGCAGTTCTTGATAATGCTCCACTAAACTTTGGTGTTTGTCCACTTACCTGATTACTATATGTATATGTTAACGCTGGATCTCCTGCTCCATATATTTTTGATTTTGCATCTGCTTTTACTGTTAATGTTCTTTTATTTATTGAGCAACTAAATTTTTTTGTACCACCAGTATTATCACTCCATCTATAGCCACTTGCTAATGTAGCTGTTATTGTATGTGTTCCTGCATTTTTCTGTGTATATCCACTTAATGTATAACCTGCTCCACTCGTTGCACTTGTTATTTGTTGATTGCTTCCATTATACGTTCTTGTAACACATAAACTATTTGTTGGTATTGTCGCACTATATGCAATTCTTAATCTAATTGATTTTTCTTCTGACACATTCCCTGCATTATCTACTGCACGCAAATGTAATAAATTATCTCGTTTATTGGTTCTTTCCATTACATATTTATATATATTTCCATCTTGTGATGTTGTAAATCCACCACTGGTCGTCCATGTCGTAGCATCATTTATTCTATATTCAATTCTATTTATTCCAGAAATACTTTCATTAAAAGACCACTCTAATTTTGTTGCATATAATGACCAATCATCACTTCCTGCTAATGTATAAGTAGCACTACTAGTATTTTTATTATATTTAGTTATGCCTGAATTCCAAGTTGGTTTTGTTGTATCTATTTTTAAAGTTGATGATTTTACTTCTGATACATTTCCTAAGTTATCTACAACACGAATATATATTACATCATTTCTTTGTGCATTTCTTTCCATTACATATTTGGTTGTACTACCATTTTTTGTTATTGTAAATCCACCACCTGTACTCCAAGTAGTTTGATTATTTAATCTATATTCAATCCTATTTATTCCAGAATTACCTTCTGTTACATTCCATTCTAATTTTGTATAACCATTTGTCCAATCATCTAATCCTGCTGATTTATATTCAGATGAATCTGATTGTTTGATAGATTTAGTAATATCTGAAAGAATTGGTCCTTCATTATCTAAATACATATTTGAAGAAACAACACTATTAGCACTTAATGTGTTTTTAGCTCTATCAGTTATTGAAGTACTATTACATACATATAGTTTTCCTGCTCCTGTTTTACCTTTAACATTTACTTTAACAGAACCTGATGTTGCTCCTGCAGCAACAGTTATAGTTGTTGAAGATGTAAGATTACTACAAGTTTGACTACTAGTAGCCCAACCATATTTAATAGTATAGCTACCAGCAGTTAAACCACTTCCACCTGTATCTTTAAGTGTTATAGTAGCATCTGATTCTTTTTTATAAGTTGTACCATTAGTTTCTGTTATTTCTAAAGTAGGGGCTGTATTATCAATAATTACATTTGTAGATATTGAAGCTGTATCATTTTTATTTCCAGCTTTATCAGCAACCATACCAGCACCCACTGAAAGATTAAGAGCACCATTACCTGTTACACCAGACAATGTTAATGTATAACTATATACACCATTTGATACAGAATTATATTTTAATGATTTTGTAGGTGTTACTGTTGTAGTTCCTACTTTTACTGTTATATCAGAATCAGTGAATGTATTTGTATCTATTCCACTTGTAAGATCTGTAATTTTTAATGGAATTGTTATTGTTGTAGACGAATTTGCATAACTAACTGATGCATTTCCATTAATAGCGACAACTGGTTTTGTTGTATCTATTTTTAAAGTTGATGATTTTACTTCTGATACATTTCCTAAGTTATCTACAACACGAATATATATTACATCATTTCTTTGTGCATTTCTTTCCATTACATATTTGGTTGTACTACCATTTTTTGTTATTGTAAATCCACCACCTGTACTCCAAGTAGTTTGATTATTTAATCTATATTCAATCCTATTTATTCCAGAATTACCTTCTGTTACATTCCATTCTAATTTTGTATAACCATTTGTCCAATCATCTAATCCTGCTGATTTATATTCAGATGAATCTGATTGTTTGATAGATTTAGTAATATCTGAAAGAATTGGTCCTTCATTATCTAAATACATATTTGAAGAAACAACACTATTAGCACTTAATGTGTTTTTAGCTCTATCAGTTATTGAAGTACTATTACATACATATAGTTTTCCTGCTCCTGTTTTACCTTTAACATTTACTTTAACAGAACCTGATGTTGCTCCTGCAGCAACAGTTATAGTTGTTGAAGATGTAAGATTACTACAAGTTTGACTACTAGTAGCCCAACCATATTTAATAGTATAGCTACCAGCAGTTAAACCACTTCCACCTGTATCTTTAAGTGTTATAGTAGCATCTGATTCTTTTTTATAAGTTGTACCATTAGTTTCTGTTATTTCTAAAGTAGGGGCTGTATTATCAATAATTACATTTGTAGATATTGAAGCTGTATCATTTTTATTTCCAGCTTTATCAGCAACCATACCAGCACCCACTGAAAGATTAAGAGCACCATTACCTGTTACACCAGACAATGTTAATGTATAACTATATACACCATTTGATACAGAATTATATTTTAATGATTTTGTAGGTGTTACTGTTGTAGTTCCTACTTTTACTGTTATATCAGAATCAGTGAATGTATTTGTATCTATTCCACTTGTAAGATCTGTAATTTTTAATGGAATTGTTATTGTTGTAGACGAATTTGCATAACTAACTGATGCATTTCCATTAATAGCGACAACTGGTTTTGT
>URCH01000009.1 GCA_900546275.1 uncultured Mycoplasmatota bacterium
AATAAATTTTTTGCTTTAAAAAATATATTATCAGTATCTTTTATATATGTTATCTTATTTGCAGTTAATACAAAATATATTTTTTCACTTAATAAATAATTTTTATAATTAAATAAATTAAAATTTGTATTTTTTTTAGGATAATCTAACTTTCCTTCAACTTTGATAATACTTCCTATTTTTAGGTTAGAATAATTTTCATTTTTTTTTATATAATAATTTATTAATATTTTTTCATCTGTATTTAATTTTATAGTTATTTTTTCATTTTTTATTTTAACGTCTAATATTTCTCCTATAAATTCATTTTTATTAGAAAGAGGTTTTGTTTTAAATGTTAAAAATTTAACTATAATTAATGTTATACTAATACATAAAAATAATATTTTAAGTAGTAATAAGATCTTTAATTTTTTCAAATAATGAGTCACCTATTCCACTTACATTTTTAATATCTTCTATTGTTTTAAAGTTACCATTATTATTTCTATAATTAATTATATCTTTTGCTTTTGATAACCCTATGCCTGGTAGAGAATCTAATTCACTATCTGTTGCAGTATTAATCGAAATTTTTTTATTTTCGGTTTTTGTTTCAGTTATATTAACATCATTATTTATGCAAGCATTATTAATTTTATCTTCACAATTGCATTCTGTTTCAATGTATTTAATTATTGTTTCTTTATTATCAAGCTTTTTTATTTCATTTTTATTATATACTTTAATTACCATTTCGTCTTTTACTATTTTACTTAAATTTATCAAACTTGTATCTGCTTCTTTTAACAGTCCACCTGCTATATTTATTACATCAATTACTCTATCATTTTCTTTCATTTGATAAACTCCTGGATTTTTAACGCTTCCTTTAATATCTACTTTTATTGTAACATTTTGATCAGTTTCTTTAGTTTCTATTTCTTCAGCATATACAAATTCATTTTTAGTGTTTTTAGGAAATAAACTTATAAATAATATCATAATTAAGATTATAAATATAAATAATGAAATAAAAATATGTTTATACTTTACTAATTTCTCTATCATAATTATCACCTCCTACTTATATTTACAATATTAATTTTTAAATTCCTTTTAAAATGAAAAAAAATATCAAGTTTTGATATTTTATACTTTAATTAATTTTCTTCTTGTTTCTATATTAACTCTTTGAACTATTGATAAAGAAATAATTAATGATAGTGTAAACGAACCACCATAGCTTAAAAATGGTAATGGGATACCTGTTAGTGGTATTAGTGCAAATAATCCACCTAAATTAACAAGCATATGCATAAATATGTATGTAGCAACACCTAAGCATATATATTTTCCTCTTATTGTAGATGCATTAGCTGAAATTTTAAGTATTTTATATACAACATAAAACATAACTATCAATATAAGTGTTCCTTTTAAAAATCCTTGTTCCTCAGCTATTATTGAGAAAACCATATCTGTATGAGGTTCTGGTATATAAGAATATTTTTGTTTGCTATTCCCAATTCCATTACCAAGTAAACCACCGTTATTAATAGCAATAAATCCATTACATATTTGATATCCACCTGTTTCATAATTGCTACATGGATTAAAATAATTAAAACGTGCCATTTGTGCTTCTGATAGAACATGTCCCGTTACTGATTTCATAATTAAGATTGCAAATAAAAATAGTACTGCTAATAGGCCAATTACTTTTATTTTTTCTTGTTTTAGTATTGGACTTGCAAAAAACATTACAAAAAATATTGCTACTATTATAAGCATTGTACCTAAATCTTTTTGTAAAAATATTATTGCAGGTATCATTAATCCTACAAAAAGTATCAATCCTATAACATTATAATGTTTAAGATTTTTATTTCTTAAAAATTTATAATATTTATCAAATATAAGTGCTAAGCACACAATGATGATTGGTTTTGCAAATTCACTTGGTTGAAATGTAAATCCCATTATACTAATCCAGTTTTTCGCACCTCTATTTAATGATCCATAAAGAAGTAAGTATACAAGTAGTGTTCCTATTCCAAGGTAACAAAGAGTAAAAATTTGTTTATATTTTTTTGTATTAGTTCTTAAAATAAAAAGACAAGCTATAAATCCAGCTCCTAATATTATTAGTTGCTTTGAAAAATAATAAAATATAGAAACTCCATATCTTTCTACAGCTTCACTACTAGATGCAGTTACTATATTAAACAATCCAAATATAAATAATCCAATGGTTGAAAATAATAATGGTTTATCCATATCTTTGTAGATCCCTCTAATACCCTTCATTTATAATCACCTACTATAGATATAATATCACATTTTTTATTTTATTCAAATATAACATACGTATAAAAAAATAAAAAATAGACATTTTATATAACAATTTTTTATTAATGTTAATAAACTATATTAGAGAATGGAGGTATTAATATGTATTATTATGGTGGATACCAAGGATATGGTTGCGGTCAACCATGTGGTGGATATTCAGGCGGTGGATATGGAACAGGATATGGAGCAGCAATTATATTAGTACTATTTATATTATTAGTTATAGTAATTGGTGCACGTGCTTTTAATCCTGGAACTACTCGTTAAAAAAAAACTTCGATTATTTCGAAGTTTCTTTTATTTTATATGATTTTATGATACAATATTTTCTGGAGTTGGTTCTATGTTTAAAAAATTAAATATTTTAGATGAAAAAGAAAAGATTTTACGTGAAACTGCTAAAGAAGTTATTTTTCCTTTAACTAAAGAAGATAAAAAACTGATACAAAATTCTATTGATCAATTAACATATAGTCAAATCGAAGAATATGAAAAAAAATATGATTTAAGACCAGGTATGGGGCTTGCTTTCCCACAACTTGGATTAAGCAAAAGAATCATAATAATCGTACATGAATATGAAGACGGTAAATTTGATAATTATGTTGTTATTAATCCTAAAATAGTAAGTAATTCTGAAGAGATTATTGCAACAGAAGCTGGTGAAGGATGTTTAAGTGTTAATAGAGATGTAGAAGGACATGTTCCTAGATTCGCAAGAGTAACAGTTGAAGGTTATGATGAGAATGGAAACAAAATTAGAATTAGAGCAAGGGAAGAATTATCAATAGCATTTCAACACGAAATAGATCACTTAAATGGTATATTATTCTTTGATAGAATTAATAAGAAAAAACCATTTTATTCTGAAAATGAAATAAGATTAATATAAAAACAGTTTAGTTATTTTGTTCTAAACTGTTTTTCTTTGAATAAATACAACCACAATAATTTTGTCTATATAAATTATACATTTTTGATAGTTCTATACTACGTTTATATCCTTCTTTCTTTTTGAAATCAGAATATAAATATTTAACTTTATATTTTTCTTCAAGTTCTTTTCCTATTTCATTTAATACTTGAGAATTTTTATATGGACTAACTGTTAGAGTAGTCCCAAAAAAATCATAGTTATTATTTTTAGCAAATTGTACTGTTTTTTCTAATCTTAATTTATAACATTTGTGGCACCTACTGCCACCCTCTTTTTCATTTTCCATTCCTTTTATTAGATTTTCATAAACCTCATTATCGTATTTACAATCTATAATGTTAATTGGATTAATAGATGGCAGTTCATTTATTAATCTTATTTGTTCATCAAGTCTTTTTTTATATTCATCATAAGGGAAAATATTAGGATTATAATAAAGGATAGTAATTTTAAAATACTTGCTTAAATATTCTAGTACATAACTACTGCAGGGAGCACAGCAACTATGAAGAAGCAACGTTGGTGTTTTATCTTCAATGTTGTCTATAATGTTTTCAAGCACTAATTGATAATTAGTTTTCATTATGGATTTAATCTAGTTGGTCCTCTATAAATTAATGTTGCTTCTCTTATATTGTCTATTTCAAATATTTGCATAAGTATTCTACCCATACCAACACCAAACCCTCCATGAGGTGGGCAACCATATTTAAAGAAATCTAAATAAAATTGTAATAAACTAGGTTCTATTCCTTTTTCAATAATTTGTTTCTTTAAAATATCATATCTATGTTCTCTTTGCGCTCCACTTGTAATTTCAAGTCCTTTAAATAGTAAATCGTATGTTTGAGTTTCTCCTTTTTCATCTTTCATTACATAAAATGATCTTGCACTGTAAGGAAAGTTTGTAATAAATACAAAATCACTATTATATTTTTCTTTAGCATATTTGCAAATTAATTCTTCTTCTTTTCTTTCTAAATCGTCTGTTTTTTCAGATACAAAATTATATTTTTCTTTAATTATTTTTTTTGCATCCTCAAATTTTATTTTAGGGAATTCCATACTTACATCTGAAACTTCAACATTGAAATATTTTTTTATTTCTTCTCCATATTTTTCTTTTAATTTTGAAATAAAATATTTTATCCAATTTTCTTCTTCCTTCATTACATCTTCTACAGAGTTTATCCATGATATTTCAACATCTATCATCTCGATTTCTGTTGCATGATAACTTGTATGAGAATTTTCTGCTCTAAATACTGGACCTATTTCAAATATTTTGTCAAATCCTGATGCCATTGTCATTTGTTTATAAAATTGTGGAGATTGCGATAAACATGCTTGTTGACCGAAATAATCTAATTTAAACATTTCTGCTCCACTTTCTGCACTACTCGCGCTTATTTTAGGAGTATGGATTTCAGTATAATCATTATTATACCAGTATTCTCTCATCATTTGTTCTATATATGATTGGCACTTAAATAATAATTGATTTTCCACTCTTCTTAAATCTAAATATCTATAATCAAGTCTTGTTTCTCTTAATGTATTATCTTTGTTTTTTAAATCAATTGGTAATTCAACATCGGATGTACTTGTTACTTCTATTTTGCTTGGAATTATTTCTAATCCATTTAATTTTACTTTTTCATTTTTTACAACTTTTCCAGTCACTTTTATTGTACTTTCAAGTGGTAATGTGTCAATTATTTTAACCAATTCTTTATTATTTTCATCTTCTTTTTCGATTGTTATTTGTACTTTATCAAATTTATCTCTTAATATTACAAATTGTACATATTGTAAATTTCTTATATTATCTACAAATCCTTGTATTACTATTTCTTTATTTTCTTGATCGATTAATTCTTTTATCTTCATATTTTATCCTTTCTTACTTATATGACGTGTATATACTGCATCACTTGCATTACTGTAAACATTATAATTATAATCAAACATGTTTTCTTGTTCTTCTGTTATATATTCTAAATTACAATCTAAAAGTGAATATATTGAGTTTATTTGTTCTTTTGTTATACTTACACCATAATATGATGGATTTGGTATATCAAGTATTGGGGTTGGTGAATAAAATCTATGAGCATATCTTACAAACCCATATTTATGTATAAGTAAATTTAATGAATCAAAGCAATTTGTTTTTGTAACATCGTTAGTAAAAGATTTTATATATTGTTCTGCCCATTCATAATGTGTATAATTAGAATTATTCTTAATATTTTTTACTTTGTAATATTCACCATCAGGGCCTATAAAAAGTTCAAATCCTTTTACCTGTTCGGGCAAATAATATTTATTAAAGTTGAGTACTGCTTCCATTTTATATATTCCTATCTAAATATTCCACTAACTTATCAAATTCTATTTTTTCTTCTGTTTTTTCATGATTATTTTTTATAGTTGCTACATTTGTTTTAATTTCTTCTTCACCTATTATTATTACAAATTTTGAATTTAATCTATCTGCTTGTTTAAAATTTGATTTGATATTTCTATTTAAGTAATCCATGTCTACTTTAAAACCATTCATTCTTAAATTATTTGTTACATTTAATGACTTTTGTTTTTCATTTTCACTCATTGGTATAATATAAACATCAATACCATCATCCTCTATTACATTTATATTTTCATAATCAAGAACTGTTAAAAGTCTTTCAAATCCAAGTGCGAATCCAATACCAGCAGTACTTGGTCCACCTATTGTTTCAACTAAATTATTATATCTTCCACCAGCACACAATACATTTTGACTTCCAAAACCTTCTACATTAGCTTCAACTTCAAATACAGTATTTGTATAATAATCTAAACCTCTAACTATTTTTGGATTTACAACGTATTCAATATCCAAGGCTTCTAGGTACTTTTTTACATTTTCAAAATGTTTTTTGCTTACCTCATTTAAATAATCTAAAATACTTGGTGCATTTTTTAATATTTCTGTTTCTTTATCTACTTTACAATCTAATATTCTAAGGGGATTTTTTAAAAATCTAGTTTTACAATCTTCACATAATGTATTTATATGAGGTTTAAAATATTCTATAAGTGCATCTCTATAGTTTTTTCTTGATTCTGCATCACCAAGTGAATTAATATTTACCTTAATTCCTTTTAAACCTAGAAGTTTATAAAAATTAACAGGTATACTTATTATTTCTGCATCAATCATTGGATCATTTGTTCCAAATACTTCTACACCAAATTGATAAAATTCTCTATATCTACCTGATTGTGGTCTTTCGTATCTATACATTGGACCATAATACCAAGTTTTGATTGGTTGTTCTGTTCTTGCATACATTTTATTTTCTATGAAACTTCTTACAACACCTGCAGTTCCTTCTGGTCTAAGTGTAATATTTCTATTTCCTCTATCTGTAAAATCATATGTTTCTTTTGAAACAATATCAGATGTTTCACCTACTCCCCTATGAAATAGGTCACTTGCTTCAAATAATGGTGTTCTTACATATTCATAGTTATATTTTTCCATAAGTGCTTTTAACAAATTTTCTAAATAAACTATTTTTTTTCCAGTATTGCCATATACGTCATATGTGCCTTTTTGTTTTTGTATCATTTTATCACTCCTTTATATAAAAAAAGTCCTTAAAATATAAGGACGAATTATCGCGGTGCCACCTTAATTCATGTATAAACATGCTCTTAATTCCTTATAACGTAGGAAAACGATTATTTATTGATTTTAACGTCTTCATTATAAAATATTTAATGTTTTCACCAACCACATTTTCTCTAAAAAATATTTTTATAATTACTAATTAAAAAAATAATTTACAGGTAGATTATACCTTTTTTTTCTTTATTAGTCAATAGTTTCTATATTAGTTAAAATCCAACTATAATCTGATTGATTATATATGTTTCTGCAAAAAGGGCATACACCAGAAGTATTTACACTTATACTAGCACCACAATTGGGGCATTTTTTAATTATTGATGCAATTTTAAAATTTCTTATTTTTTCAAGAGTCAAAAAGTTTGTTTTTTCAACTCTTGATTTATTATTCCCACTTACTAATTTGTTTGTAGTTTTATCTATTATATAATCCATGTAACGAGAAATTAATTTTACTTTTATAATAAATTTTTCTTCTGAAATTTTTATATCTACAATATCCGTAGATTTTACATTTAATTCATCGTACATTTGTCTTAGGTTTTTACTATTTAATTCTTCTAATTTTTTTTCATATTCCTCGTAAACGTCTTTACTTATAAAGTGAGCTACTCTTTTTAGGTTTGAAGTCATATATGACATATGTAACATAACAAACATATTATCTATTTGAGTTTTAAATGCACTTTCTGTAAATGTTGGATCTAAATTAATTAATTCGTTCATATTTCCTCCTATAATTGTCTTTGATTAAGTGATTGTTTTTTAGATAATACCCATTTTGAAGTATTTCTAGTTATGATAGCACGGCAATATTCACATGTTGTAGAATTATCATCATTAATTTCTGCTCCACAGTTTGGACATTTATTTACTTTTTCTCCTACTGATTTTATGTAAGTAAGTTCATATGTAATTTCAATTTTATTTTTATCATTTCCTCTTACAACTTTATTTTGACTATCAACTATATAATCATAGCAATTAACAGTCATTATTACTGTAGCTGTTTCAATATTGTTTTCTATTTTTAAATTAGTTAAAGAAGCAGTTACTAAATTTATTTCTTTCATAATATTTTTTTCATTTTTTACTCTTAATGTATCTAATTGCATTGAATACATATTATATAGCTCATCTGTTGTAAGTGTTCTAATTTTTCCATCATCTAAATTCATCCAAGCTTCTTGTACATCTTTATATATATTAAATGCTTCATTTTTAAATTCATATAAGTTTAAGTTAGGATCTATTTTACTTATTAAATCTAAATCCATATCTTTTGATTTTATAATTTGTTTTTCTTCAGTTTTTCGTTTGCTTATTTCATTTGCAATTACAAATACTACGATAAATATTACCACTACAATCATAAAAGACGTAAAAGAAACTGGTTCTCCTGAACCACTTGAGGAATCACTTGAATCCCAACTTGAAGAACTATCCCAACTATCAGAAGAGCCACTCCAACTGCTTCCACCTGAATCATAACTACTATCAAATCCAGAATCTGCATCTACTTTAGTTATTTTTATTGTATTTGCTCCAACAATAAGAGTTAGAAATAATACTAAATATATTGTTACTTTTTTTAATTTATTCATTTAAAAAACTTCTTTCTTTTATTTATTATTTAGATTTTTGTAAACTGTATTAACATTACATAGAAGCATAGCAACTGTCATTGGGCCAACACCACCAGGTACTGGTGTTATTAAGCTTACTTTGTTTTGTACATTTTCATAGTCTACATCGCCATACAATTTTCCATCAATCCTATTTATGCCGACATCAATAACTACACTATCTTTTTTTACCATATCTTCTGTTATTAAATATTTTTTACCAACAGCGACTACAAGTATATCTGCATTTTTTGTAAATTCTTTCAAATTGTTTGTTTTTGAATGACAAACAGTTACTGTTGCATCATTGTTTAGAAATAAACTTATTAGAGGTTTTCCTACTAGTTTACTTCTTCCTACTATAACTACATTTTTCCCAGTTATAGATACACCTGATTCTTCTAATAATTTGATTATTCCTTGAGGGGTACAAGAAACTAGACATTTTTTATTATTTATAAGTTTTCCAACATTTATATCAGTTAATCCATCTACATCTTTATTTCTTGATATATAGTTGATTAGTTTTTCTTCATTAAATTTTTCTGGAATTGGTAATTGTAATAATATTCCATGAACATATTCATCATTATTTAATTCTATTATTTTGTTTATTATTTCTATTTCTCTTGAGTCTTCATCAAATTTTATATGTTTTAAATATATTCCAACTTCGCTACATGCTTTTTGTTTTGCACTAATGTATACATTACTGGCTTCATCATTACCAATTTGGATAACAGCTAAGCAAGGTTTTATCATATATGTTTTTATTTCTGCTTTTAATTCTTCTTTTATTTTTGAACTAATTATTTTACCATCTATATTACTCATTATATCCCTCAATTTCTAATGGAAATTTTTTTATAAGATTTAATATTTGTTCTTTTAAATCATTCATTATTTTTTCATTATTATAGTTTTTTAGTGCGGAAACTATTATATTTCCGATTTCTATAAATTCTTGTTCTTTTAATCCTCTTGTTGTCATTGCTGGGCTTCCTATTCTAATACCACTTGTGACAAAAGGTGATTCTGTTTCATTTGGTATAGTGTTTTTATTTACTGTTATATTTATGCTTTCTAAAATTTTTTCTGCTTCGGCACCAGTTAATCCTATAGATTTAACATCTACTAATATTAAATGGTTATCCGTGCCGCCTGATACAATTCTTATATTATTCTCAATTAAAACGTTACACAAAGCTTTTATGTTTTTTAATACTTGTTCTTGATATAATTTGAATTTTGGATTTAGAGCTTCATAAAAGCATTGTGCTTTAGCTCCTATTACATGCATTAACGGCCCACCTTGTATCCCAGGGAATATTGTTTTATTAATTCTTTTAATTATTTCTTCATTATTAGTAAGTATTAATCCACCTCTTGGGCCCCTTAATGTTTTATGCGTAGTAGATGTAACTACATCAGCATAGTATAGTGGATTTTCATGAAGTGAAGTTGCAACTAATCCAGCAATGTGCGCCATATCTACCATTAAAATTGCCCCGCACTTATCACAAATTTCTCTAAATTTTTTAAAATCTATTTTTCTTGAATATGCACTAGCACCTGCAACAATCATTTTAGGATGTTCTTTTAGTGCTTTTCTTTCTAGTTCTTCATAATCTATAAGTTCTGTTTCTTTGTTTACCTCATATGATACAAAATCATAGTCAATACCACTAAAATTTATACTATGTCCATGAGTTAGATGCCCCCCATGAGATAAATTCATTCCCATCACCTTATCATGTGGTTTTAAAAGGGCTCTATATACTGCCATATTTGCGCTACTACCACTATGTGGTTGAACGTTCGCATATTTGCAATCAAATAGAAGGCATGCATATTTAATTGCAAGTTTTTCTATATCATCAATGTATTTACAACCACCATAATATCTTTTTCCTGGGTATCCTTCTGCATATTTATTTGTTAAAATACTACCCTGAATTTTTAAAATATCATTGGAAACAAAATTTTCTGATGCAATCAACTCTATATTTTCATTTTGCCTCTTATATTCGTTAATAAGGGCTTGTTTAATATTATTATCCATAGTCTATCACCAATATCATTATACTATAAATATAAACAAAAAAAACATATTAAATATGTTTTTTACATTAATATACATTAATTTGAAGTATTTTCACTACAATTATTATTTTCTGTAGAACATGCAGAAGAGCTATCTTCTTGTTTTTCAGTTGTGCTTTGATTTTCATCTTGCAAAGTTTGTTCATTTTTTACTTCTTCTGTACTCGTTTCTGTTTTTGTTTCAGTATTTTGATTTTTTTCTGTAGTTACATTAGTTTTAGTTTCATTTGATTTAGTTGTTTCTTGCTTGATTGTTTCTTGTTTAGTTGTTGAAGTCGTTGTCTTTGTTGAAACGGTAGCAGCATTTCCATTATCTTCTTTATAAGAACTTTCTAAACTTTCTCCTGAAAATAAAGCCTTAATTTTTTGTTTTGCATTATCAATTGTAGATTGTGTTGGAATCATTACATATAGTTTTTGGTGTTGATATGAATATGTATATTCACTAGCATTTGTTCCATCTAAGGATATACTAGTAACAGTCCATTTTGCCATATCATCTAATTGCATCTTTATAAGTTCTGTTATTTTACTTTGATCCATATTTGTTATAAATGTATCTTCTAATGAATCTAGTATACTTACATAATTTGTAATTATTGCTTTTGAACAAACTTTACTTATAAGTGCAGCAATTACAGCTTCCTGATTCTCACCACGGGCTCTATCACCACCTGCTAAAGTTTTTCTAGTTCTTGAAAATTCTAGTGCTTGTTCCCCATTCATTTTATTATATCCTTGTTTAAATGTATATTTTTCTCCTGAGAAACTATATTTTGAGTATACATTTACTCCACCTACTGCATCTACCATTTTAATAAGTGAAGTAAAATTAACTTTTACATAATAATTTATATCTATTCCAAGTAAATTTTGAATTGTCTTTTGTGACTTATCTATGCCATATATTCCTGCATGTGTAAGTTTATCTTTATAACCTGTTGTTCCATCTAATTGTACATAATAATCTCTTGGTATTGTTGTTAACAATATTTGTTTCGTTTTAGGATTAACAGATGCGATTATATTGACATCACTTCTTGATATTGAAGATATCTTCCCATATGTATCCATTCCAGAGATATAAACATTGAAAGGTTCTTCTGAAACATTTACATCTTTTTCAATATCGTCGTTTTTGTTTTCTATTTTTACCTCAAATGAATATATTACTTTTGTCTTTTCATCAAATGTAGTATATAAACTTTCAGTTGTGCTTGCCTCACTTACTAATAATTCTTTATATGATTCTTCCATTATTATTGCATCTGTTTTATTATCATAAAGTTCTTGAAGTAATAATTCATAGTCATCTTTTTGTGCTTTTGTATAAGTTATTGTTTTATCAAGTGTTTCTAATGCTTTGTCAATATTATATATATCTGTTTTAACATATGAAATTTCTTTTCCTTTAAGTTCGTTTATTTTGTTATAATTTGAATTTTTATTAACAACTACTATATAGTTTTCAGTTTTATAATTTTTTGACATTATTTTATTTAAAAATCCAAAAGTCTTATTAAAGTATATAAACATAACTAAAAATATTAAAGAAATAATTGTTGAAGCACAGCATAATGTAATTCTTGCTTTTTTCTTTTTTTTATTTAGCTTAAAATTAAACACAATCAAAACTATTGATAAAATAAATATAATGAAAAATAAAATTAAATATTTAAATGGAAAAACATTTATTTTTATTACACTATATATATTTAGGAGTGTTAAAACACCTAAAATGATTGATATTATTATACTATAAGTATTTAATTTATTTATTTTTCTTTTTTTTGCCATATTATCACCTAATGTGTATTATACAATAAAATAAAAAAATAATAAATATTCAATTATAAAATATTTATTATTAGTGTATATTTTTGTATATTTTAATTAACTAACTCATAGTCAACTGAATATGTATTTTCAAGATTTTGATTTATAACTAAACTCAATGACTGTGTTTCACCTGCTTTTATTGAAGAATCATACTCAGTTGGTATATATTCAGAATCATTTAATATATTTTTACCATCTTTATCTTTAAAGTATATATTAAATGTTTTTATATAAACATCTTTTTCTGAAGTATTTTCTAATTCAATCGTAAAAACAGTAGTTGTATTATTATCAGTTAATTCCATTGAAATATTTTTTATTTTTAATTCTTTAACTTGTTTTTCTTTTAGAACCTCTTCATTAACTTTTGGAGTATTATTTTCATTATTATCCTGTTTTTTTCTGCATCCACAACCCGTAAATATAAGTAAACTAATTAAAACAAATATTGCGATTTTTTTATTCATTTCTTCCACTTCCCTATTACTTAAATGAAGTATATCATTAAATTCTTTATAAATCAAGTTTAAATATTTATCAATTGTATTTTATAATCATATAATGTATAATGAAAATAAGATTATAATTTTTATAGGAGGATAGGAAAGAAAAATTATGATTTAGCGCCAGATCTTTATTTTAAGATGACGAGGTTGACAGTTATCGAAAACAATAGTAAATTAAATATCTTTATTTATTATTTTACTTATATGAGTTTAAATCCTCATTCCCTAGTTTCCAGTTCGGCGGATGCTGTCACGGTTTAATATGATCGTAAGATATATAACAAAATGTAAAATCTTAAATTACAACAAAATATATATCACATATTTTTTTAATAGTGTTTTAAAGGAGAAAATATGTGTGGAATTGTTGGTTATATTGGAAAAAAATATAACGCTTTAAATGTTTTAATAAGTGGTCTTGAAAGACTTGAATATAGAGGTTATGACTCTGCAGGAATTGCTTACGTAGAGGGAAAAACTCTAAAAATAGAAAAAGAAAAAGGAAAAATTAGTAATTTAAAATCAGCTATTGATGTAAATATTCCATCTAATTTAGGAATTGGTCATACTAGATGGGCAACTCATGGAATAGCAAGTAAAATTAATAGTCATCCCCATAAGGTAGGAAAAATTACTATAGTTCATAATGGTATTATTGAAAATTATGAAGATTTAAAAAATGAACTAATCAATAATGGTGTCAAATTTAAATCAGAAACAGATACTGAAGTTGCATGTGCTCTTCTAAACAAATTATATGAAGACACAAATGATATGAATGAAACTTTATGTTTATTTCAAAAAAGAGTAAAAGGTACTTATGCTTTAGGTATTATATGTGATGATGATTATAATACTTTATATGCTTTAAAAAATAAAAGTCCATTAATAATTGCTTTTGGAGAAAATGAAAATTATATTGCATCAGATGTTCCAGCAATACTTGAATTTACTAATAAATATATAACTTTAAATGATGGTGAATTTGCTAAAATCACTGAAAATAAAGTTACTTGTTATAAAGATAATGAAGTTATAAACAAAAAAATAAACGAATTTGAAGGAAGTGCTGAAAGTATAGAAAAAAATGGCTATGAACATTTTATGTTAAAAGAAATATTTGAGCAACCTGAAGTATTTAAGAAAACAGTATTTAAATATACAGAAAATGGCATTAAAAGTTTAATTGAAAATATGCCTGACTTTAAAAAATATAAAAGCATTAAAATAGTAGCTTGTGGTAGTGCTATGCATGCTGGAATGGTTGGAAAAAGTTTAATTGAAGAATATGGTAATATTCCTGTCGATGTTGAAATAGCAAGCGAATTTAGATACAAAAAGTTATTTATTGATAAAGACACATTAGTTATTTTAGTTTCACAGTCAGGAGAAACTGCTGATACATTAGCAGCACTAGAAATTGCAAAAGAAAAAGGTTGTGATACACTAGGAATAATAAATGTTTTAGAAAGTTCTATTGCAAGAAGTTCAGATATAGTATTATATACAAAAGCAGGAAGTGAAATAGCTGTTGCTACTACTAAAGCTTATTCAGCGCAAATTGCCCTACTTTCATTAATTGCTTTAAATATTGCTTGTTCTAAAAAACTAATAAGTGAAGACGAAATAAAAGAAATATTATCTGAGATAAAAAATTTACCTATTAAAATTCAAAGTTTATTAGATAAAAAAGATGATTACAAAGAAATAGCTAAAAAAATATATAATAAAAACAATATATTTTTTATAGGACGAGATATTGATTATGCATTATGTATGGAAGGTTCTTTAAAGCTTAAAGAAATATCTTATATTAACAGTCAAGCATATGCTGCTGGTGAGTTAAAACATGGAACAATATCTTTGATTGAAGAAAATACTCCTGTTGTTGCAATTGTAACAAATAAAAGTATTAGTGAAAAAACAATAAGTAATATTAAAGAAGTAAAATCTAGAGGTGCTGATGTTGTTTTAGTTACAACCGAATCATTAAATAAAGAATCAGATTTTTATAATGAAAAAATTGTTATTCCGAATACTCACAAATTATTACAACCGTTGTTAACTGTTATTCCTTTACAATTACTTTCTTATGAAATAGCAAAATTAAGAAATTGTAATATTGATAAACCAAAAAACTTAGCAAAGTCTGTTACTGTAGAATAATAAAAATAGCATCCAATGATGCTACTTTTTTATTTCAAATATTGTACCTTCTCTTGTATCTTTTAATATTATTCCTTTTTGTAGTAATTCGTTTCTAATCGAATCAGAAAGTTCATAGTTTTTATCTTGTTTTGCTTTATTTCTTTCTTCTATTTTTTCATTGATATATTTAGTTAATTCATCATCAATGTTTTGAATATCATCTTTTAATAAATTTAATGACAACACGCTATCAAACATTTCTATCAAATATAATTTTGTATTGTTATTAGCTTCTGACTTTATAACATCATAAAGTGTAGTTAAAGCAAGTGAAGTATTTAAATCATTACCTAAAGCTTCTAAAAAATTTGTTTTATATTTTTCTACTAAATTATATTCTATTTCACCATTTTTATTTTCTTTTAGATTTTTAATTTTAGATTTTAATTTATTGTATGTATTTACAGCACCATCTAAAATATCATATGAAAATAATAATTGTTTTCTATAATGTGATTGTAGGCAAAATAATCTATAACAAATAGGATCGTAACCCTTTTCTTCTAAAAGTGAAACTGTTAAGAATTCTCCTTTTGATTTACTCATTTTTCCTGTTTCATCATTTAAATGTTCTACATGAAACCAGTAATTACACCATTTATGTCCTAAATAGCTTTCGGATTGAGCAATTTCATTTGTATGATGTGGGAATATATTATCTATACCACCACAGTGAATATCTAAATGTTCTCCTAATTTTAATATAGATATACCTGAACATTCTATATGCCATCCTGGATACCCTATACCCCATGGACTATTCCATTTTAGTTCTTGATCATCAAATTTTGATTTTGTAAACCATAATACAAAATCACCTTGATTTTTCTTGCCTAAATCTTCTTCTACACCTTCTCTAACACCAACTACCATTTCATCTTCTTTATGATTTGTAAGTGCATAATAATCTTTTAGTTTTGTTATATCAAAATATACATTTCCATTAGATATATATGCATATTCTTTTTTTAATAATGTTTCTATTATTTTTATGTATTCATCAATGCATTCTGTTGCTTTTACTACTATTTCAGGTTTCTTTATATTTAATTTATTACAATCTTCAAAAAAAGCTTTTGTATACATGTCAGCTATTTGCATAACTGTTTTATGTTCTCTTTTCGCCCCTTTTAGCATTTTATCTTCACCAGAATCAGAATCACTGCTTAAATGACCTACATCTGTTATATTCATACATCTTTTAACTTTATACCCCATCAAGTTAAAAGTTTTTTCTAATATGTCTTCCATTATATAGCTTCTTAAATTTCCTATATGCGCAAAATGATATACAGTGGGTCCACAAGTATACATTGTTATTTCATTTTTATTGTTTGGAATAAATTCCTCTATTTTTCGTGTTAATGTATTATATATTTTCATTATATCAACCTCTAATTAATTATATCATAATTATATAAAAAAAACGCTTAAAATAGCGTTTTTATATTATTATAATGATTTAGAACATTCTTCAGAATCTACATAATCGTAAACTCTATCTAATTCTGTAATAGATACATTATATTTAGAAGCTGTTATTTCATCATAAGCATCTTTATATAAGTCCTTATAAATTTCTTCTTCCATATTGTTTGGCATATTTTTTCCATTTTCACTATTTACTAGTTCAAGTATTGGTTCATATGCTACTGTAGCTTCTTTAAGAGTTTCTGAATTCCCTATCAAGTCGTATGCTTTATCTAATTCTACATATGTTTCATATTCACTAGATTTTTTTGAAACAATATTTGAAACATGTACTTTAACTGCATTATCTTTTAATTCTTTGATTAATTCATCATATTCAGGCATTCCTACCAATTCAGGATCAATTTCTATTGTATAAGCATTAATCATTGAATTTCTTATTTTATCTAACGCATTTAAATAATTTTGTCTATTTAACTCTTCTTTTTCATTTAATACACCACTGGAAACTAATACTTTTTTTAAATCTGAATTAATGATTGTTTTATTAACTTCTGTTACAAACGCTGCTAATTCTTCTGTTGTAATATCTATTCCTTCAAACTCTTTTTCTGCTGATTTTAATAATTCAACATATTCATCTTTTGTTAAATATTTAATTTTACTATATTTATCAAGTTCATCTTGAATAGACGATTCGATAGAAGTAGTTTGGTTAGATGATGTTGAAGTTGTAGTAGATATGCTACTTATACTTTCACTTGAATTTTCATTCGAGTTATTATTTTTTCTAGTTGATGTTGCTATAATAGGAATTGAAGTAGCCATCATAATTCCTGCAAGAATTCCGGCCATTTTTTTATTGATTTTAAAACGTTTTTCTTCAGTTGTAAAAGCTTCTTCATTTATATCATTAATTTTTATTTCATTATTTTCATTTTCTAATTCATCATTTAATAATTTATCATAATCAATTGGAGTTTCTGTTGTTTCGCTTACAATTTTATCCTCGTCGATTACCTTTTTTCTTTCATCCACAATTTTTTGTTTTTCTTCCTCAGTATAATATATTTTTTCCATATTTTTTCCCCCTTTAAATTTATGGCTTGTATAATACCATATTATATGATATTTGTCAAATTTTATTTATATATTTCTCTGTTGATGTGCTGTATGATAACACAAATATACCAATTTGTCAAATTTTCCAAAATAAAAGGACTTATTGCTAAGTCTTTTACTTTCAAAATAAATGGTGCAGGTGAAGGGACTTGAACCCCCATGCCTTGCGGCGCTAGCTCCTAAGGCTAGTGCGTCTACCAATTTCGCCACACCTGCAATACAGTGGTGGACCCTGTAGGACTCGAACCTACGACCGCCCGGTTATGAGCCGGATGCTCTAACCAACTGAGCTAAGGGTCCATTTCAAACACTGCTTCTATATAATACCATACCAATAAATTTTATGCAATATATTTTTAAAAAAAACTTAAAAAAATACAAAAGTTGATAATTACTTTTGTATCATATTGAGTAAATTAATTTTAAATAAATCTTTTTCAGAATGTTGTTTTGAAACCATTACACCTTTGTATGTCACTAATTCTGATTGATGTCCTTCTGTTAAAATATCTTCTGGAATTAATGTATCTAATACAATTGTTTTTTGATTTTGGTATACATGATATTTTAGTTTAATGTCTCCATGAACTTTTGAAAACAAAGCATCTGTTGGTAATTTTAGTTCATATGTAATAGAATCATTATTTTGATTAGTTGAAATTAATTCTCCTAAAAATTCTCCTTCTTTAAGTGCAGGATAATATTCAAAATATAGTTTTTTATAAGCTAACATATTATACTTTTTTAATGATCTTTCTAACTTATGGAATTCATTCTCATTTAAGTATTCAAATACATATACATCTTTCATACTATCCCTCCTATTTTACTATAAAAATTATAACATCCTATATTATCTTTGTCAAACATAAACAAATGAAAAAGCATTTCATTTGTAAAGTGAAATACTTTTTTTAATTATTTAATTTCTTTCTTATTTCCTGTTAAAACATACCCTTGTTTTAATAATGTGCTATCTGTTTTACTTGTACTCCATTTTATATCTCTTGTTCCAGAAATAAATTTTCTTTCTTGATATCTATAATATGTATATTTAGTATAAACATCTACAGTTTTTGTACATTTATCACCATTTAAAGTATAATCCTTATTTGAACATGAATATGTTACTTTTTCATTTTTAGTTGCTGTTTTTGTATCAGTTGTTTTTTTACTACATTTTGTTCCATTTAATGTATATCCACTTGGACATGAGTATGTTGTTTTCTTATTTGCTGTTGCATTTTTTGTATCAGTTGTTTTTTTACTACATTTTGTTCCATTTAGTGTATATCCACTTGGACATGAGTATGTTGTTTTTTTACTTCTATTATAAACTAAATAAGTCCATGTATTAGTTGTACAATTAGTTGTACAATCAGTATTAATAGAAGAAGAAACTCTTACTACTTTTCTTGTATCTGATGTATATTGGATTGAATTAAATGTATATTTACCTTGATATATCCAATCTCCATAAGTAGTATTTGCTGTTGCATTTTTTGTTGCTGTTGTTGTTTTACTACATTTTGTTCCATTTAGTGTATATCCACTTGGACATGAGTATGTTGTTTTCTTATTTGCTGTTGCATTTATTGATGATGTTGTTACTTTGTTACATTTTGTTCCATTTAATGTATATCCACTTGGACATGAGTATGTTGTTTTCTTATTTGCTGTTGCATTTTTTGATGATGTTGTTTTTTTGCTACATTTTGTTCCATTTAATGTATATCCACTTGGACATGAGTATGTTGTTTTTGTACTTGCTGTTGCATTTTTTGTTGCTGTTGTTGTTTTACTACATTTTGTTCCATTTAGTGTATATCCACTTGGACATGAATATGTTGTTTTTACATCTTTTTTTGCATCTACGACTTCTACTAAAGTACCAGTTTTTTCTGTTACTTCTTTTGTTTCTACGTTTCTATATTCTGTTTTAGTTATTGTGTCTTTAGACCATTGTGACCATTCACCAAATTCTCCCCATTTGCCATCTGTAATTTTTTCATATTCGTATTGATATTTTTTTTCTGAAATAACAGGTGTTGTTGGATTAGTTGGTTTAATTACTGGTGTTTCATTTCTTTCACAAACACCTGAAGCTTTACAATAATCATAACATCCTAAATGAACTTCTATATAATTTGAAGCATCTGAACATTCAAGTTTAACTGTCATTAGATATTCATTATCTAATTTTTCTACTTTAACGCTAGATTTTTCTACATCACATTTTTTATTATTACTATCAATTAAATCTAATACAAGTTTTTTATCTTGCATTTCTTTAAGTGTAATAGTAACACTTTCTCCTACTTTTGAAGGTAATCTATCAGTAGTAAAATAATTAATAGCAGCTTCTTTCATTGTAGTAATATTTTGATTATATATCTGATTATATAAAGGTTGTAATTTTTCTGTAAATGCATCATTTGCATAATCCTTTACATAGTTCTTAGTTGGAAATAACCATAATAATAGAAATACTGTTAAAACCACAAATAATATTTGTAAAATTAAACTTCTTACTGAAAAACTTTCTTTTCTTTCTTCGTACATAATTCTTCCCCCTTTAAATTTATGGCTTGTATGTTATCACTATTCTAATTAAATGTCAAGTTTTTTCAATTAATTACTTATAATAATTAAAAAGAATACAATTCCTTGTTGATGGGACGTATTCTAACACAATATATTTTTTTTGTCAAATTTTGATTTTTGCAATCGTACAACCTGCGTTATTATAAAATGTCTTATATTCTATAACATTTTTATTTTGTTTTAAAACTTCAGATGTTGTTCTTTTTAAAATTCCACTTCCATTACCATGTATTATTACAATAAATTGATTTTTAAGTTTTATATTATCCTTTATAAAATCATTTATTAAAACACGGGATATTTCTCTATCTAATGAATGAAGATCAATTTTTGGAAGATTGTCTATAAATATTAAATCATTTATACTCATTTAATTTTTCCTTTACTTCTTTTTTTGTTGGAATAGATATACTAGAACCATATTTTGTAGTTGATAATGCTGCAGTTACATTTGAAAGTTTTATTATATTTTCTAATGACATTTTTTGACATGTACCATAAACAAATGCCCCATGAAATATATCACCTGCTCCAGTTGTATCTATTGAATCTACTGTAATTGATTTCATAATTTTTATTTTATTCTCATAATAATATAAGGCTCCAAATTCTCCTAATGTAACGATTATATTATTTTTAAACATGTTTTTTAAACTTTCATATATAGATATAACTGATTTTGTATTATTAAAATTTAATTTTATATTTGTTACATGTTCAGCAAAATCTAGTGAGCATATAGTAAAATCTACCAAATGAGAAAGTTCTATAACATTTTTATCTATTCTTCCAGCATCTATTATACTTATAGCATCTGGATATTTTTTTAATATTTTTTTTGAAAATTCATATTCACTACCATCTATTAATATCAAATCAGGAATAAAATTAATTTCAAAATCATTCAATTTCATTTTATCGTTTTTAGCAGACAATATAGTTCTATTTCCATTTTCCTTATTTACTATTACTGTATTTATAGTCGTGCTATAGTCATTACTAAATTGTAAATAAGATGTATTTACATTGTTTTTTTCTAAAAATTTTTTTATTTTGCTACCATAGTAATCATTTCCTATAATGCCACAGAAATATACTTCCATATCCCATTTGCCTAATAAGCATGCAGCATTTAAATTTGAACCACCTGGACATTCAATTTTTGTATTTAATCTATATTTTGTATTTTCTTTGATGAAACTGTCTACTGGAAAAGTAATATCATAAGTACAACTACCTACACATAATATTTTCATAGTATCACCTGTTTTAATTATATATTAAAATTGTTATTTAATCAATTTTAATATTAAAAAGAATTAAAATTCTTATTTATGTTTTAGAATTTTAATTCCACATATCAGATAAGTTACCATTTTTTTTATAATAATCATCCATTAAAACAACGTAAGAAAAAGTTTTAGTTATATTACTTTTAGAATATTTTTTAGCAACTACTCCACCTAATGTAGGTAAGCTTTCTGCGACATAAATGTTGTTTTCATCTATTCCAATAATAATTCCAATATGTCCCCAATAGTTTATTAAGTCACCTGTTTTAATTTTACCTGATTTTATTAAATCTTGATTTAGACTCACAAAATCTCCTAACTTAGTCATTTGATAAGGATATTCAGTATCACCTGCACCTATATCACCAGGATCAAAACCAGCATTTTTTAGTACCCATGCAATAAATCCAGAGCAATCTAAACCATTTGGCATTTTAGCACCTGGAATATATCCATATTTTTGATCAGGTTCTAAATTTGTTAAAGGGCATCCCCATAATGCAGGCCCTTTATATTTAGATATTATTTCATCTTTTTTAGAATCATCTAAATAAAGACCTGTTTTATAATACCTTCCTTCCCCATCTACAAAATGTACACCACTTGAATGAACCCTACCGTTTTCATAAAAATAAGGAATTCTATATTTAAATTCTAAAGTTAAGAATCTTGCTGCTTGTACTGCACCAGCTCTTGTCTTATAACCTACTTCATTTATTTCACTTTCAAGTAATTTATCTAAAAGTTCTGCTTCGCTTTTACTATATTGATTGCATGGAATAATTTCTTTTTTGACTTCAGATAAGGTTGGTTTATCTATTATATCTGTTACTACTACTTTTATACTTTTTTTGCCACTTTTAATCTCACACTCACCAAGATTTTTTGCAGTTATAACTCCATCATTAATACTTATAATATCGTCACTAGTAGATATAATTTCACTTATTTTTTTATTTTTATCAATAACAAGTTCATCATATTTTATATCTTTTGTAGCACCCTTAACCATATAAATGATATCATTTGAAAAATTAAAAAATATAATATTATCTACATAGTCTGTTAACATTTTTTCTTTCGTTTTTTTATACTTACTCTCTAAATAAATTTTATAATCTTTGTTTATATTTAAAATGAGTAAACAAACCCCACCTTTAGACATACTTTCTGATTTATATAAATCATTATAAGCAACGCATTTAAACTCATTATTGCTATCACCTTTAATAGAAATTTCAAAACTTTTTTTATCAGTTGATATTTTTGTAATATTAATACTACTTATATTTAAAATAAGTCTTTTTTTATAATATAATGCATAACTAGTTAGTAAAAACGATATAAACAACAAACAGCACACTACAATAATAACACGTTTAAAACTTTTCATAAATACAACCCTTTTACTTTCATAAATAGTATAACATGGAATCAATAAATAATAAATATTTTTATTTACTTTTGTACATAAAGCATTCCTTATCATGTGAATATATTATGCCTATAGCTTGCAAATAAGAGTATATAATTGTACTTCCTACAAACTTCATACCTCTTTTTTTTAAATCTTTTGATATTTTATCAGATAACAAGTTAGTATTTTTATTTGTTTCATAAATAATTTTATTATTAGTAAATGTTTTTAGATAATTATAAAATGTACCATATTCATTTTTTATTTTTATAAATATTTTGCTATTATTTATAGTAGCATTTATCTTTTGTTTATTTCTTATGATACTCTTATTTTCTAATAATTTTTTAATTTTTTCATCATTATAGTTACATATTTTATATACATCGAAGTTATCAAAAGCTTGTTTAAAGTTTTCTCTTTTATTTAATATACATTCCCAAGAAAGTCCTGCTTGAAAGGATTCTAATATTAGCATTTCAAATAAATAATTATCATCAAAATTAGGTTTACACCATTCATTATCATGATATTCTATGTATTTAAAATTATTTAAATTACACCATCCACATCTAATCATAATACATTTCCTTTTTTTATAAAATATTTGCTCATATCATTTTTTTCATGTTTTAATAATTCTATTTTGTTTTTTATTCCACCACCATAACCAGTTAAATTTCCATTCATTCCAACTACTCTATGACACGGAATGATAATACAAATAGGATTCCAGCCTACTGCACCTCCTACCGCTTGTGATGACATTTTTTCTATTCCTCTTTTTTGAGCAATTATATTAGCTATTTCTTTATATGTAATTGTTTTTCCATACTCAATAGAATTCATTATATTAATTACTTCTTCTCTAAAAGGTGTTAAATTATTTATTTTATATTTTGGAGTAAAATTTGGATTTTTACCACTAAAATAAATATCCAACCACCTACCTGTTTCTTTAAATATTTCTAAATCTTTTTCTTCATAGGAAGTTATATGTTTAGACTCATCTTTTGAACCTTCAAACCATAATCCTGTTAAATATTTACCGTCACTACTTATTATTATATTTGAAAGATTATAATTGTTTGGAGTTTTATAAATATATTTATATGTCATTTCATACACTTCCTTTATGATTTTTTCTTAACAAAATTATTTTATCATAATGAAAAAGAAAACTCCATCATATGATGAAGTTATTTATTTTCATTTATTACAGCCCAAGCTGCTGCCAAACGTGCAGTTGGAACTCTAAATGGTGAACAAGATACATAATCAAGTCCAACTCTATTACAGAATTCAATACTTGATGTTTCTCCTGCATGCTCACCACATATTCCTAATGAAATATTAGGTCTTACACTTCTTCCTTTTTCTACAGCGATTTTTACAAGTTCTCCAACACCTTCTTGATCGATTTTTTCAAAAGGATCGTTTTCAAATATTTTTTTATCATAATAATCATTTAAAAATTTAGAAGCATCATCTCTTGAAAATCCATAAGTTAATTGTGTTAAATCATTTGTTCCAAAACTAAAGAATTCTGATTCTGTTGCAATTTTATCTGCTGTAATTGCTGCTCTTGGTATTTCAATCATAGTACCAACTTCATATTTTAAATCAACATTTGCTTCTTTAATTATATTATCAGCGACTTCGCAAACTATATTTTTTACGTATTTGAATTCATTTATATCTCCAATAAGAGGTATCATAATTTCAGGAGTAACATTAATTCCCTCTTTTTTTACATTTATAGCTGCTTCTATTACAGCTCTGGTTTGCATACGTGCTATTTCTGGATATGTAACTGCAAGTCTACATCCTCTATGTCCCATCATAGGATTAAATTCTTTTAATGAAGTTACTCTATTTTTTAAAGCTTCAAAACTCATATTTAAAGATTTAGCAAGCATTGTTATTTCTTCATCTGTATGAGGTAAAAATTCATGTAGAGGTGGATCTAAATATCTTATTACTACTGGTAATCCTTTCATAGTTCTAAATAATCCTTCAAAATCACTTCTTTGATATGGAAGAATATTTTCTAAAGCTTCTTCTCTTGATTCAAGGTTATCAGCACATATCATTTTTCTAAAATTAAATATTCTCTCTTTTTCAAAAAACATGTGTTCTGTTCTACACAAACCAATTCCTTCTGCTCCAAATTTATATGCTTGAAGAGCATCTTTAGGTGTATCTGCATTTGCTCTTATTTTTAATTTTCTAACCTCATCTGCCCAAGACATAAATGTTTCAAAATCTCCACTTATTTCAGGATCTACAGTTTTTATTTGTTTACCATACACAATTCCAGTTGTACCATCTAATGATATATAGTCTCCTTCTTTAAAAGTCTGACCATCTTTAGTAGTTATTGTTTTTAATTCTTCATTTATGTTAATATCTCCACAACCGCATATACAACATCTACCCATTCCACGCGCTACTACTGCCGCATGACTAGTCATTCCACCTCTTATAGTTAATATACCATTTGCATCGTTCATGCCTTGTATATCTTCAGGAGATGTTTCAAGTCTTACAAGAATTGTATCTTCTCCTCTTTTTTTTGCAAGTGAAATATCTTTTGCATCAAAGTATATTTTTCCTGTTCCGGCACCTGGTGATGCTGCTAAACCTGTTGCAATTGCTTTTGCACTTTTTAAATCTTCCATATCAAAGTTAGGGTGTAATAATTGTTCAAGTTGTTTAGGCTCTACTTTAAGTAATGCTTCTTCTTTTGAAATCATGTGTTCTTTTACTAAATCAACCGCTATTTTTATTGCAGCAGTAGCTGTTCTTTTGCCATTTCTTGTTTGCAACATGTAAAGTTTACCTTTTTCTATAGTAAATTCCATATCTTGCATATCTCTATAGTGTTGTTCAAGTATTTTTGCTATTTTTTCAAATTGTAAATAAATTTCTGGCATTACTTCTTTTAACGTTGAAATTGGTTGTGGTGTACGAATACCAGCAACTACATCTTCTCCTTGAGCATTTATTAAGTATTCACCATACAATTTATTTTCTCCTGTTGCAGGATTACGTGTGAATGCAACTCCTGTACCACAATCATTTCCCATATTACCATATACCATTTCTTGAACGTTTACAGCTGTTCCCCAACTACTAGGTATATCATTCATTTTTCTATATATTTTTGCTCTTTCATTATTCCATGATCTAAATACAGCAGTTACTGCTTCTATTAATTGTTTTTTAGGATCTTGAGGAAAATCTTCGTTTGCTATACTTTTATATAATTGCTTAAATTTGTCAGTTACTTCTACCATATCTTCTGCATTTAAATCGGTATCAAATTTAGCATTTTTTTCATTTTTTATTTCGTCTAATAATCTTTCAAATGAAGATTTTGGATAGCCTTTTACTACATCTGCAAACATCTGAATGAATCTTCTATAAGAATCATATGCAAATCTTTTATTATTAGTTATTTTGCAAAGCCCTTCTACTACACTGTCATTTAATCCAAGGTTAAGTATAGTATCCATCATTCCTGGCATTGATGCTCTAGCACCACTTCTTACAGAAACTAAAAGTGGATTTTCTGGATTTCCAAAATATTTTAAAGTTTTATTTTCTAATGATTTTATATGTTCAAATATCTCAGTTTCAACGTCTAAGCTTATAGTTTCATTATCTACATAATATTTATTGCAAGCTTCTGTTGTAACTGTAAATCCCATAGGTACTGGTAAACCAATACTTATCATCTCAGCAAGGTTAGCCCCTTTACCACCTAGTATATTTTTCATATCTTTATTTCCTTCAGTGAAATCATATACAAATTTATTCATATTTATCTCTCCTATTCTTTTTAATTATAACAAATGAATATCTTTAATACAATAATAGTTTACACTATTTGCCAAGTACTTTTTTTATATAGCATTTACCACATAATGACTCATATTCTATGTTACTTGTCCCATCTATTAATACTTGTTTTCCATCTGTTAAGTATTTTCCATCACATTTTCTAGAATTAAATTTTGCTCTTTTACCACATGAACATATTGTAATTAATTCTTCTAATTCATCTGAAAGTTCAAATAATCTTTTACTTCCTTCAAATGAGTTAGTCTTAAAATCTGTTTTTAATCCATAACAGATTACTGGTATATTTTTAAGTTTAGAAATTTCCCATAATTCTGTAACTTGATTTTCACTTAAAAATTGTGCTTCATCTACTAATATGCATGATATATTTTCATAGTTTTCAATATTTATTTTTTCGTTTTTTTCTAATAATATATCGACTTTTCTATCAACACCAAGTCTAGATACTATTTTATCTTTTCCTTTAGAATCTATACTTGCTTTAATAATAATTACTTTTTTATTTTTTTCTTCATAATTGTGTGCTACCTGTAAAAGTTGTGTTGTTTTACCACAATTCATAGCACCATATCTAAAATATAATTTTGACATATTTACCTCCTTGCTCTTGGATGAGCTTTTAAATACACCTGTCTTAATTTTTCGTTTGAAAGGTGTGTATATATTGATGTTGTTGACAAGCTATCATGCCCAAGTAATTCTTTTACACTCATTAAATCTGCTCCTGCATCTAATAAATGAGTAGCAAATGTATGTCTTAAAGTATGTGGTGATATTTTATATTTTATTGAAGTTTTTTGTAGTGTTTTTTCTATTATTAACTCAATTCCTCTAGGACTTAATTTATTTCCATCTTTATTTAATAACAAGTATTCATTGTTATTTTTTAATAATTTATTTCTTGAATTATTTATATATTCATTTAACAAATTTTTACAAACATGACCAAATATAACAATTCTTTCTTTTTTTCCTTTACCTAATATTATTATTTCTCTTTCACTAAAATTTATGTCTTTAAGTTTTATATTTGAAAGTTCACTTACTCTTATTCCAGTTGAATATAAAAGTTCTAAAATAAGTGCATCTCTTAATCCCAGTACAGTATTTTTATCAGGGGTATTTAATAATAAATCTAAATCCGAATAATTTAAATATTTTGGAAGTCTTTTTTCTACTTTAGGATTTGAAACTAAAATCATTGGATTGTCATTTATTTTTTTATTTTTTTCTAGATAATCAAATAATCTTCTAAGACTGCTTATATGTCTACATATTGTTTTACTATCATAATTTTTTTCATATAATACATTCAAATATTTTCTTATAAATTGATAATCTACATTACTTAAATTTTTTATATTTTGTTCTTTGCAAAAAAGACTAAATTGTTCTAAATCAATATTGTAGTTTTTTATTGTATATTCTGAGTAGTTTTTTTCATATCTTAGGTATTCTATAAACTCATTTATTTGACTTTCCATGCTACCACCTATTTTAATTATATAACAAACAATTGTTTGTGTAAAGAAAAAAACCTATTAATAGGTTTTTCTCATTGTTATTTCTTCAAAATATTCGTTTATTTCATCATTTGTCATTGAAGTATCATAATAATCTTGACAATGTTTTAAATCATCATCATAATCACTTTCGTTTATTGCTTCTTCATCAGTTTGTATGTCAAATTTAACTTTAGTCGTTTTGTGATTTATTTTTTCTAATTTCTTTGGTTTATATTTATTTATTAATTGCTCGAAACTTGGAAGATTAGATTGTTTTTGTACTAAAAATTGATATAATATAAATATTTCTCTAATTGTCGAATAATATTTATCTGACAATTTCATATTCTTTTTCCAAGTTCTTAATGCATAATTATAATCATTTTCTGAATAATTCTTATAAAAAGCAAGTATTTTCATTTGTGACTGAGTTAATCTAAATATTTTTGAATCAGCTAAAGATACTGTTGTATGTAATTGCCCATATTTATCACAATGTTCTTCGTTATAACATTTTTTAGAAAACATTGACATTAATTCTTTATTTTTTATAAGTTCATTAAATATATCAATATAAAATTTATATAATACTTTAATTCTTTTATTTTTTACAGTTTCATGAACTTTACCTACTATACTGTAGATTGCTATATCTCCTGTTTCTTTTCTATTTGTTTTTTCTTCTACTTTTTTTATATACTCACTTTTTTCAGTGCAAAATTGATCTATTTCTTTTTTAAATTTTTTTCTAACATCAACCGAAGATTTAAATTGTGAAGTAAATTTGTCTATTTCTTCTAATGTACCTTCCATTAATATTATAGAGTTTTTACATTCTTTATCAAAAGCAAATGTTAAATAATATCCCATAAAATCACTCCTATTTATATATTAACAATTAATTTAGTAAAAGTCAAAAAAAGTGATTATTTTTCATAATCACAATTTGAACATTTAATTTTATCCTTTTTTGATACTAACATACTTTTGCAATTAGGACACATTTCGCCAGTGGGTTTATCCCAATATGCTGTTTTACAATTTGGATAATTATTACATCCATAAAATACTTTACCACGTTTACTCTTTTTTTCTATTATTTTTCCATCACAATTAGGGCAATCGCATATTTCTAAAAATTCTTTTGGTTCTGTTTTTATGTATTTGCATTCTGGAAAATTACTACAAGCAACAAATTTTCCATATCTACCTTTTCTTATAACTAATGGACTATTACAATTTGGACAGTTTTCTCCTGTTTGTTCAGCTTCTTTTTTAGGTAGTTTATCAAATGCTTCTTTTACTGATGGTTCAAATGAATCATAAAATTCTTTTAATACATCGTACCAAACTTCATTTCCTTCTGCAATTTTATCTAAGTCATCTTCCATTTTTGCAGTATATTTTACATTAATTAAGTGACTAAAACATTCTTGTAATTTATCTGTTATTTCAATACCTATTTCTGTTGGTTCAAATTTTTTATCTACCACATTTACATAACCTCTAGTTTTTATTGTATCAATTGTTTTAGCATATGTACTAGGTCTCCCTATTCCTAACTCTTCCATTTCTTTTATTAGTTTTGCCTCAGTATATCTGCTAGGTGGTTCTGTAAAATGTTGTTTGTATTCTATATTATTTGAAACTACTATATTTGATTTAAATGTATCAAAATCTGGTAATACTGAATCTTTAGTATCTTCATATTCACTATATGCTTTTAAGTAACCATCAAATGTTATTATTTGACCAGTTGTCTTGAATTGATAGTTATTATTGTCTAATACTACAGTAGTATTAAGTGTTTTCGCATCACTCATTAAACTTGCAAGTGCTCTAAAATAGATCATTTTATATAATTTGTATTCATCGTTAGTTAAATAAGGTTTTACTGAAAGTGGTGTTCTATTTATACTTGTTGGTCTAATAGCTTCATGTGCATCCTGAACATTTTCTGTTTTAGTACTCTTTTTTACATAACCAACGTATTCTTTTCCATAATTAGCGTTGATATATGAAAATGTACTATTTACAAATTCGTCTGAAAGTCTTACTGAATCTGTACGCATATATGAAATTAAACCTACTGTTTCGTTATCTAAATCTATACCTTCATATAGTTTTTGAGCAATACTCATAGTTTTTTTAGCATTCATTCCAAGTTTATTAGATGCATCTTGTTGTAATGTACTTGTTGTATAAGGAAATTTAGATTTTTTACTTTTATTTTTTTTATCAATTTTTTCTATAGTAAAACTATTTGATAATTCTTTTAATATTTTTTCTGCATCAACTTTTGTTTTGATTTCAATATCTTTATGATCATAGTTATATAATTCTGCATTAAAATCATTAAAAAATGCTGTTACATTGTAATATTCTTCTTTATTAAATGCTTTTATTTCTCTTTCTCTATCTACAATAAGTTTTAATGCTACACTTTGAACTCTTCCAGCACTACTTCCGTCAGTTTTTGATTGAATTAGTTTACTAAGTCTAAAACCTATTATTCTATCTAGTATTCTTCTAGTTTCTTGACTATTTACTAAATCCATATCTATCTTTCTTGGATGTTTCAGTGATTCTATTATAGCTGGTTTTGTTATTTCATTAAAAACTATTCTATCATAATTAGTATTATTTAAACCCAACACATCATATAAGTGCCAACTTATAGCCTCTCCTTCACGGTCGGGGTCGGTTGCTAGGTATACATGTTCTGATGATTTAACTTCTTTTTTTAATGTATCTATATCTTTCTTCTTTCCTTTTATTGTTACATAATCAGGTTTGAAATTATTTTCTATATCAACACCAAACCCAAATTTACCTTTCGTAGATAAATCTCTAACATGTCCTTTGCTTGATAATACTGTATAATCACTACCTAAATATTTTTCTATTGTTTTTGATTTACTTGGTGATTCGACTATTACTAAATTCTTGCTCATATTTCGTCCCCTTCATCAAATTAATTTATACACTATTAAATATTAATTGTCAAGATTTATTTTACCTTACCACACATACTTCCCCAAGAATCAACTTGATTATCATTTTTATATATTCTAAGAATTTCACAATTATTTGGACATTTATCACATTCTGTTGCTCTTGTTATAAAGTTGATATCTTTAATATTTAAATCAATCGACTTTTCAGATTCATTTTTTTTAGATAGAATAGCAATTCCAATCGCTCCCATCAAATGTCCATATTCATCTACTATTACTTCTTCATTTAAAATTTCTCTAAAGTATTTTAATACTCCTTTATTTTTACTTACTCCACCTTGAAAAATTATCGGTCCTCTTATTTTTTTCCCTTTTCCAACATTGTTTAAATAATTTAATACTATACTTTTACATAATCCTGCTATTATATCTTGCTTGCTATAACCAACTTGTGCTTTATGTATTAAATCTGATTCAGCAAAAACTGTACATCTTGCAGCTATTTTTGCGGGATTTTTTGAATTCAGAGCATATGTACCAAATTCTTCTATCGGAATTGATAATCTTTTAGCCTGACTTGATAAAAATGAACCTGTTCCAGCTGCACATAATGTATTCATAGCATAATCTACAATTATTCCATTTCGTATTATTATTATTTTTGAATCTTGACCACCTATTTCTAAAATAGTTTTGACATCAGGGTGAAAATTAATTGTTCCAACAGCATGAGCAGTTATTTCATTTTTTACAACGTTTGCATTTAGCATAAGACCAATTAGCTTTCTTGCACTACCAGTTGTTCCTATACCATATATTTCACAATTTTTAGGCATTTGTTTTTTTAAAATATTTATAAGTTTTTTTACTGCTTCAACGGGGTTTCCCTCTGTCCATATATATGAAGATGCAAGTACATTATTTTTTTCATCTATAATTACACCTTTTGTAGAAATTGAACCTATATCAACGCCTAGATAACATTTCATTTTTCTTCCTCATTTCTATCATTTCATAAAAAGCTTCAAGTCTAGTTTTTATTCCAACTTCGCTTGTATTAGAATCAAAACTAAAGAATATTACTGGTACATCATATTTAGAACATATTTTTTCTATTATTTGCATAGCTGCAATTTCTGGTGTACAAAATGAAGATTTTATATGAATAATTCCATCATATCCTTTTTCACATAATTCTTTAGTACGTGCTATATTATCATGAGCATCCGCTCCCATCCTATATTTTATATATTCCTTTGCATTTTTAAGATATTTTTTAACTGCATTTGTTTTTTCAAATAATAAATAATGTGCATTAGTAAATCTTGTTATTTCTATTCCAAAACTTGCAAGTTCTCTTTCTAAAAAGTAATTAGCAAATGGTTCCATTACTGTATATAATTCTCCAACTATTCCAACCCTTATAACATTTTTTTTATTTGTTTTTATTTGTTTAAATTTTTTCAAATATTTTTTGTAAGTATGTCTTAAAGAAATAAAATTTTTTACTTTACTAAAATCTTTAAGCATTTTTTCATTTAAGCTCTCAAATTCTCCTTTTACTACCTCAAAACCTATATTTTTTCGTATATATTTATCTATATTATCCATGTATTTTATCATTTTTGTTGATATAAATAAGTAATATAAAATTTTAATAATGTTTAATTTTTTATTTATTTTTTTTAGTTCTTTATAAATATTTTTGATATCCATTTTACCTGCTGTTACAAAGTTGATAAGGGTAAATTCATATCCTAAATCTTTAAGTATTTTTTCTTGTAATTCACTATAATATCCATATCTACATCCACCACCCATCTGAAGCAATACATCTGCACCTTTTTCAAGACCTTCTATCATTGTTCCTAATGTATATTTAAATGGCGCACATACAAAATCTGGACTATTTTTACTGCCAAGTTCAATTGTTTTAGAAGTTATTTTAGGAGATTTTAAAACATTTACGTTAAAAGCATGTTTAAAAAAATAAGATGCTGGTATATAATAATTTCCCATATGTGGAAAGCAAATTGTTTTAGTTTTCAAATATATCAACAAAACTTTCTATACGTGTTTCCATACCAGCTATTCCTCCTAAATCATCTAATATTAAATTCAAATAAGGTTTATTTAGTTTTCTTAAAACAATTTCATTTACAAGTGAATCTAGTCCACACGGAAAAGTGCTTAAAAAAACAACTCCATTTACCTTATCTAAATATTTTAAGCTTGAAATATTTTCTTTACTATATTTCCAATATATATTTTCTGAATATTTTGATATTTCTTCTTTTGTATTTTGATAGTCAAATCTATCACAATAAATAACTTCACAATTTAATTTTTTTAAATATTTTATTACTGGCTTTCCAATTAAATCATCGTATACATTATATGGATGACCTATTAATAATACTTTTGTTTTTGTGGATGAAAGTAGATTCATATTTTCTATTATTTTATTTTTTTTATCTTTTTTAGATTTTATTAATGAATACATATAAGCATCTTTTATTTCTTTTTTTGTTTTATTTAATATTTTTGATAATTTTAAAAGTCCTTTTAATTCAGTTTGATTATTTTCTAAATCAATATTATAATCAAGTATTTTAACATCAAAAATGTTGTTTATAATATCATATATAGCTAAAAAATTTGTACATGTTTGTTCTTTATATCCATAGTTATCTATTCTTGGTATAAGTATATAATCACATTTATCTTTTAGATAATCTACATGTCCTATATAATTTTTTAATGATAAACACATTTCATCGCTTGATAACTTTATACCATTGTCCATTATTTTTCTATTTGTTATTGGACTAATTACTGTTTTAATTTTCAAGTATTCAAAAAAGTATTTCCATTTATCGCTGAAATAATAATAAAACATACTTCTTGGAATACCTACAGTCATATTATCACCTAACTAAATATATTATTTTTTTTTATATTTATGTATATTAATAATTCTTAAGTTAAAAATATATATGAGGTGATTATGAGTGCAGAAAATAAATTGTTCTGTTTTTGATTGTAAACATTGCAACCAAAATAAATGCGAATGTGAATTAAACGAAATTAAAGTATGTAATTGCAATTGCAAAGAATGTGAAAACAAAGAAGAAACTATGTGTAATAGTTATAAAAAACGTGAAAAGTAATTACTTTTCACTATTTTATTATTTTGATTTTTTTATAATTTATGTTATAATAATATAATTCATCGAGGTGAAATGTATGTATATAAAAGAATTAACGAATGCTGAATTTGATTTATTTACGAGTAGTTTTCCAGTCAAATCTTTATTTCAAACAAAGGAATATGCTTTTGTTATGAATCATCAAGGATATGATTGCAAATTTATAGGATTAATAGATTCAAATACTATAGTTGCAGCAACTTTACTAATTATTGAAAAACATCATGGTTATAGTTATGCTTATGCTCCAAGAGGTTTTTTAATAAATTACAATGACAGAATTTTATATGATACATTTAATGAAAAAATCAAAGCTTTTTTAGGTAATATGGGTATTGCTGCTGTGAAATTAAGTCCAATGATTATTAAAGAAATTTATGATGATAAAAAAAATAGTTTCTTTAGAAATAAAAATTATGATTATATTTATAATTATATAAAGAAATTAGATTATCATCATTATGGTTATAATAATTATTTTGAAGCTCAAAGACCTAGATATGAAGCTATTATAAATTTATCTTTAGGTACTGAAAAATTATATAACAACATAGATAAAAGTTATAAAACTAAAATTAGAAGTGCGAAAAGAAATGGTATTTATATTATAAAAGGTGATTCTAATGATATTAAAACATTATATAATCAAGTAAAAGATAAATACCCTAGAAATTATAAATATTTATCTGATATGTATGAATTTTTTTCTAAAAATGGAAATGCTGATTTATACTTAGCTAGATTAAATACTAGAGATTATTTAGTTAATAATCAAAGTAGATATGAAAATGTTTATTCTATTTCTCAAAATCTTAATTATAAATTAACAAAACAAAATAATAATAAATTAATAAATGAAAAAATTAAAACTGATAGTAAACTTGAAAATTGTAAAATTAAAGTTGTTAAAGCTACAAAACTTATAGAAAAATATCCTGATGGAATTGACTTAGCTTCCATTCTAGTTATTAAAAATGGTAGCCAAGTACAAATTATAATTGATGGTTATGATACTAATTATAGAGATTTAAATGCAAAACATTTACTATTATGGGAATTAATTAAAAAGTATGCAAATGAAGGATATACTACATTTAATTTAGGAGGAGTTAGTAACATTTTACTTAGTGATAACAAGTATGCTGGTCTAAATGATTTTAAAATGAATTTTGGTGCTTACTCTGTTGAATATATGGGTGACTTAGAAGTTATTACAAATCCTACATTATATTTATTACATAATAATCCAATAAAAAAATTAATTAAAAAGAAAAATATTGTTTAAGTGTATAGTTTATACACTTTTTTTATTAAAAAAATCTACACATAGTAGATTTATAATTAGTTATATTTTTTTACTTTTTGATTTGATGTATTATTCATTTTTTCTTTTTCTAATGAACACATATATTCTACATATTCATTATCATAATTAACTAATTCGCTTTCTTTAGAATTTACATCAAATAAATAATTGAAATATATTCTTAATTTTATTTCATTATTGTTTTTATTTCTATATTCAATTAGATTTTGTAAAGCATAAGCTTTATTTGAATTATGAATACATTTTAAATCATTATCATCTGAAAATATTTTTTTATAAATTAATTCACATTCATTATTTTTATTCATTGATTTAAGTACATAATAAATTTTAAATAAATTAGCCCCTTTTATATCAGCAAACTTACTTATATACTCTACATTCATTGTTTCCATTAATGCATTTTCTATTTTTTCTATATTTACACCATTTACTTTTTTAGCTAAATAATATAAATAATAAGGATTTTTTGTTTCTATTATTGCATCCTCAAATTTTTCAAGAGTAATTCCTTTTATATCTTCAGCAAAAAGCATTATAAAATAAATATTTTTTGTTTTTATTATTGCATCTTCTAATCTTTTAATGTTTGCTCCTTTTACATCTCGCGCAAAGTAATATATATATTCAGCTGCTTTTTCAATATTTTCTTCAGACAATATAATATCTTCCAATTTTTTTATATTGGCACCTTTTACATCTCGTGCAAATCTATATGCATACTCAGAATTAACTAAATCAATTACAGATTGTTCTAATTTTTCTATATTGATGTTGGAAATTTCGATAGCAAATCTTGTTATTAATTTTATATTGTTTGTTGCTATTATCATATCTTCTAAATTACTCAATCCAATGTAACTAATAAGTTTATCATTTATGTATTCAAACATTCTATCTTGATGATTGCTATTTAGAATTTTTTTTATTTCTTCTACTTCCATTTCAAGTTTAATTAGCTCTTGATTTACTTGCCATTCTTTTAATTTTTCTTCTAATTCTTTTTCTGTTAACATAATTATCTCCTTTTGGTCATCTGTTTTATCACATATTATAATTATATTCAAGCATTATATTTTAATATATATATTTATCTTATCAATATATTTTTTGATAGATTCTATAATTTTTTTATTTACATAATTAGTTTCTATATAAAAAATTACAAAATCATTATTTAATTTGTTTTTACATATAAATGATATTATATATTTTTTTCCTACATATATTTTAATTTTATTTGATGTTCTATAATAATTTTTCCCTATTTTTTCAATCATATATTTTATACTCATCTAATCACCTATATAAAATATATAGATTAATTAATAAAAATCCTTTAAAACACAAAAAAAATTACTCTTTTAAGAGTAATTTTTAATTAACTATTTAATAACTTCTGAAACGTTACCAGCACCAACTGTTCTACCACCTTCACGGATTGAGAATTTAGTTCCGTTTTCAATAGCGATAGGAGCAATTAATTCAACAGTCATTTCAACGTTATCTCCAGGCATAACCATTTCAGTTCCTTCTGGTAATTCAATAACACCAGTTACATCTGTAGTTCTGAAATAGAATTGAGGACGATAGTTGCTGAAGAATGGAGTATGACGTCCACCTTCTTCTTTGCTAAGTACATAAACTTGAGCTTTGAATTTAGTATGAGGTGTAACACTGCCTGGTTTAGCAAGTACTTGACCTCTTTCAACGTCTTCACGGTTAACACCACGTAATAATACACCAGCGTTATCCCCTGCTTCTGCATAATCTAATTGTTTACGGAACATTTCAATTCCTGTAACAACTGATTTTCTAGTTGGTTTAATACCAACGATTTCAACTTCGTCATTTAATTTCAATTGTCCACGTTCAACACGTCCTGTAACAACAGTACCACGACCAGTGATTGTGAAAACGTCTTCAATTGGCATTAAGAATGGTTTATCAGTATCACGAGCTGGAGTTTCGATCCATGTATCAACAGCATCCATTAATTCAAGAACCTTAGCTTCATAAGCTGGATCTCCTTCAAGAGCTTTAAGAGCTGAACCACGGATAATTGGAGTATCGTCTCCTTCAAATCCATATTCGTTTAAGATTTCACGAATTTCCATTTCAACTAAGTCTAATAATTCTTCATCATCAACCATATCACATTTGTTCATGAATACAACCATACGAGGTACTCCAACTTGACGAGCAAGTAAGATGTGTTCACGAGTTTGTGCCATAACACCATCAGTTGCAGCAATAACTAAGATTGCTCCATCCATTTGAGCTGCACCTGTAATCATGTTTTTTACATAGTCAGCATGTCCTGGACAGTCAACGTGTGCGTAGTGTCTTTTATCAGTTTGATATTCAACGTGAGAAGTGTTGATAGTGATTCCACGTTCTCTTTCTTCTGGTGCTTTATCGATATTAGCATAATCAACAAAGTCAGCATATCCTTTTTTAGATAGAACATTAGTAATAGCAGCTGTTAAAGTTGTTTTACCATGGTCTACGTGTCCAATTGTACCAATGTTAACATGTGGTTTTGAACGATCAAATTTTTGTTTTGCCATTTTAAATTTCCTCCTTATAATTATTACATAATCTATTTTATATTACTTATCTAAAAATATCAAGTTATTTTTAAATAAAAATATGTTTTTATTTAGGAATCAGAAGAAAAGTTTAAAAACTAATCTTCTAAAACTAAATTAATTACCACCATTTTTTTTGATGATTTCTTCTGCTATATTTCTTGGTACTTCTTCATAGTGATCAAATACCATAGTATAGTTACCACGACCTTGTGTATTAGAACGTAAGCTAGTTACATATCCAAACATTTCTGATAATGGTACCATTGCATCTATAGCAAGAGCATTTCCTCTTGATTCTTGACCTAGAGGACGTCCACGACGAGATGTAATATCTCCCATAACATTTCCTAGATATTCATCAGGTACTACTACTTGAACTTTCATAATAGGTTCTAGTAAGATTGGTTTACATTTGTTTTTAGCTTCTTTTAAAGCCATTGAAGCTGCTATTTTATAAGCCATTTCAGATGAGTCAACATCGTGGTAAGAACCATCAAATAATGTTGCTTTAACATCTACCATTGGGAATCCTGCAAGAATTCCAGCTTTCATAGCTTCTTGAAGTCCTTTATCAGTAACTGGGATATATTCACGAGGAACTACACCACCAACAACTGCATCAACAAATTCGTAACCTTTATCTGGGTTTGGTTCAAATTTGATCCATACGTGTCCATATTGTCCACGTCCACCTGATTGTTTAATATATTTACCTTCACATTCAGCTGTTTGAGTTAAAGTTTCACGATAAGAAACTTGTGGTTGACCAATATTAGCTTCTACACCAAATTCTCTTTTCATACGGTCTACAATTATATCTAAGTGAAGTTCACCCATACCTGCAATAATTGTTTGACCTGTTTCATGATTTGTTGTAGCTCTAAAAGTTGGATCTTCTTCAGCTAATTTTTGTAAAGCTATACCCATTTTATCTTGATCCGCTTTTGATTTTGGTTCTACAGTTAATTCAATAACTGGTTCTGGAAATTCCATAGATTCCAAAATACAAGGATTTTTTTCATCACATAAAGTATCTCCAGTAGTTGTGTTTTTAAATCCTACTGCTGCAGCTATATCTCCAGCATATACATCTGAAATTTCAGTACGATTGTTAGCATGCATAAGCAAAATACGTCCTAATCTTTCTTTTGTATTTTTAGTAGCATTTAATACATAAGAACCACCAGAAATATGTCCTGAATAAACACGGAAGAATGTTAGTTTACCAACGAATGGATCTGTCATTACCTTGAATGCAAGAGCACTAAATGGTTGTGAATCAGAAGGATGTCTTTCAATTGGTTCACCATTCATATCAACACCTTTGATTGATTCTATATCAGAAGGTGCTGGTAAGTAATCAACTACTGCATCTAGCAATAATTTAATACCTGTATTTCCTAATGCAGTTCCACATAATACTGGGAAGAATTCTACATCAAGTGTTCCTCTACGGATTGCTTTTTTAAGCATATCAACAGGGATTTCTTCTCCTTCAAGATATTTATTCATTAATTCGTCATCGAATTCAGCAACTGCTTCTATTAATTCATTACGTTTTTCTAATGCGATTTCTTTATAATCCTCTGGGATTTCTATTTCTACAGCGTTTTCTTCTTGTTTTCTATCATATTCATAAGCTTTCATATTAACTAAGTCAATGATAGTTTTGAATTCACTTTCTGCACCAATAGGCCATTCAATAGGGGCAAAATTAACACCTAAACGTTCTTTAATTGATTTTAAACAACGTTCGAATTCAGCTCCCATTTTATCCATTTTATTACAGAAAATCATACGTGGTACTTTGAATTCATCTGCTTGACGCCATACAGTTTCAGTTTGTGGTTCAACACCAGCTTGTGTATCAAGTAGAGCAACTGCACCATCTAGTACACGAAGTGATCTTGAAACTTCAACAGTAAAGTCTACGTGTCCTGGAGTATCAATTATGTTTAATCTATGACCTTTCCAGAAAGCTGTTGTAGCTGCTGAAGTAATAGTAATTCCACGTTCTTGTTCTTGTTCCATCCAGTCCATTTGTGAAGCACCATCATGAGTTTCACCTATTTTATGGATTTTATGTGTATGGAATAATATACGTTCTGTACAAGTAGTTTTACCTGCATCGATATGTGCCATTATTCCAAAGTTACGTGTATTTTCTAAGCTATATTCACGAGCCATATATAAATTCCTTTCCTAATATTACCAACGATAATGAGCAAATGCTTTATTAGCTTCTGCCATACGATGTGTATCTTCACGTTTTTTAACTGCTGCACCTGTTCCATTTGATGCATCGATAAGTTCGTTTGCTAAGTTTTCAGCCATTGAATGACCTCCTCTTAAACGAGCATATTGTATAATCCAACGAAGCCCTAAAGCTTGACTTCTATCTGCACGTACTTCAATTGGAACTTGGTAGTTAGCACCACCTACA
>URCH01000010.1 GCA_900546275.1 uncultured Mycoplasmatota bacterium
TATGTGATTTTTTTTAATAATATTAAATAATATAAAATAATTTGTTTTTTTATTATATATATTTTTTTTAAATAATTCAATATATTTTATTATATGATTAATTGGTCGTGAATGATAGTTTATTTAAATTAATCTAATACTTTCATTAAATTAAAGTATTAAGAATATATTTATATAGGTGATGCCATGAAAATAATAGATGGGATTAGAAACTATGTTATTGAACAAGAATTTGAAATTAGAATTATAAATAATAAAGTAGATGTAATAAATTATAAAGACATAGGGCATTTTGATTCAAATAAAGTTATAATAAATTATTCTGATGGAAGTGTGGTTATAAAAGGAAATAACTTAGTGGTATCTAAACTTATGAATGACGAAATTTTAATTGGTGGTGAAATTAAAGGCCTAGAATTGAGGTAAACATGAAAAACAGTTTACTATACAAAATAGAAAGTAAAGTTATAATATGTGTTAAAGGAAATAACATTGAAAGATTTATACATAGATTGGTAAATAATAATATAGAATTACTAGAAATTAAACAAATAAAATATAATGAAGTAAATATTACAATATATGAACATGATTATAAAAAAGTTTTAAAGTTAAAAACAACATATGAAATTTCATTAATTGGTGAAAAAGGATTAATAAAAATAAAGCATTTTTTATTAAAAAATATATATTTAATTATCTCATTTTTAATTTGTTTAATTATATTAAAGATACTTACAAACCTAACATTTCAAATAGATATTATTCATAATGATAAAGAAATTAGAAATATCATTTCAAGAGAATTAACAAGTGCGGGGATAAAAAAATATACTTTAAACAAAAAATATAGTGAAATTCAAGATATAAAGCAAAACATTTTAAACAAATATAAAGATAAAATAGAATGGTTAGAAATAGAAAAAGTTGGTGTAAAATATGTAGTAAGAGTTCAAGAAAGAAGTATTATAGATAGGACTAAAGAAGATGGAAAACACAATATTGTATCCAAAAAATCAGCTATTATAAAAAAAATAAATGCGACAAGTGGAACAATTGTTAAAAGTATTAATGATTATGTAGTAGAGGGTGATATAATAATATCAGGTGAAATAAAGTTAAATGATGAAATTAAAAATTATGTAAATGCAAGTGGTACAGTGTATGGTGAAGTATGGTATTCAACAACAGTAGAATATCCTTTTACATATAAAGAAATAAAAGAAACTGGTAAGAAGAAAAATGTATATTCAATTAAATTTATAAATAAGTATTTTAATATATTTGATTTTAACAAATATAAAACAAGTATTAAAAACGAAAAAATACTTATTTCAAATAATACATTACCTATACAATTTGTAAAATTAGAAGAAAAAGAAACAAAGGTAATAGATGACGTTTTAACAGAAGAACTAGCAATTGATAAGGCTTATGAATTGTCAGTAAAAAAGATGAAAGAAAATCTTAAAGAAGGGGAGTATATAATAAAAAGCAATATTTTGAAAACTACAATAAAAGAAGATAAGGTAATTCTTGAAATGTTTTTTTCTGTATATGAGAATATAACTGACTATAGAGATATAACTATAATGGAGTCAGAATAATATTAAATCTTGAAATCTATAATTTCTTATACTATAATATAAATGGATGCCGAAATAGCTCAATTGGTAGAGCAACTGTCTCGTAATCAGTAGGTTGTAGGTTCAAGTCCTATTTTTGGCACCATTGACAAATCTGTTCGAATAGTTCGAGCTTTAATATAAATAAATGTATAATTGTAAATGATGTGAGACAAAATATACAAAAATTATTGGAGGTAATGCAAATGAGTTCACAGCAAAAAATAGATTATTTGATTGAACAACAAAAAAAATTAAAAGAATTAAAAGATGAAACATTAAAAAATACTCAAAACAATATTGATAAAGTTGTAGAAAATACTAAAATAGATAATTCTGTTTCTAACTATAAATCACAATCAAAAATAGATGAAATAATAAAAAGAACAAGAAGAATTTAGGAATTAAACTTAATTCTTTTTCTTTTGTTGTAAAACAAACAATTTTATATTATAATTAAAAAGAGATGATTTAAATGAGAAATATAGGAATATTTAACGAAACACAAGAAAAAGTTGAAAACTTAGAAATTTTAGAACCATTACTTACATATGCATTAGAAGTAGAGAATGTAGATAATCTTGAATTTAATGTAATCATAATTAACAATGAGGAAATTCATAAAATAAATAAAGAATATAGAGGAATAGATAGACCAACAGATGTAATATCTTTCGCATTAGAAGATTATAAAGATATAAAATATGAAAATGATTACAGAGTGTTAGGAGATATATATATATCAATAGATAAAGTAAGAGAACAAGCAAAAGAATATGGACATAGTGAAAAAAGAGAATTGGCCTTTCTAGCTGTACATGGTCTTTTACATTTGCTTGGGTATGATCATATGGAAAAAGAAGATGAAAAAGTAATGTTTTCAAAACAGGAGCTGATTTTAGATGGATATGGAATCACGAAATAGTCTAAAAAAACATGGACCTAAAAGACTTATAAATAGCTTTAAATATGCAATACAAGGCCTTGTTTATGCTTTTAAAAAAGAACAAAATATGTTAATACATGTAATAATTTGTATAACTGTTATTGCACTTGGTATATTATTGAAAATATCATATTTTGAATGGTTAATATGTTTTATATTATTTGGGTTAGTTATGTCAACAGAATTGATTAATTCAGCAATGGAAGCATTAGTAGACTTAGTAAGTCCAAATAAACATCCACTAGCTAAAATAGCAAAAGATACTGCCTCAGCAGCAGTATTTATTTTCGCTTTAGTAGCTCTAGTATCTGGTATTTTTATATTTTTACCTAAAATATTAATGTTTATAAAATAAGGAGAAAAAAATGAAAGAAAAACTAATAAAATTATTAAATAATTCATATAGTCCATATTCGAACTATAGAGTAGCTGCAATAGTACGTATGAAAGATGGAAAAGAATTTAGTGGTGTAAATATTGAAAACTCATCATATGGTGCATGTATTTGCGCAGAAAGAAGTGCCATTGCATCTTCCATTTCATCAGGATACAAAAAAGGTGATTTTGATAAACTATATGTTATGTGTGGAGATAGTAATAAAATAAGTACTTGTTGTTTTATATGTAGACAAGTTATTTCAGAATTTTTTAGTGAAAACGATGAAATAATATGTATGGACAAACTAGGAAATGAATTAAAATTAAAAGTTAAAGATTTATGTCCATATCCATTTACAGAGGATGATTTAAAATGAAAAGTGGATTTGTAGGATTAATAGGAAGACCAAATGTTGGTAAATCAACACTAATTAATAGTATAGTGGGTAAGAAAGTGGCAATTACATCTAATAAACCACAAACTACAAGAAATATAATACAAGGAATATATAATGATGAAGAAACACAAATAGTATTTGTAGATACTCCTGGAATACATAAACCAACACATAAACTAGGAAAAGTATTAAACAAACAAGCTTATTATAGTATTAATGATGTAGATGTTTTATTATTTTTAATAGATGGAAGTCAAAATTTAGGCCCTGGAGATAAATATATAATAGAAAAACTAAAAGAACAAAATAAACCTGTTATTTTAATAATAAATAAAATTGACAAATTTAATAAAGAACAGTTAATTTTAAAAATAAACGAATATAAAGATTTATATGATTTTAATGAAATAATACCTATTTCCGCACTTAAAAAAAATAATATAAATACTCTTATAAAAGTATTAAGAAATTATTTACCAGACAATATTAAATATTATGAAGAAGAAACAATTTCTAATAAAACAATTCCATTTATGATATCAGAAATAGTAAGGGAAAAAATATTTAATTTAACAGAAGAAGAAGTTCCACATTCAATAACTTGTATAACAGAAGGTATAAAATCAGATAAAACAAGTGCTAATATTAATGTAGCAATTATTGTAGATAGAGATTCCTTAAAAAAAATAATAATAGGGAAACAAGGTAATAAAATAAAAGAAATTGGTATATCTTCAAGAAAAGATATAGAACAGTTAATAAATAAAAAAGTATATTTAGAATTATTTGTAAAAACAATAAAAAAATGGAGAGATAAAGAAAAATATCTTCAGGAATTTGGTTATAATGATTTTGAAAACTGAATAAAAGTTTAAATAATTGCCATCATAAATTAGAAAGGTGGCTATTTATGAATAAAGAATTACTTTGGGATTTATTTAAAAAAACAGGAAAAATAGAATATTATATAAAATATAAAAAAGAGGAAAAAGATGAAAGCAGGAGACAAGTATAAACATTTTAAAGGAAAAATAGTAGAAATTGTATGTATTGCAAAGGATAGTGAAACATTAGAAGATATAGTTATATATAGGGAAGATGATAATTATTGGGCAAGAAAATATGAAATGTTTACTTCTTTAGTAGATAAAGAGAAATACCCAAATGTTAATCAGAAGTATCGTTTTGAGAAGGTGAAATGATGATTGAAAAAGTAGAAGGTATTGTTATAAATGAAAAAGCATATGGTGAAACAAGCAAAATAATTAATGTTATAACAAAAGAATATGGGATAATTGGAATAATAGCTAAAGGGGCAAGAACTTTAAAAAGTGAATTTAGAGTATCAACTGCAAAACTTAGTTATGCATATTTTAATATAATCTATAAAGAAGGAAAACTTTCTACTTTAGTAAGCGCAGATATAATTAATCCATTTAAAAATATTATAAAAGATATAAATAAAATTAGTTATGCAGTATATATTTTAGAACTTTCAGAACAAGTTGTAAAACAAACAAATCAAAATATATTTGATCTTATGTTATCTGGATTGATTAAAATAAATGAAGGTTATGATCCACTAATAATAATGAATATTATTGAGCTTAAATATTTAGACTATTTAGGGGTTATGCCAGTGCTTGATAGATGCTCGGTTTGTGGCTCAACAAATAATATAGTGACATTATCTAGTGATAAGGGCGGATATGTATGTAAAAACTGTCATTCAACTGAAAAAATAATAAGTGAAAAAGCAATCAAATTAATAAGATTATTTTATTATGTTGATATATCAAAAATTTCAAAATTAGAAATAGGAGATGTATCAAAAAAAGAAATAAATGATTTTTTAGATATGTATTATGATAGATACACTGGATTATATTTAAGAAGTAAAACGTTTTTAAAAAATTTAGAAAAGGTTTAGGTGAATTATGCTTAATCATTATAAATATATAACAATTCCACTTATTACACTTGTATTATGTCAAATTATTAAATTTGGAATAGAATCAATAAAGTCAAAAAAACTAAAGTGGGGAAGACTTTTTAATGGAAGTGGTGGAATGCCTAGTAGTCATGCCTCATTTTCAACATCAATTACAATGCTTATGGGTTTAAATTTTGGATTTGATTCACCTTTTTTTGCTCTTCCTTTAGTTTTTACACTCATAGTAGCTTATGATGCAATGGGACTTAGAATGCAAAGTGGTAAACAAGCAGAAGCAATTAATTTGATAGTAGATGAACTATTTTCAAATGATATTAAAGTTAATTTCGGAAAATTAAAAGAAGAACTAGGACATAAACCACTAGAAGTAGTAGGTGGTATAATGTTAGGTATAATAAGTGCTTTATTTTTTAATATTATAATGTAATTTATGACAAATAACATATTCAATTATAAATATCCTTCATATTATAAACTAGATAAGGGGGATAAAAAATGTTATTTAATAAAAACTGTTGCTGCAATCGTCAAGGTGGATTTGGTTTTCCTATGAATAATGGATGCTGTCAACAACAAATGGAAGGACCAGTTATGGAACCAACTATAACAAAATGTATAGAAAAAGAATTTTATCATGAAGTTCCACATTGCTGTCCAATACATACGCATGTAGTAAACAAACATATTTACACTCATACTTATACACCACAATATACATGCAGCGAAGAAAATGTAGTAGTAAATAATGATTGTGGTAGCTGTTCAGGATTAGCTGGACGTTAAAATTTATAAAAATTTCACTTTTGTGAAGTTTTTTTTATGTATATGATATAATTAAAAATAGGTGAAGAGTATGAATTATAAATATAAAAAATATCAAATATTTGGAAAAAGATTGAAAGTGCCTAAAGATGTATTATCAAGGGTATATTTTTCCGAACTGTCATTAGAAGATTATATTAAATATGAGTTATATGATAAAATACCTATTTCTTGTGTATTAGAAAATTCTAGAAAATTAATAGAACGCTTTGGAATAGATAAATTAAAAAATTTAGACTTAGAAACTTTAAGACAAGTTATGAATCCAGAAGAAATTTTAATGAGTATAAGTGCAGATACAAATGATTTAAATAACGATTTATATGAAAAAGTAAAAAATGAAATAGAGCCAGAATACTATTCACAAAAAATGAAAGAAATATATTCAGACAGATTATTTGTTTTAGATAAAAATGATGAATATTATCAGAAAAAACAAAAATTTAATTCAGGAAATATGAATGATTTAAGTATAATAATTGATAATTGGGATATGTGTAAAAATAAAGATTTGGATTATAATTTATTTCGTGATCCAAAAAATTCTTTTAAAATCACGAGTGATCAAGTAAGATATTTTATGAATGAATTTGAAAATATACATGAATTAATATCAAAAAAAATTGATTTGTATGAGTTTATTTTCAATATTAACAATTTAAAAGATGAATCGGAAAGAAAAAGGTATATTAAAAACATAACTGATGAAATATTGAAAACAAATAATAATTATTCAAATGAACAATATAAAGAGTTATTTAAATATTCATCAATGGAAGAATATCTAAATCAAAGATTCGGTGGGACAAATGAATTATGTATTCAATTGAAAAACTTACCAGAAGATTATATTTATAAAATACCTCTTTCAATTGTTTTTAATAACTATAATAAAATAGGCTTTTTAGGATTAAAAAATATTATAGAAGTTGATAATGAATGTAGCAATTTTTTAACTAAAAATGATTGTGAAATATTAAAAATAGTAATTAATAATACAACAGTGCAAGGACAAAAGATAGTATCAAATAAAAATGAATTTTATGAATTAATAAGAAAACTTGTATTATCTAATAATTTTAAGTTGGAAGATTTACCAAGTGAATTTAAAGCAAAATTTCCTAATTTATTTATATCAGAGTTAGCTCCTCAAGAATTAAAAAAAGAGTTTTATGATAGAACAATAGATATACAATTTATTTTATCACATCCAGAATATTTAAAATATTTAAGGAACATTGACTTAAAGTTGATTTATAATAAAATACATATTTATACAAGGAATGAAAAAGCTAAGTATAATGATATTATATCATTATTAGAACAAACATATGGTTATGAGAAAGCTTTTAATATATTGTTAGATTATGGTAAAATCTTTGAATCATTAGGTAATTATTATACTATTAATTATTCATCAATGGAAGATTTATTGGATTCTATAGATAAAGAAATAGCTAAAGAAATAAAAATTAATCATAATAAAATAAGGTATGATGAGAATGTTACTCATTTAAAAAATAATTATCCTGCATTATTTTTAAGTAAAGATGCACCAGATGAATTAAAGAAAGCATTCTATGATAGAACAATAGATTCAAAATTTATTTTGGCACATCCAGAGTACATAAAATATTTAAAAAATGTTGATTTAGATGTACTTTATAGTGATATATTATATACCATAAATGGTAAAAAAATTACATCGTTATTGGAACAAACATACGGACATGACAAGGCATTTAATCTACTACTAGATTATGGAATTTTTTTTGAATCAATTGGTGAACTTGATGTGCATTTTGAATCTTTAACCGAACAATTATCAAATTTTTTAGGATTTTTGTCAAGTAAAGCTCCAATTGATATAAAAGAAAGATTTTATAGAAAAAATCTTTCAATCAACGATTTTATTTCTAATCCACAATTGTTAGAATTATTTGATAATACCAATATAGCATTAGGTTTTCCTAGCAAATTAGATTGGATAATTCCCTTATTTAGTAATCAAGATATGAAAAGTGGTAATTACAATAGATTACGAATTATATTTGAAACCTATAAAATTAATGATGAAGCTTTAGAACGAGTATTTAAAAAGTATATTTTAAATAATGTTGATGATTTGACAAATTTACCACTTGTTAGTGATATATTATTAAGAATTTCATATTCTAATTCTGAAGAAATAAAATCAGTGAGAGAATCTTTAGCGTCTCAAATATTACATACTAAAAACCCTGTAGAGAGTTTAAATAAAATAGAAGCAATTTTTTTAGGGAATAATATTCCAACGATTGGAAAAGTATATTCATGTTTTGAAATATTACATCCAAATTTAGAAGGATTTGATTTTACGAGCGAAAAAATGTCGCCAACATTGAAAAATGCTTCACCTATGGGAAGAAAAGTTATAATATTCTCTGATCTAATGAAAGCTTCATTGGGTTCAAATAATAAATCGATCAATAATTATTTAAATACAATAGAAATAGGAACGAAATTATATGAAAGTATAAAGAGTGGAAATATCAAGTATGAGGACTTAGACGAAGAATATCAAAAAAAATTAGCTACTTTTAGCAAATACTTGATTACGCTATATAATAACACTTTAAAAGTAAAATCAGGTGGAGAAGTATATTATAATTCAACTAATGATGTGCTTAAAGATATAAATGAACTAATCAAAAAACTTTCACCAAATGGTAATCTTGATTATAAGATAGAAGATAGAATAGTAGAAATGTTTTGTGGTTTTTCTGGAATTAGAACATTAGAACAGGCAAAAGAATACGTAAAACAAAGTGTTGAGCATGCTGACTTAAGAAATAGGAAAATGGCGCAATCTAATATTTATTTGGAAAAGGGAGATTTTGTTAAAGGGCTTGGCAGAAGTGGTATAGAATATTTAAAAAATATTTTGCAAAATGGTAGTGTTGCTTGTGAATATCTTGGAGCTTCATCAGGAAGAAACGTTACTCCTTTAGATACAGATTTATCTATGATTATACAACCTGAAAAAACATTGATGGGTACAATTGGTCAAACAGCAGCAACTAGTTTTGGCCCTATATGGCTTGTATTAAAAAATGATGATAGATTTGATATTACAAGAACTAAAGATGAAACAAAATATGAAAAAAGAAATCTTTCCAAAATAGAAGCCTTTTACACAGGTGTAATGGATGAGGGACACTATGGAATAAGAACTGGTTTTTCCTCTAGTGAAATAAATTACATGGTTGTAGGAAATTATGATTATAGAATAGGCCTTGAGATTGCAATGAATGGCTTTTACATACCTGTTGTAGATGGAAATGGAAAACTTGTATTTACACCAAACGATTATGATAAATTAAGAGAAAAAATGAGTGGCTTATCATATTATGGATTAGAAAAATATAATTTTTCAAATAATTTGGTAACTGACGAAACAACATCTTTAGCAATCCAAATAGAAGAAAATAATTCTGAAACAAAAGCTAAAGAAACGAAAATTGTAAACATAATTAAAGAAGTAACTGATGAGTTGGGACTAGGGTTAAAAACAAAAATAGGTGAAGATTTAACAGAAGGAATTGTAGAATTAGTAGACACGGGTTCTACAGGAAGAAAAACGAATCTATCAAAAGACAGCGATTTTGATTTTATTATGAAATTAGATAAAAAGTTAATATTAAATCATATAAAGTTTGAAGAATTAAGAGAAAAAATATTAGAAAAAATTGGAAAAGAAAACATAAATGATCTTAAAATAACTGCTACTGGGGACCTTAGACTAAAAGGGGTTAAATTAGACAAAGATACTATTGTTGATATTGATATTACATTTACTAATAAAACTGATAAAGTATCTTATTCAACGGATATGGCTATAAAAGACAGATTATCAAATATTCAAAAACAAAATCCAGAAAAATATAAGTATGTTGTAGCAAATATACTACTTGCCAAAAAAGTTTTAAAAGAAGCAGAAGTTTATAAACCTAATCGTGGTGATGTTCCACAAGGTGGTTTAGGAGGCTCTGGAATAGAAAATTGGATACTTCAAAATGGTGGTTCATTTATAGATGCCGCAAAAAATTTTGTTTCATCGGCTGAAGGAAAAGATTTTGATGAGTTTAAGGCTAGCAATCAAATATGGGATTTTGGTGATAATCATTTAGCTAATAGAAGAGAAATATATCCACACGATGATTTTATATCAAATAATATGAGTGAAAAAGGATATAAAAAAATGTTAGATACATTAAAAAAATATTTACAAAATGTTAATGTTGAAGAAATAGAACAATCAAATAAACATACATTATAAAAATTTCACTTTTGTGAAGTTTTTTTGTTATAATATAATAGTGTAGAGGGATAGAATGAAGATAATTGAATTAAAAAATAACAAAACATTGTTAAAAGAATATTTAAAACTATGTAATTCGGAATGAGGTACTAAAAAAAGTTTGTTAGAAATGAACTTATATATAGAAAAAAAGGTTAATAAAATACTAAAAGATGATAAGGTAATTAGTGTACAAGCACTAGTAAATAATGATGAATTAATTGGATTTATATCTTTGTTTAAATATGATGGAGATGAAAAACGTGATTTAACACCTTGGTATGCAACAATGTTTGTAAAAGATAAATATAGAAAAAAAGGGTATTCAAAAATATTAAATGACGCTATTATAAAAAAAGCAAAGGAATTAAACTATTCAAAAGTATATTTAAAATCAAACTTAGTTAATTATTATGAAAAATTTGGAGCAAAATATATTGAAAATTTAAATAATGGAGAAAAACTGTACTACATTGATTTAGAATAGTATAATGAAAACGTTGTAAAATCTTTGTAAGATTAAAATATAATTATGATAATAAAAAAATTCGTATTCAATGAAAATAATATTTAATACGACTTTAAAAAAATAATTAAAAAAAGAGGTAATAATATGAAAGCATTAACTATCAAAGAACCATGGGCAACTTTAATAATATCAGGATATAAAAAATACGAATTTAGAAGTTGGAAAACAAACTACCGTGGTAAAATATTAATTCATGCAGGAAAAACATTAGAAAAAGATGTGGAAAAAAGATTTGAAGAATACAACTTAAAGTATAATATGGGTTATATAATAGGAGAAGCAGAACTAGTAGATTGTATATTGGTAGATGAAAAATTTGAACAAGAACTAATAAAACTTAATAAAACAGTTTATGGTAGAAGTAGGCATGTAAGAAATTATGCTTGGAAATTAGAAAATATAAAAAAATATGAAAAACCAATACATATAAATGGAAAACTTGGATTATGGAACTATAATGAAGAAAATAATTAATAGCTTTTTACTATTTTCTTTTTTTTTCAATATAATATTGATATAATAAATATAGAAAAAGGTGATAAAATGAAAACATTGACAATAGATGGAAATGAAGCTAGCAGTATGTCTGCATATATGTTTACAGAACTTGCAGGAGTTTATCCTATAACACCATCAAGTCCCATGGCTGAACATATAGATGAATGGAAGCAAAAAAGAAAAAATATATTTGATGAAAATGTTAAAGTAATAGAAATGCAAAGTGAAGCTGGTGTTGCTGGTTTTATTCATGGATCATTACAGGCAGGTTGTTTAACAACAACATTTACATCAAGCCAAGGGTTACTTTTAATGATTCCAAATATGTATAAAATAGCAGGTGAAATGTTACCTTGCGTTATACATGTTGCAGCACGTAGTTTAGCAACTCATGCACTTAGCATATTTGGTGATCATCAAGATATATATGCAACAAGAGCAACAGGATTTTCGATTTTAATGTCATCATCAGTACAAGATGCAAACCTACTTTCTGCAGTAGCGCATTTATCAAGTATAGAATCTAGTATGCCATTTATACATGCATTTGATGGATTCAGAACAAGTCATGAAATAAATAAAATTAATACATTAGAACTTGATGAAATAAAAAAAATAGTAAATTATGAAAAAATAGAGAGTTTTAGAAAAAGAGCATTAAATCCTTTAAATCCAATAGTTAAAGGAACAACACAAAATGATGATATATATTTTCAAATAGCAGAAGCTAAAAACAAAACATATTTATCTATTCCAGATATAGTAAACGATTATATGAAAAAAATAAATGAAATTGCAAATACAGATTATAAACCATTTAATTATTACGGAAACAAAGAAGCAAAAAAAATTATTATCGCAATGGGTTCAATTTGTGAAACAATTAAAGAATTTATAGATGAAAATAAAGAATATGGTTTAGTTGAAGTTCATTTATATAGACCATTTAGTAAAGAATATTTAATTAAAGAAATACCAAACACTGTTTCTAATATTGCAGTTTTAGATAGAACAAAAGAATCAGGAAGTGTAGGAGAACCACTTTACTTAGATGTTTTATCTGCTCTATCAAATTTAAAAGATAAACATTTTAATATAGTAGGTGGTAGATATGGACTTTCAAGCAAAAACACAACACCTGCTCAAATAAAAGCCATATATGATATGTTAGATAATCCTATTAATAATTTTACAGTAGGAATAGAAGATGATGTAACAAACCTAAGTTTAAAAATAGATAATAATTATAAAATAACTACATCAGATGAAATACTTATATATGGGTATGGTAGTGATGGAATGGTAAGTGCCTCTAAGTCAATTATTAAACTGGTAGGTGAAAATACAGATAAATACGTACAAGGTTATTTTCAATATGATTCAAAAAAATCAGGAGGAGTAACACTAAGCCATTTAAGATTTAGCACTCAAAAAATAAAATCTACATATTATGTTGAAAATCCTAAATTAATCGTGGTAACAAAAGATACATATTTAAATGATTTTGATGTAATAAGTAAAATACAGAATAATGGAATATTTATATTAAATACATCAAAAACTGAAGAAGAAGTAAATGAATTTATAACTGAAAATATTAAAAAAACATTATGCGAAAAAAATATTAAACTATATATAATAAATGCTTATGATTTAGCCCAAAAATCAGGACTTAGAAATAAAATTAGTACAATAATGGAAAGTTCTATTTTAAAACTTTTAAATATAGTAGATTACCAAAAATTAGAAGAAAAAATAATTAAAAATATAAGAGAAAAATTTTGGGATAAGGGAGAAGAAATTGTTTCAAATAATATAGAAGCAATAAAAAAAGTAGATCTATATTTAAAACAAATTAATTATGATAATAATTATAAAGAAATAAACAAGAAATCACAGACAATATTTGACTTAATTAAAGAAAGAAAAGGAGATACTATTCCAGTTTCAAAGTTTATGGATATTATGGATGGAAGTTTTGAGTGTGGAACAAGTAAATTAGAAAAAAGAAAAACATCAGAATTCGTACCATCATGGATTAATTCAAATTGTATAGAATGTAATCAATGTTCATTTGTATGTCCACATTCAGTAATAAGACCATTTATATTAGATGAAAAAGAATATAATGATAGCCCAGAATATATAAAAGAAAAATGTAAAAAAATTCTTGGAAAAGAAAATATGTATTTTATATTAGGAATATCAATAAAAGATTGTACAGGATGTGGTTTATGTATAAAAACATGCCCAAGTAAAGAAAAGGCACTTATATCAAAAAATATTGATATTGAACTAAGAAATAATGTACAAGAAATATATGATTATTTAGATAAAAACATCACATATAAACCAATCTTTAATAAATATACAGTAAAAGGTTCACAGTTCAAACAATCTAAGTTTTGCTTCCCAGGAGCATGTGCTGGATGTGGTGAAACAGCATATATAAAAATTCTTACACAATTGTTTGGAGAAAACCTAATTATTGCTAATGCTACAGGATGTTCATCTATATATGGAGGAAGTATTCCAAGCATTCCATACTCATTACCTTGGATGAATTCATTATTTGAAGATAATGCAGAATTTGGATTTGGAATATTGAATGCAAATAACTATATAAGAAATAGAATAAAAAATATAATGGAAAATAATTTAGAAGGTAAAAATAAAGAATTATTTACTGAATGGTTAAATAATTATGATGATTATGAAATAACAAAAAAAGTTTATAATCTAATAGATTATAATGAAACTAAAGAATTATTAGAATTGAAAGACTATATTCCAAGTAGAACAGTGTTCATGATAGGTGGAGATGGATGGGCATATGATATTGGATATAGTGGAATAGATCATGTACTTGCAAGTAATCAAAATGTAAATATACTTGTACTTGACACTGAAGTATATTCTAATACTGGTGGTCAATCATCAAAATCAAGTAGAATTGGTAGTATTGCATCATTTACATCAGATGGAAAAAAACAAAATAAAAAAGATTTAGCTCGTTTAGCTCTTTCTTATCCTAATGTATATGTTGCTCAAATATCAATAGGAGCTAATTATAATCAAATATTAAAAGTATTTAATGAAGCAGCTTCATATAATGGACCATCAATTATAATTGCATACTCAACTTGTATATCACATGGTATAAAAGGTGGAATGAATAATAGTTTGGATATGAGTAAAATGGCAGTTGAATGTGGCTTTTTCCCATTATTTCATTATAATCCAACTGAAAAAAAATTATACTTAGATTATAAAGAACCTAACTTTGATTTATATGAAGAATTTTTAAACAAGCAAACAAGATTTTCAATGCTTAAAACTATTAATAAAGAAAAATCTGAAGAATTACTTTTAAAAAATAAACAAAATTCTATAGAAAGATTTAATTATTATAAAAAACTGAGTGAAGAAACAAATTAAACCTCGTAATGAGGTTTTTTTGATATTTTTTTACAAAAAAAGAACAGTCCCCCTGAGAACTGTTCAATAAAAGAATAAAAAGGGGTTGGCTAGTGTGATACTAGCTCCAATTCGCCTAAATCGAATTGGTACTGCATATAATACTCATAAAAGGTTACTTTGTCAATAGTTTTTTAGAAAAAAATAAAAAAATAAAAGAAATTCATGTTTTAAATGGTATACTTATTATAGGATGTGAAATTATGAATATAGATTGTATAAAAGGAGTAGGACCTTCAATAATAAAAAAGTTTGAGAAAATAGGTATAAATACTATAGATGAATTAGTTTCTTATTATCCATTTAGATATGAAATAATTAAGAGAAGTAATATAGATGAATTAGAAAATGATGATAAAATAATAATTGATGGAGTTATAGAAACTAATCCAAACGTTTTTTATTTCAACAGAAGATTAGATAAAATGTCATTTAAACTAAATACTGGAAAATATCTATTAAATGTATTGATTTTTAATAGGGGCTTTTTAAAACAAGCACTTAAAATTTCAACTAAAGTTATTGTTATTGGTAAATATGATAAAAAACACAATACCATAGTTGCATCAGAAATAAGGTTAGGACTAATACCAGAAGTTCCTACTATAGAACCTATATATCATTCAACAAGTGGATTATCTTCAAAACAAATATCCACCATAATAAAAAAAGCACTTAAATATGACTTTAATATTGTAAATTATATTCCAAATAGATTTTTAGAAAAATATAAATTATTAGATAAAAAAAATAGTATATTTAAAGTTCATAACCCTAATAATATTTATGAACTTAAATCCGCACTTAATACACTTAAATATGAGGAATTATTTTTATTTATGATAAAAATGAATAGTTTAAAACTATCAAAAAGAAATAAAATTGGTATATCTAGAAATATTGATAGAAGTAAACTAGATGATTTTATAAACAATCTTGATTTTAAATTAACGGAAGACCAATTAAAAAGCGTTAATGATATTTATAATGATTTATCTTCTTCAAATAGAATGAATAGATTATTACAGGGAGATGTTGGAAGCGGAAAAACAATTGTTTCTTTTATAGCCATTTATATGAATTATTTATGTGGTATGCAAAGTGCATTAATGGCACCAACTGAAATACTTGCAATACAACATTATAATAATATAAAAAAGCTTTTTTCAAATTATAATATAGAAGTTGCCCTTTTAACAGGTAAAACCAAGTCTAGTGAAAAAAAGAAAATTCTAAATGATTTAAAAGAAGGAAAAGTAAATGTAATAATTGGAACACATGCTTTAATAAGTGAGAATGTTGTTTACAATAATTTAAGCTTAGTAATAACCGATGAACAACATAGGTTTGGCGTTAATCAAAGGGGTAATTTAAAGAATAAAGGTTTGACTCCAGATATTTTATATATGAGTGCAACACCAATACCTAGAACTTATGCTTTAACGATATATGGCGATATGGATATTTCAAGTATACATACCATGCCAAGTGGTAGAAAAGAAGTAATTACTTATTTAAAAAACAATAATGAAATAAAGGATGTTTTAATATTGATGAATGAACAATTAAAAATGAAACATCAAATATATGTTATAGCTCCACTTATAGAGGAAAGTGAAAAAATAAGTTTAGAAAATGTTAATGAGTTATATGAAAAAATGAATAAAGCTTTTGGAAAAATATATAATATAGGTATTTTACATGGAAAACTTAATAATGAAGAAAAAGAAAAAGTAATGGAAGACTTTAAATGTAATAATATAAATATTCTTATAAGTACAACTGTAGTAGAAGTTGGAGTTGATGTGGGAAATGCAACCATGATAGTTATATTTGATGCATTTAGATTTGGTCTTTCTCAATTACATCAGTTAAGGGGGAGAGTAGGAAGAAATGAATTACAATCATATTGTATTTTAGTTTCATCACATGAAACTAAAAGACTAGATGTTTTAACAAAAACTACTGACGGATTTAAAGTGAGTGAAGAGGATTTTAAATTAAGAGGTAGTGGAGATCTATTTGGAATAAAACAAAGTGGTGATATGTGTTTTAGTGTTGCTAATATTAAAAATGATTTTAATATTTTAGTTAAAGCACAACAAGATAGTTTAGATTTTTTAAATAATAAAGAGTATTTACTTGGGGAAAATAACAACGTAAAAAAGATTATTGAAAGTTCTATAAATTTAGATTAGATATTGACTTATTACAATATTATCTATATAATTATAATAGCGTGATGATGTCACGCGGATACTCTTATGATTTTGTTTAAAATTATAGGAGTGTTCAACCAAAACCCCCTGAAGTTCCCTCGAGAGAGGGAACACTTTTTGTTTTATAAGGGTTTCTGAGGTTTTTAATTTTTTCTAGATACCAAGCCAGATACCAAAAACCTTTTTTCAGATACCAAATTTATTTTTTATTTAAGTTTATTTAAATACCTAGATTTAAATTATCTATGGTATTTTTTACATTAGTAAGATTATTTGGAAACATATGAGCATAAGTATCTAATGTTTCTTTAGTACTAGCATGTCCTAAATACTTAGATACTGTTGTTACTGGTTGCCCTGTATTAATTAAAAGAGAAGCACAACTATGTCTAAAAGAGTGTAGTGGTATTCTTCTAATATCAGCATTTTCAGCTATTCGTTTATTAATTCTATGCATCATACCAAATGTTAATGGATCTAATTCTCCAAAGATAAACCATTTTTCATTAAATCCATAGTATTTCTTTTTCTCGTTATAAAGATTTACTAAATCATTGTATAAAACATCAGTAAGAGGTAATGTTCTAATACTTTTAGAAGTTTTAGGTGGTGTTAGTTCATAATACTTTTGACTATCTTTAACACTATTAGCTTGTTTTGTAATAGATACTAATTTATTATTCCAGTCTATATCAGACCATTGAAGTCCACGACATTCACCACGACGTAATCCACAATAATATAACATTTCAAACATTGTTTTATCATTTAGATTAGTAGCACCCATAATATATTTTTGAAATTCTTCAAAAGTATAAACATCTTTTTCTTCTTTCATTTCATTTGGATCTTTGAAGAATTCTATTTTCTTATAAAAACGCATTAAATTAATATCATACATTTTCATACCCCAGTTAAGAATAATCTTAAGAAATTTTTGAATATCATTTCTACTAGAACATTTAATAGGTTTATCCCATAATTCTTGTTGAAACTTGTGATATAGATTACCATCCATATCTTTTAACTTAACATTTTCAAAATTAGTAAAATATCTTCTTCTTTTTAAATATGTTTCCATAGTTCTTCTACGAACTTTATTTTTTTGTGATTCAATATATTGGTCGGTAAGAGTACCAAATGTCATATTCATATCTCCACCAAACTCAACCTTGTCATTTAAAAACTCTCTTTCAGCATTCATTGCATCTAGTTTAGTTTTATATGCTTGTGAAAATTTCTTCTTCCATTTTCCACTCTTATCTTTTTCGTTCCAATAATATTTATATTTACGACCATCTTTAGTCCATTGATTTTTAGGTAATTTATATATTCCCATATATCGTTCCTCCTTTGTTGGAATTTATAAATATACCAGTTCGTAACAATGTTATTTTATCATATAAACTGATAATATTATAAATTATCTCTCTAAATCATTTTTTGATTTTGAATGTTTCTTTAAATAATCTCTTGTTGTATCAATAGCATAATCAATATCATTTGCTTCATACCAAGAATAAGGTATATGAAGAATCTCAAATATTTTAGAAGTAAGAGAATATATTTTGTTTTGGATTCTTTCTTTAAATAATTTAAATTCATTAGATAATTTTTCAAATTTAGTTTTCCAATCGTTTATCTCATTATCTTTTTCAGAAATAATTCTCTTTTGATTATCTATGATTTTATTTTGTTCTTTATAAGTTTTACCTGTTTTAAAGTTATTAACTTCTTCAGTAAGTGTTTTAATTTCTATTTCCTTTCTTATATTATCTTCAGCAAGTTCTTTTGAATAAGTAGATAGATTATCTATATCTTCATCTTTATATTGCTTAATAAGACCTTTTTTAATAGGATTTAAGATATCTTTAGCAGTTTCTTTATCAACTTTATCAATAAACTCGTTTTCGCTCTTATTTGCCTCTTTTAATAACTCATTTTCTTTCTTAATTGCTTTGTTCAATGCATTTAATTCTTTTTGTTGTTTCATAGCATTAGTTAAATGAGTTTTATCTCCACCAATTTCTCCTCTAAATAGATTATAACCTTTAGATCTAATAAATTCGTTATAATCATCTTGAAGTAGAGTATAAGAAGCATTACCACCTTTTTGTTTCCAAAATTGATCTGAGTTTAAAAATTTGCCTTTTACAGTTTCATAAATATTATTTCCATTCTCATCTTTCTTTTGAATAGGTACTAATTTCTTTTCTCCCTTTTTATTAGTTATTTCATGTTTTAATTGATGACCATTTTCATCTAGTTCAAATACTTTTCTTTTAACTTCATTTACAACAGGTGTAAAGTAGATATGCATGTGTGGTGTAGATTCATCAAGATGTATGGCGGCATATCTAATATTATCTTTACCAACATAATCAGCAATAAAGTTAAGACTTTCATTAAAGAATCTTTTTATTTCAGTAGGTAATCCATGTTCTTCATCTATAATTACATTTCTAATTGGTTTACCTGCGTTATCTCCAGTTTTATAAACTTCTCCAGTATCTTTAAATTCCATTCCATAATGTTCAAAGAATTCTTGACCACTAGATATAATTAATCCATTTAATACCTTTGTGCTTTTTTTATTTGGATTATAGTTTATATTGTTGGAATAAAGATAATCATAAGTTGAACTAGCAAGAGTAGGACCATCATAATTTATTAGTTCAATATTATATGGAGTTCTAGTGCTATCATATTTACCTGAACCTTTTCTTTCCTTTAATTCTTTATCTAGTCCACCAATATCTGATGCTTTAAATTTTTCTAATCGTAGTGCTTGTTTTCCTGAGTACATTTATTTTGACCTCCTTTCAATGCTTGTTTTAAAATAATACTCTATCTCACTAGGGCATAATATATGCCCAACCGTGAGCTAAGGAATATTCCTTAGAATCCTTTATGCTTGTAATAGCTAGAGCCAATACCTAATAAATAGGTAAAGGCATTCGCTATCACAAGATTAATTAAACGATATACTATATCATTTAATTAATGGATAATGAATTCACTATCGCCACTTCCAACCTTACAGGTCAGAACGTGCCACTTTCATTCATTATTTTCAGAAGGTTCTTCATAGGAACAATGCCATAATCTCTCGTTAGCAGTTCTTTTACTTGTTATATGAAGACCTTCTTTCTCCAACAAACTTAGGTTTCTTTGAATTAAACCTCCAAGTTGTGTTGGCGTTAATAAAATATTTGTTTTAGATAAGATATCTGATATTGTATAATCAAAATCTTTCCTAGCAACTGCATATTTTATAAATAGAAGTAGATTATAATCAGTCTCATCATCAGTATTCTCATCGATAACGCTAAATGTTTGATTTTCATTTCTTTTCAAATTTAATTCTAATCTACTAAAATCTCTACCTTTATAATCTAAAGTTAGTTTATTACAATTACTTTTTGCCTCTTTTAATTTCATAATTCCAGATGCATCAGCAGTTAGTCCGACACTACCCATAATTCCATTACTTTTATTTAAGTGATGTGTAACAAATAATGTGCAGTTATATTTTCTACATATTTCTTTAAACTTTTTGAATACAACATTATTTATTTCTTGATAATCATTTTGATTATAGTCACTATCAAATTTAATGTCTTTAAACATATCAATTATTACGAATAAGGGTTCTTTATCAAAGGTTAATTCATGAATATCTCTTTCAATATCTCTGATATAAAAATCTGGAATATCATCTATATCTATAATGTGTAATTTATCTACATTAGGTTTCAAATTCATTAATTTAAATCGGTCTTGTAATTGATTTATATCGCCCTCTGTGGTAATATATAAGACATGAGAGGGATTTACTTTGAATCCTAAAAAATCTTCTCCAGTAGTAAGAGAGAAGGCAAGTTGCTGAGCAAACATTGACTTGCCAACCTTAGGATGAGATACAAGTAGATAAACTCCATTTGATATCATTAGGTTTTCGACGATGATATCTTTTTTTATGGTTTTATTTATTTCATTTAATTGTTTCATTTGTATCTCCTTTCTTACAATTTTTTAATTAATTCTTTACTAGAAACTCTAGATTCTAAATAAGGTATATCAATATCAAAGAATGCTACAACTTCTTTTGTTGGAACAACTGACTTTGGAATAAGATAACCTTGTTTTTCAAGTCTTTCTTTTATCTTCTTTTTAGCCTTTAGTGCAGAATTCCTTCCTAGATGTCCTAATTTCATAATATCTTCAAGGGTGCACCATTGCTTAGCTATTAAATTTAATGTTTCTTCTGCAGACATATTTATTTCCTCCTTTCTAAATATTTTTTTGTGGTGATACATAAATGTAATATGTATCATCTAATGAACTATAAATAATATATTTCTTTTTTCTTAATTCTCTAAATGCTAGAGCAACACCTTTTCTACTATCGTTACTAAGAGAGTAGAGGTCGATATTAGTAAGTTCATCATTAGATCTAACTAATAGAGAGTTAAGCATACCTATAGCATCAACTGATAAATCCTTAGGTATTACATAATCATTAGTAGTTTGTTTTTTTAGTAATCTCATAAAAATCCTCCTTTCTATAATTGCGTCCGATATTAAGGACAATTTAAATATAACATTGTCCGGAAAAGTTGTCAATACTTTTTGTCCGAAAATATAGACAAATTAATAAAAAAGTGTTAAAATTAAATTATGAAGGAAGAAAAGGGAAGAAAGAAGTGATTAAATGAACTCAGAAGAACTTAAGAATTTAATTGAATCAGCAAGAATAGAAAAAGGTATTTCTCAAAGAGAACTTGCTAAATTAACTGGTATAAGTAGAAGTACTTTAAATGATTTAATTAATGGGAAAATAAAAAAAGTAGATATTGATGATCTACGAAAGATTGCTGAAACATTAGATATGTCATTACAAAAACTATTAAAGGTTGCAGGCTATGATGAAATGCTTTTCTATTTTTCTAAAGATAAATATGCAAATAAATCTAGTAAAGATTTAAAAGAAATGATTAAAACTTACGAAGAATCTCAAAGAGAATTACTAGAATTTGATACTGAAAAAAGAAAAAAAGTAAGTGATGCAAGACAAAAACTATTTTATACAATAGAACATCTACAAATAATGAAAGATAATAAAGATAGTTTATATACTATTGATAAAGCGGTTGAGGATATTCAATACGCATTTGATGAATTAGAATTTGCAGAACATAAATATGATTATAGTAAATTACCAAAGAAAAACTAAGTTATAGAACGAAAAAATCAAAAAATTCGTTCTATAAAAAAATATAAAACGAAAAATCAAAAAAATTTGTTTTAAGAAAAATTTTAAAAATTAAGAGGTGAGAAAATGAGAACAATGACTAAATAAGTATGGCATAAACTTTGATTATGCCGAAAAAAGGAGGCGTAATATGTTAGAAATAAAAGATTTAACTATATCTATTAGTGATAGATATTTAATTAAAAATTTAAATTTAATACTAAATAATGGTGATAAACTTGCTATTATTGGTGAAGAAGGAAATGGTAAATCTACTTTATTAAAATCAATTTTAGGTATTTGTGAATATGCTGAAATTAGTGGAAATATTAATCTAAAAGGCAATAGAATTGGTTATTTAGAACAATCTATTAGTACTGATAAATTAGATAAAAGTGTATATGAATTTTTGTTTATTGATGAAAGTGATTATTATGATAAGATTAATAATTTATATAAATATTTAGACTTGATTAATTTAACTGATGATATTTTAAAACAAAAAATAAAAACATTATCAGGTGGCGAAAAAGTTAAAATTAGTATTTTAAAATTACTATTAAACGAATATGATATCTTATTTTTAGATGAGCCTACTAATGATTTAGATATTGAAACATTAGAATGGTTAGAAAAATTTATTAATAATACTAATAAGCCAATTATGTATGTTTCACATGATGAAACATTACTCGCTAATACTGCAAATATGATTTTACATTTAGAACAAATAAAAAAGAAGACTGAATGTAGACATACATTATTAAGAATTGATTATGACACTTATGTTGAACAAAGAATTAGAAAAATTGAAAAACAAACACAAGTAGCAAGATCTGAAAAAAGAGAATTTAACAAACAACAAGAAAAACTACAAAGAATAATGCAAAAGGTTGAATATCAACAAAATACAATCACAAGAGCTGATCCGCATGGAGCGAAAGTTTTAAAAAAGAAAATGCATTCATTAAAATCACAAGAGAGAAAACTAGATGAAACTGAATTAACTGAAGTACCAGATGTTGAAGAAAGTATAAGTTTTTCATTCGAAGAAGTTGAAATTCCAAGAGCAAAAAATATAATCAATTTAAATATAGATGAATTAAAAGTATCTAATAAGGTATTATCTAAAAACATAAAGTTAGATGTAATTGGTAATGTACATTTATGTATTATAGGTAAAAATGGTGTTGGTAAATCTACACTAATAAAAATAATTTATAATGAATTAAAAGATAGAAATGATATTAAGGTTGGCTATATGCCACAAACTTATGATGACATCTTAAATAATTATAAATATGTATTAGATTTTGTATGTCCTAATGGTAGTAAAGATGAAATTACAAAAGCAAGAATGTTTTTAGGAAATATGAAATTTACTCGAGATGAAATGATTAGTAATATTAAAGATTTAAGTAATGGAACTAAAGCGAAACTATTTCTTGTTAAATTAGTATTAGATAAATGTGATGTTTTAATACTGGATGAACCTACAAGAAATGTAAGTCCATTATCAAATCCAGTTATTAGAAATGTTTTAAATGAATATAAAGGCACTATTATTAGTGTATCTCATGATAGAAAATATATTAATGAAGTAGTAAATGCCCTTTATATTCTAACACCAGATGGATTAGTGAAAGAAAGATAAGGAGGTATCTATGGGAAAAGTAATATTAGTATGTGGTAAAATTTGTAGTGGTAAAAGCTATTATTCAAAACAATTAAAAGATTCATTAAATGCAGTAATAATTTCACCAGATGAAGCTACTTATGAATTAATAAATAATGAGCAAGGAGAATTTTATAATGTCTTTTCTGAAAGATTGAATAAGTATTTGACTAGAAAAGTTGGTGAAATTGCTAAAGCAGGTGCTAATGTAATTTTTGAAAGAGGACTTTGGTCAAGTAAAGATAGAAACGAAATAAAAGAATATTATAAAAATAATGGAGTAGATTGTGAAATACATTATGTATGTGTTGATGATGATACTTGGAAACAAAATATTCAAGAAAGAAATCAACGAGTATTAGATGGTAATGGTGGTTCTGATTTCTATTTGGATGAAGGATTAATGAAAAAACTAGAATCTAAATGGGAAGAACCTACTGAAGATGAATATGATGTTATTTATAAAGTAGAAAGATAAAATAGATATGACACAGTGACACTATAAATGTGTGTAGGGTACTCACAAACAGTGTGTCATTGTGTCATATAATAATACAATTAGAAAATTTTATGATATAATTGTATTAGTGAAGTGCTTGTACATGGCTTCGGTCTTTTTGTACGGCACTTTTTTTGGAGGTATTATATGAGCAATGTTGTAATTAAAAATTGTAATAATATAAAAGAAACATCAATAATTATAGAAGAAGGTAATTTGAATATTAAATTTGCTATTAATGGTACTGGTAAATCTACTATTGCTAAAGCATTATTAAAAAAGGATGAAGACTTATCTTTATTAAAACCATTTGGAAAAGAGGAAATACCATATGTCGAATGTAATCCAAATATTGATAATGTGGAATTATTTGATAGTGATTTTGTAAATAAAGTAGTATTTAACGGAAGTAATGTAATTGAAAATGCATTTGAAGTATTTATTAAGTCAGATAAATATGATGAACAGCGAAATAATATTAATATTTTATTACATGAATTAAAACAAAAGATTATAGGAAATGAAGAACTCAATAAACTTAATGAACAATTAATCAAATTATCTTCAAAGATAAACTATAAGAAGGAAAAAAATACCATTGATTCAAGAGGAATGTATTCTAGTATAAAAACTGATAAAAATATTTTTAATATCCCAAAAGAATTAAATAAATATTCATTGTTTTTGTCTGATAAAGAAAAAAACATCTTATGGTCTGAATGGAAAAATAAGGGTAAAACTTATGATTATGGGGAAATATGTCCTTACTGTGCAGAAAAATTTAGTGGAGATCATGAAAAAGAAAATGAAGCATTTAATTCATATTATTCAAAAGCAAATGTTAGCAATTTAACCGAGTTTTCAAATATTATTGATAATACCAAAACATACTTGAATACCGATAATTTTAAAAAAATTGAAAAGTGCATAAAAGAAAATATTCCAAATACAGATAAAGACTTAATATTTACAAAATTTATGTCAGAAGCAACATATTTAAAAGAAAAAATATATAATATCACTACTTTTGATTCTTATAAAGTGGAAAAAAGTGATATTTCAAATTTATCTAATATACTTTTAGATTTAAAAATAAGTACTAATGATCTTGAATATTTTAATAATGAAAATTTAATTAAGTCTATTGATATAATAAATAGTTCAATTACTGAAATGCTAGGAAAAATTTCAGATTTACAAAAAGAAATTGGAAAAATGAATAGTCTTGTAATATCTAAAATGTCATGTTGTAAAAAGGAGATAAATAGTTTTCTAAAATTGGCTGGATTTAATTATGAATTTGACATAGTTAAAGATGGTGATGAAAAAAATTCTATAACAGTTTTAAAGTATGTTAATAGTGATAATGAAAAGATACAAGTATCTGATATAGAAAAACATTTGAGTTGGGGAGAAAAAAATGCATTTGCTTTAGTTTTGTTTATGTATTATGCATTAAGTAAAAATCCAAATTTAATCATATTAGATGATCCAATTTCTTCTTTTGATGGTAATAAGAAATATGCGATTATTAATAGACTATTTTGTAATAAAGGAGATTATGAAGATAGTTTTTACAACAAAACAGTTTTAATGCTAACACATGATTTTGAACCGATAATAGATTTTGGAATAAACCATAAACCTACAAAAGAAACTAATATGTGGTATTTAAAAAATAATAACGGTATAATTCAAGAACAAAAAATAAATGTTTCTTCTGATGTTTTATCAACTATAAAGTTTTATTACAATGAATCAATCAATGAAGATAATAATATAATTTCTAGAATTTGTTTTTTAAGAAAATATATAGAACATATATCTACTAAAAAAAACAGTGAAGAAAATGCATACAATATTTTATCTTCAATTATACATGGAGACAATTTAAGAAAGAAAATAGATGATGAGCAATATGAAGATTTATCAGTTGATGAAATAAAAAACGGAGAAGAATGGATAAAACAATTTATAAAAACGTTTGATAGCAACAAAATATTAAGAGATAATATTAACAATAAATATATTTTAGATAGTTATAAAACTGAAACAAATAATTATATTAAAATTCAGTTGTTTAGAGTTTATTTAGAATCATCTGGTAACAGGAATAAACTAAAAGAAAGAAATAGTATAGTATTAAAATATATTGATGAAATATATCATATTGAAAATGATTACATATTTTCTTTAGATTTAATTAAATTTGATATAATACCTGATTTTATAATAAATAGTATTGATGAATTTATGTCTAGTGAAATAGAATAGATAATGTTGTAAATATATTGAAGTTCATAAAAAATGATATTATTTTTTAGATACCAAAACCAGATACTAAATGTCAAAAATTAAGTTATTTTAATAAACTTTAGTAAATTTAAGAAAATTAAAAAGCCTTATTTTATAAGACTTTAACATAGTTTTAAATTGTTACGAACTGATATTAAGATTTCCCCCTGAAGCTAGGTCGAAAGACCTAGCATTTTTTGTTTTGCCCATTGTTTATAAGGGTTTGTGAAGATTTGCTACTTACAACTGTATTGTATTAGATACAAATTAGATACGTTTTTCTGGGTTTTAGATACGAATTTCTACTGACTAATTCGTATTTTTTTGTTTCCAAAGTATTAAAATATTACGATTCAATCGTAAAAAATCAATTTTTGTGATATAATTAAATAGGAAATTTATATTTTGACAGATGGTAGGAGTAGTGATATAAATGATAAATCATAAAAGGCTTACTTCTTCTAAAGCGAAGAAAAATGATGAATTTTATACTCAAATGGTTGATATAGAAAATGAGCTTAAACATTATAAAAATCATTTTAAGGATAAAATTGTTTTATGTAATTGTGATGACCCTTATGAATCAAATTTTTTTAAATATTTTGCATTGAATTTTAATACATTAAAATTGAAAAAATTAATATGTACATGTTATGCAGGTTCCCCTGTCATTTATGAACAATTATCAATTTTAGATATCGAACCATTAAAAATATATAAAGGTTATGAAAATAAGCCATATAAAATAGAAATAACTGAAATACCAGATGTTAATAATGATGGTGCAGTTGATTTGTCTGATGTTGAATGTTTATTAAAAAGCGAAAAAAATGTTTTGACATTATTAAATGGTGATGGAGATTTTAGGTCTAAAGAATGCATTGAATTATTAAAAGAGTCTGATATTGTAGTAACAAATCCACCATTTAGTTTGTTTAGAGAATATGTGCAGCAGTTAATGGATTATAACAAGAAGTTTATAATCATTGGACATCAAAACGCAATTAGTTATAAAGAAATTTTCCCATTACTAAAAGATAATAAAATGTGGATTGGATATGGTATGAATTTATCAATGAGATTTAGAATGTCAGATTCATATGTAGTTAATGGTAAAACATCTTTTATAGATGAAAAAGGTCATAAGATAGGAACAGTTTCGGGAATAACATGGTATACAAATTTAGAAATAGAAAAAAGACATGAGGATATTATATTATATAAAAAATATAGCAAAGATGATTATCCAAAATATGAAAATTATGATGCAATTAATGTTGATATGGTTACTGATATTCCAGTAGATTATATGGGAAAAATGGGAGTTCCAATTACTTTTCTTGGTAAGTATAATCCTGACCAGTTTGAAATAATTGGATTGGGTGTTGGAGCACTCGGACAAGAATTAGAAATGGAACCAATTCCAAAGGAAATTGACAAATCATTACCGGGTCATTCGTCTGTTTGGAGATTATATTTAATGAAGGATGGTAAAGCTGTTGTGCCTTATGCAAGAATAATTATTATAAGGAAGGTGTAGTATGGAAATAAAATTACATGAAATACCAGTTAGAGATGTAGTAAAAGATTATGTAGATAATCAAGAATCTGGTGTTGTTGGTTATGGTGGCAAATTAGATATTAGACCACCTTTTCAAAGAGAATTTATTTATAACGAAAAAGAAAGGAATGCAGTTATTGACACAATTAATAAAGGTTTTCCTTTAAATGTAATGTATTGGAGTAAAAGTGAAAATGGCTATGAACTTTTGGATGGACAACAAAGAACGCTTAGTATTTGTCAATACGTTAATGGGGATTTTTCTGTAGACTTCAAAGGATTTAATAATTTGACAAAGGATTTACAAGAAAAAATATTAGATTATAAATTAATGATATATATTTGTGAGGGAACACCATCCGAAAAACTTGATTGGTTTAAAATCATTAATATTGCTGGTGAAAAACTTACAGACCAAGAATTAAGAAATTCTCAATATACAGGTACTTGGTTACATGATGCGAAAAGACATTTTAGTAAAACCTCTTGCCCTGCTTATCAAATAGGTGAAAAATACATGAATGGGTCTACTATTAGACAAGATTATTTAGAGACAGCATTAAAATGGATTTCATCAAGGGACAATAAAAGTATAGAAGATTATATGGGTGAGCACCAACATAATGATGATGCGAATGAGTTGTGGCAATATTTTCAATCAGTAATTGATTGGGTAAATAGATTATTTCCTAATTATAGAAGAGAAATGAAAGGTATAGATTGGGGATTATTATATAATGAATATAAAGACCAATCTTATAATTCAGATAAGTTAGAACAGGAAATTGTTAGATTAATGCAAGATGATGATGTTACAAGCAAAAAAGGAATATATGTTTATTTAATTACAGGTCAAGAAAAACATTTAAGTATTCGTGCATTCACTGATAATCAAAAACGTGAAGCATATGAAAGACAAAAAGGTATTTGTCCAAATTGTAAGGAACATTTTGAAATAAACAAAATGGAAGCAGACCATATAACACCATGGCATGCTGGTGGTAAAACAACTTCAGATAATTGTCAAATGTTATGTAAAGAATGTAACAGAAGAAAATCTGGTATTTAATTAGAGCAGAAATGCTCTTTTTTTGTTGCAATAAAAAAGTACTGAATATCAGCACTTTAAAATAGTTTTTGATATAAACCTTTGAATCCTTCTTTATCTAGAAATTTAATATATCCTTCGTCTCTAAGTTGTTGAAGTGTTTCTCTGATTTTTGCATCAATATTGTGATTATCTGGATGTTTTTCTTCAAGAGTAGGTATAAATTCATATAAATCGCTAACTGAAAAAATTGTCTCAGGTATAGAATCAATTAAAGATAATATTTCAAGTTTCCAATTCTTGTTTTTTAAGTTAGACTTTTTAAATGCCGACGCTTTTCCTAATTTATAAGTAATAATTTTTTTATCAACTTCTTTATTATTTTTAATATAGGATATTTTACCAAAAGATGGAATCATATTTAATGCTATTCTACATCCTTGCCATCCATGACGTTTTGCAGTTGCATTTAATTCTTTTCTTGGTTCTATCATTTCATCGTAAAAGAAATACTTTGGAATAAAAGTTAAACCGTTAACTGTAAAATCACTATGTTCCAATAAAATCCAATGTGAAGATTTATCACTATTGATTTTATCTAGAGTGGCTTTATAACCAGCACCATTCATTTTATCTTTTGGAAACTTACCATTAATTGTTTTTAGTTCAAAATCTTCATTACATTTTTTGCAGTAGTAATCAGCACATTTATTGTTAGCTGTATATTGAGTTAGTTTTGAATTACAAAAAGGACATTTAAAATTATCTAATACCCATGTCTCTGTTATAACTCTTGCTTTTTGAGAATTGTTTTTATAATTACCTGAAATATTGGTATCCATTACAAAATTCATATAATCACTTCCAATAATATTATATCACGAAATATTGCTCTCTTCACATTCAAGACAACTAATTATTTTAATAAACCCTTATAAATACTTGGTTTTTAGATATGAAATAGATACTTTTGGATACGATTTAGATACTTTTAGATACGAATTGAGAAAAATAATAAGCCATTTTACGATATAATCGGTATTTTTGCAACTAAATTGCAATTTTTAAGCAAGTTTTACGAGTAAAAGTAGTAAATTCTTACAACTGAGTTGTAAAGAACAACCCCCTGAAGAGAGCATTTAACCGTGCTCTCATTTTTTGTGCCCATTTTATAAGGGTTTGCGAGCCATCAGTATTGCTAAAATATTTTTAGGTACAATTTAGGTACAAAAAATTGACTTTTAAAATAGTTCATTGAAGAAAAGTGCCGAAAGTGTCAAAAATCTTCAATGGATTTTTAATTTTAACAATGATACGGATAAAATATAAATGATCCGTATGAATGAGAAAATAACATTATTCCGCAAACGGTAGGATATAATCGTTACAAGATCATGGTATAATTATTATGGAGGAGATGACTTATGGAAAAGAAAGAAGAAATAATTAGTAATAAAATTAAATATATAAAATTAGAAAATTATAAAGTGTCAGATGGTGAACATACAGCAATCCCTAGAAACTCTAATGGTGGAATCAGATATTTATATGGTAGAAATATCTGAGAAGGTTGTGTAGATTTTGATTCTATTAGTGATGTACAATATATTGACAAAGAAGACTATTATAGAATTAAGAGAATACATTTAACTGAAAATGATGTATTAATTCCAATAGTTGGAACAATTGGTAAGTCTGCTATATATAAAAAAGAGTATATTGGTATTGCAGGTATACCAAGACATATTGCACACATATCAATTAAAGAAAATGAAAAAATAACTCCTGAGTATTTGTCAGTATTTTTTAGATCAAAATATGGCAAGGTTCAATTATATAGTTTAACTACTGGAAATATTCAACCATTATTATCATTAACTAATTTAAAACAAGTTGATATTCCAATTTTATCTAAAGATGTAATTGATAAAATTACTAATAATGAAAAAGAAGCAAATAAATTATTAATAAAATCAATAAAAAAAATTGAAGAAGCAAGGAGTATATTCTATGATAGTCTAGGATTTGATATAAAAAATATAAAAAGTGATTTTTCATTTAATATTAAATATAATGATCTTAAAGAAAAAGATATTTGGATTCCGAAACACTATAGTTTACTCTATGAAAATATAAACAAAAAATTAAAAGAATCATTGAAAATTGAAAAATTAGGTTCAATAGTTGGAGAATCTTTTCATGGTATAGAAGTAGGCAGTTCTAATTATAATATTTATTTGGATAAAGAAAAAAATGACAAACCATTTATTAGAACATCGGATATTGTTAATAATTCAGTTGATTTGTACCTTGATTTTTATGTATCAGAAGATATATATAATAGTATTAATCAACAACTTCACCCTAAAGATATAATTTTTACAAAGGATGGAAAAATAGGAGCTGTTGGAATGATAATGGAGAATGATAATTGTATTTTATCTTCAAGTATACAGATTTTGAGAATTAATGATTATGCAAGAAGTTTAAATATAACACAAGAATATTTAATTTATATTTAGTATTATCAATAAAAGAAATAGGATACTATGAAGCAATTAGACGAACAGTTGTCGCTTCAACAATTCCACATTTGAGACTAGAAAGAATGAATGATATGAGCATTCCAATTTTATCAAAAGATAAAATTTATTTAATTATAAAATGCGTAGAAGAAGCATTTGAATATAGAAATGAAAGAATACCATTACTTTTTGAAAATGATAAAATATTTGAGCGGGCTTTTGAATAAAGACTAAAAAAGTCTTTTTTCGTTAATTAAATTTTTATATTATTTTTTTCTCAATACTTCCTAATATTTAAATTTCATCTAAAAAAGTTATATCAATATAGCAATCTTTAAATTTTTTATATAATAAAATCAGATATCATTTTTAAATATCTGATTTACTTTTTTATATATTTGCACTTAGGATAATTAGAACATCCATAAAAATTTTCACCAGTATGTACACCATGTTTGGCTATTTTTAATACTAATTTAGAACCAAATAAGGGGCAAATTAAAGTTTGATTTTTATCATCAATGATAATTCTTACAGTATTATTATTTAAATTAATAACTTGTTTGGTTTTATTAACTGTGTTATTTACTATATTGTCGTTTTCTATTTTGTCAGTAGATATATTTTTGTTATTAGAAATTGTCATATTATTTAGATTATTGTTAATATTATCAATATGTTTTTGCTTAATACTTTCATCTATTTGAGTATAAGGATACAATGTATTATATATTTCTTCTATTTGTTTGTTAGACAATAAATCATTTGAATTACTGTTATAAATAGAACTAATTAAATTATAAACCTGATAACGATTAATAACATTTACTTTTGATGATTGAAAATAAACATTCATTAAAGTACAACGATCAGAAAAGGTAATTATTGAATATATTGGTATTGTTTTTTCTATAAAAGTTTTAAGGTACTTAACATGTGTATTGTTTTGAAAAATAGGATTATAAAATTTTTCTTTATGACTTTTTCCTCTATTAGAAGGAAGTGTTTGGTACCAATATTTTTGATTATCACCACCAAAAATCCATCCACTATAATTTTTGCTTTCAAACACAAATAATCCTTTACTCGAAATCATTAATACATCTATTTCAGTAGTTTCATTTCCTTTTTTAGGTATGTATATATTGAATAAAAACTTTGCACCTTGATTTTCAAAATCTTTAAGATATTTATAAATCAAATATTCTCCATATTTTCAAGCATTATGTCTAACGTTAAAATAGGATACTTTAGTAATTTTGTAATAGGTTTCTTCTTTATACTCTTTAACCTTAGTGTGATAAATATAAATACATATAAATATTGGAATTGAAAATATTGGATTTAAAATTAATAATATCAATTCAAATATACACTTAATTAATACCTCTAATTGTTCTAACATTTGTTCTCACCTAATAAAATTATATCATTATTTTGATAATTAAATAATTCTTTAGTGGTTATATTTATCTTTTTACATACAATTTTACTATTAATTGTATCATTATAATTAAAAATATTGTCATTAAGTTTGTTCTTTAGTATAATGGTAGTAGAAAAGAAGTGAAAGAAATGAAAAAAACTTTAGTTTTAGGCATAGGAGCTTTACTACTATTTACTGGATGTGGAAGCAATAAAGTAGTTTGTACACAAACAACAGAAGAGGATGGCAAAAAAATGAAATTACAAGTAACTGCCAATATGAAAGATAACAAGGTAAGTACAGTAGATGCTACAATTAAATTTGAGGATGATACAACAGCTTCACAATATTGTGGATTGATGCAACTATTTAATTCATTTACTGAGGATGAATCAAAAAAATAGATGTAAAATGCTCTGGAAAAAACATAACAATTAAAAATTATGAATCTGTATTAAATTCATCAGATTCAGAAAATAAAATAACTGGACTTACAAAAGACGAATTTATTCAAAAAATGACTTCTGAAGATAAAAATGTAAAATGTAAATAAAAATAAAATTGAACTTAAAAGCTATTTTTAGTTCAATTTTTTTATTGAAAATCAAAAAAATATATGTTATATTTTAGATGAAATATGACTAGCAGGTGAAAAAATGAATTTAATACTTAATTTTATATTTATATTTTACATTGGAAGTACAATAGGATGGTTAGTAGAACTAATTTTTAGAAGAATAGTTCATGGAAAATGGGTAAATCCAGGATTCTTAATAGGACCTTACTTACCAATATATGGATTTGGATTATGTGCACTTACAGGTATATACTTGATGTTTTATAATCTAAAATTACCAAGTATAATAATAATATTGTTGATGGGAGCTTCTATGACATTAATTGAATTAATAGGTGGATTATCATTTGTAAATAAACCTGTTAAATTATGGGATTATAGTAATAGATGGGGAAATTACAAAGGAATTATTTGCCCTTTATTTTCACTTATATGGACAATTATAGGTGCAATATATTATTATTTTATAGCAGGTTTTATTATAGAAAAAATAGAATGGTTTCATAATAATATGTCATTTTCATTTATACTTGGTTTTTTTAGTGGAATAATAATAATTGATTATATATACTCTACAAAAATGTTATCTAAAATTAAGAAATATGCTAAGGAAAATAATATAGAAATAAAGTATGAAGAATTAAAATGTCAAATTAGAGAATTGCAAGAAAAGAGAAAAGAAAAATATTCCTTTATTTTTGCTTTTAAACCATCTATGGATTTAAAAAAATATATAAATAAAGACAACAAAAAATAGATTACAAATGATGTAAATCCCATTTTGGAGATACAAATAAAAAAATAGTATATTAAAAAGAGAAAAGTTATTTTTCTCTTTTTCTTAATTTTTGACTTTAGTCTAGTGGTGTTGTAAAATAATATCCATTCTTCTACAAGTTGAATATATTCTTGTAAAGATGTAATATTATTATTGTACAAAGTTTCTTTTTTTAGAAGAGCGTGCCAGCTTTCTATAGGAGAGTCATCAATTGGAGTTCCTTTTCTAGACATAGAAATTTGAATGCCATTTGATTCACATATAGCTTTGTACTCATAAGATGTATATTGGAATCCTTGATCAGAATGTAGGATTAATCCATTTACATCTTTTTCTTTTGCTATTGCTTCATTTAAAGTATCCATTACCAATTTATTATCATTTGTTTTAGAAATTTTATATGCAACTACATGTCTATCGTATAAATCAATTATTGTAGATAAATATGCCCTAGATCCTTTATATATTAGATAAGTTACATCTGTATCCCATACCTTATTTAAAGCATCAGTAGTAAAATTTCTATTTAATAAATTTGGTTTAACATTATCTTCTATTCTTTCATTTTTATTCTTTTTCTTTGACTTTCTTATATATTCAGCCATTAAATTATATTTTTTCATTATTCTTAATACCTTCTTTTCATTCATAACTACACCATATTTTAAGAGTAGACCTTCAACAATCCTACGATATCCATATGTACCTTTAGAATCATCAAATATTTCTTTTATTATTAAATAATCATAATAATCAGAATCTTCCTTATTTCTATACTTATAATAAGTTTTTGGACTTATATTAAGTACGGCACACATATTAGTAAGTTTAAAACTATTTTTGTATAAATTTATAAATGTTACTTTTTCTCTCGTTGTGCCTTGAGGAAGGCTTGGTATTTTTTTAATATTTCATATCTTTCTTTCCAATCTTCTAAAGTGATTGATTTTCTTTTTTTGCCTCTTTCAATTCCTTTTTTTCTTTCAAATCCATAACCTTTTCTATAATTATTAAATATATATATTATTGTTCCGATAGGCAAATCATATTCTTTTGCTAATGGAGTTTCAGGAACATATTCTTCAAAATGCTTTCTACATATTTCAAGTTTTGTTTCAAGATTTATTTTATTAAATTTTTGTCCTTTTTTAGCCATAGTAAAACACCTCCTTTCGAAGGTGTATTATACTATAATTTATTTGAACTATTTTTTTATTTGTGTCTACTCCAAAGGGTGCAGTTCAGTAAGTAGCTTAAAAGGAAACGAATAAAAAGCACTAAATAAAACATTAATATTTAGTGTTTTATTATATTGACAAAGAATTAAAAAAGTATATAATTATAAATTGTAAGATGCCTGACAAAACATTAGGTAATTACATAAGGAGAGAGAAAATGATTTTAAAGCAAATCAAACAATTGGATAATTTAATCTTAAGAAATTTTTCAATCAATGACAAAGAAAAAATAATTCCAAGTCCAACACAAATGCAAATAATGGATTTTTTACTTAAGAATCAAAATAATGATATTTATCAAAAAGATATAGAGAAACTTTTAAATTCAAGCAGAGCAACAGTATCAAGCGTATTACAAACAATGGAAAAAAATAAAATAATAAATCGTGTAACAGATGAGATAGATAATAGAACAAAAAAAGTAGTTTTAAATCCAAAATGTGTAGAATTGTTTGAAAAAAGAAAAAAAGAATTAAAAAAATTAGAAGAAACCGCAATAAAAAATATAAGTAAAAACGAATTAGACGGATTTTTAAACACCTTAGAAAAAATGATTAAAAATCTCTCAAATTAAATGTATATAAGAAAGGAATTTTTATGATAAAAATATTAAAAAATTTAAATAAAAAAGAAATAGAAATATTTATAATATGCTTTATTTTAATTTTTATACAAGTTTGGCTTGATTTAAAAATGCCTGATTACATGTCAAAAATTACAGTATTAGTACAAACAGAAGGCAGTAAAATGAGTGATATTATTATAAATGGACTTTATATGTTGGCATGTGCTTTTGGAAGCCTTTTATCAGCTGTATTTACAGGATTTTTGGCTTCAAAAATATCATCTAATTTTTCAAAAAAATTGAGAAAAAAAATATTTGATAAAGTAGAAAATCTATCACTACATGAAGTAAAAACATTTTCAACAAGCAGTTTAATAACAAGAACAACAAATGATGTTACTCAAATAGAAATGCTTATTTCAATTGGTTTACAATTACTAATAAAAGCCCCTATAACAGCAGTTTGGGCAGTAACAAAAATTCTTAATAAAAGTTGGCAATGGAGCACTGTAACTGCAGTTGGGTTAGTAATTTTACTATCAACAGTTGCTATAATAACTTCATTTGTAATACCAAGATTTAAAAAAGTACAAAAATTAACAGACAAATTAAATGGAGTTACTAGAGAAAACTTAACTGGAATAAGAGTAGTAAGAGCTTTTAATGCAGAAAAATACCAAGAAAATAAATTTGAAAATACAAATAATGAATTAACAAATATAATGTTATTTAATCAAAAAAAATTCGCATTTATGCAACCAATAATGTATTTGGTTATGTATGGTTTAACACTAAGTATATATTTTATTGGAGCATATTTAATAAAAGATGCTTTAATGGTAGATAAACTTCCAATATTTGGAGATATGATTGTGTTTTCATCATATGCAATGCAGGTAATTATGGCATTTATGATGCTATCTATGATTTTTATGATATTACCAAGAGCACAAGTTTCTGCGAATAGAATAAACGAAGTGTTGGAAGAAGATATAAGCATTAAAGATGGTTTAATTGATAAAGATACAACAAAAGAAAAAGGTACAATTGAATTCAAAAATGTTTCATTTAAATATCCAGATGCAGATGAATATTTACTAAAAAACATTAGTTTTAAAGTTAATACTGGTGAAACTATAGCATTTATTGGTTCAACAGGAAGTGGAAAATCAACACTTATTAATTTAGTTCCTAGATTTTATGATGCAACAGATGGGGAAGTTTTAATAGATGGAATAAATGTAAAAGATTATAAACAAGAATTTTTATATAATAAATTAGGATATGTTTCACAAAAAGCAGTAATGTTTAATGGTACAGTTAAATCCAATGTTACATTTGGAAAAGGTAAGAAAAAAATTACGAATAAAAAAATAGAAGAAGCTATAAAAGTTGCACAAGCAGAAGAATTTATAATGAAATTAGATAATAAATATGATTCACATATAGCTCAAGGTGGAACTAACATTTCTGGTGGACAAAAGCAAAGAATTTCAATAGCAAGAGCAATAGCAAGAGAACCGGAGATTTATATTTTTGATGATTCTTTTTCCGCACTTGATTATAAAACTGATTCACAATTAAGAAAAGAATTAAAAAAATATACTAAAGATGCAACAACACTAATAGTAGCTCAAAGAATTGGAACAATAATGAATGCCGATAAAATAGTTGTACTTGATAAAGGAGTTATTGTAGGAATTGGAAAACATAAAGAATTATTAAAAAATTGTGATGTATATAAAGAAATTGCATATTCACAATTATCAAAGGAGGAATTAGAAAATGAATAATAAAAAGCATATAAAAAATGGCCCTCCTGGAATGAATGTACCAGACAAAGCAAATAATTTTACATCAGCTATGAAAAGATTATTTAACGAGTTAAAAAGTTTTAGAATATTAATATTTTTTGCTTTCATAGTAGCAATATTAAGTGCAATATTATCAATAATTACCCCAAGCAGATTATCTGATTTAACAGATAACATTCAAAGTGGATTAGTTATAAATACAACAAATATGAAAACTATAACAGAAAAGATAAAAAGTGGTATAAATGATAATATAGTAATTGATGAAAAAACAATAACCGTTGAAGAACAAATTGAATTTGCTAAAATATTATCAACACTAAATGAAAATTCAACAGCAAATGATTTATATAAAAAAATAGATGAAATGCCTACATCTATACAAGAATTAATTAAACCAAACATGAATATAAACAAGATAAAAGAAATAACTTTATTATTAATATTTTTATATGTATGTAGTGCATTATTTACATATATACAATCAATATGTATGGCAAATGTTTCAAATAAATTTGCTAAAAAATTAAGAACCAATATAAGTAAAAAGATAAATAAATTACCACTTAAATATTTTGATAATCATCAATCTGGCGATATTTTATCTAGAGTTACAAATGATGTAGATACTATTTCACAATCAATGAACCAATCACTTGTATCACTTGTAAGTAATATTACATTATTTGTTGGAACAATTATAATGATGTTTGTAACAAATTGGGTTTTAGCTTTAACTGCAATTCTTTCAAGCTTTATAGGTTTTTTAGGAATGATGCTAATTCTTAAAAATTCACAAAAATACTTTATTCAAAGACAAGAGGAACTTGGAAATTTAAATAGTCATATTGAAGAAATATATTCTGGACTTCAAGTAGTTAAGGTATACAATGGAAAAGAACAATCAGATAAATTATTTGATGAATATAATGAAAAAGTATGTAAAAGTAACCAAAAAAGTCAATTTTTATCAGGGCTTATGCAACCTATAATGAGTTTTATTGGAAACTTTGGATATGTTGCAGTTTGTATAGTAGGAGCACTTCTTACTTTAAACGGACATATTACATTTGGTGTTATAGTTGCATTTATAACATATGTTAGATTATTTACAGTTCCACTTGCTCAAATTGCTCAAGCAACAACTCAACTTCAGTCAACAGCAGCAGCAAGTGAAAGAGTATTTGAATTCTTAGATGAAACTGAAATGTCAAATCAAAAAAATGCAACAAAGAAATTAGATAAAACAAAAGTAAAAGGAAAAATAGAATTTGAAAATGTTTCATTTAAATATGATGAAAATGGAAAAACAATAATAAATGATTTTTCATCAATAGCCCAACCTGGTCAAAAAATAGCAATCGTTGGTCCAACAGGAGCAGGAAAAACTACTATGGTAAACTTACTTATGAAATTCTATGAAATCAATTCTGGTGATATTAAAATAGATGATGTATCTATACATGATTTAACAAGAGAAAATATACATGATTTATTTACAATGGTATTGCAAGATACTTGGTTATTTGAAGGTACAATAAAGGAAAATATAAAATATAACACAAAAAATGTAAATGATGAACAAATAAGAGAAGTTTGTAAAAAAATAGGGTTAGATCATTTTATTAGAACATTACCAAATTCTTATGATTCAAAGTTGGGTGAAAACGATAGTATTTCAATAGGTCAAAAACAATTACTTACAATAGCACGTGGAATGTTGCAATCTTCACCATTTTTAATACTAGATGAAGCAACATCAAATGTCGATACCAGAACCGAAGAATTAGTTCAGAAAGCTATGGACAAATTAACAGAGGGAAGAACAAGTTTTATTATAGCTCATAGATTATCAACAATAAAAAATGCTGATTTAATATTAGTAATGAAAGATGGTAATATAATAGAACAAGGAAATCATGATGAATTAATTAAACAAGATGGATTTTATGCAAAATTATATAATTCACAATTTGAATTATAATTGAAAACTGCTAATAAAAGTTAGCAGTTTTTATAATATTTTATATAAAAAACAATAAAATTATAATGTGGTAAATGTTTAAATTTAAATAATATGAAAAAAATTAAAAAAAAGTATTGTCAAAAAATAAAAAATAATGTATACTTTAATAGTCATATTATTTATGGGCCTGTAGCTCAGTTGGTTA
>URCH01000011.1 GCA_900546275.1 uncultured Mycoplasmatota bacterium
ATAAATTTAAATAATATGAATTATAAAGAAATTAATAATGTAAAAATATATGAACTAAAAGGCGAAGCATTTTTTATGCCAGTGCATGCTACATCAATTGAAAATTATATGGATGTAGATAATCAAGCTCCCTGGAGAAAAAGCACAGATAATGATACTATATCACTATCTATAATAAGTGATAAATTTCTTGGAACTTATAGAAGTCCATCTGATTGTGTTGTATTTGGATTTAATAAGTTGGATGAAAAAAACATAATGCATATGTATCATTCAGATTCATTTACATCTCATAGGTATCAAACTGATGTAAAAAATGAAATATTAACTCCAGAAAAACTAATAGATAATACAAAAGGCTATAATGAAATTTTAGTTATGGAAGATGAAAAAATAAAGCCTGAATACATAGTTTGTTATGATAACGTAAAAGAAAACGATTTAAAGGCTTCAAAAAAAATGAATATTCCTATAGTTATAATACATACAGAATATTATAAAGAAGCAATTAATAATTTTTCTGTAGTAGATTTTATAAATGATGATGACACTATAAAATATACAAAACTATAGAAATTTAATTAATAATAGTGTAAAATAAATATGGGTGATAAACAATGGGATTATTTGACAAATTTAAAAATATATTCACTAAAGATAAAACTGAACAAAAAGAAATAGAAGTATATGATAAAGGTTTAGAAAAAACAAGAAGAGAATTATTTTCTAAATTAGATGAATTAAATAAAAAACATAAAAAAATAACAGAAGAATATTTTGAAGAATTAGAAGAAATACTTATAATGGCAGATATAGGTGTTAATACAGTAATGACTTTTGTTGATAAGATAAGAAAAAGAGTGAAAAAAGAAAACATAATTGATTCAAAAGATTTAATGGAAATCATAGTAGATGAAATGTTTATTATATATGTAAATAACGACATAATTTCTAGTAAAATAAATTATAACCAAGATGGACCTACAATAATATTATTCGTAGGAGTAAATGGTGTTGGAAAAACAACTACAATTGGTAAAATGGCAGCAAAATTTAAAAGTGAAAATAAGAAAGTTTTGCTTATAGCAGGTGATACTTTTAGAGCAGGTGCTACAGAACAATTAAAAGAATGGGGAAAAAAAGTAGATTGTGATGTTTCATATAAAGAAAATGCAGATCCTTCAAGTGTTATATTTGATGGACTACAAAAAGCAAACGATTATGATATAGTTTTAATAGATACAGCAGGTAGATTACAAAACAAAGAAAATCTAATGAAAGAACTAGAAAAAATGAATAAAGTAATTGGTAGGGAAATTCCGAATGCGCCTCATGAAACTTTACTTGTTATCGATGCAACAACCGGTCAAAATGGTATTAGTCAGGCTAAAAGTTTTAAAGAAATTACAAACATTACTGGAATAGTTCTTACCAAATTAGATGGAACAGCAAAAGGTGGAATAGTTCTTGCTATAAAAGAAAATGTAGGAATACCTGTAAAATTAATAGGTCTTGGAGAGAAAAAAGAAGATTTAAAAGTATTTGATATAGAAAAATATATTTATGGATTATTTAAGGAGGAAGAAAATGAAATTAGTTGAAAAGAGAAACGCTAAAAAAAGAATAGTTGTAAATGAAATCGGTTTGTTTATTCAGGCAGTGTTAATTGCATGTGTAATCGCACTTTTAATAATGTCAGCATTTGAACCACTTTTTTCTACAGTTTTGGAATTTGTACTTGCTATTGCACTTTTCACTATGGCATATAACAATGCTAAAACATTTAAAAGGCAATTATTTACTATTCCATATATAATTGGTGGTCTTATGTGTTTATACTTTGGGATAGATGCTTTAATAAAGGTGTTTTAATTGGAAGAAACTATATATTTGAGTACATTATTTGATTACTATGGTGTACTTTTAACTGATAAACAAAGATTATATTTTGAAGACTATTATTTTAATAATTTAACTTTATCAGAAATGAGTATAAATAATAATATAAGTAGAAATGCAGTACATAAACAAATAAAAGATGCAACTTTAAAACTAAAACAATATGAAGAAAAATTAAAACTTTATGAAAAAAGTGAAAAAATAAATAAATTGTTAGAACAAATAAAAGACGAAAAAATAAAAAAAGAAATAAAAGAATTGATATAAGGGTGATAAAATGTTTGGAAAAATAGTATATATAAGTGATAATATGGCACATGTGGAAATACCACAAGATAAGCCATTATCAACAGATTTAATGAATATGCATGTTGTATTTGAAGATGATGATAAAAAAATACTTGGTGAAGTAGAAGATATAAGTTCAACACTTGTTAAAATTAGATTTTTAGGAGAAATAACTGCTAATAAATTTATAGGTGGTGTTTTAAGGAAACCAAAACTTACTTCAAATATTAGATTAGTAAGAGAAGATGAAGTTAAGTTATTTTTAGGTAGTGAGGGAACTGAAACTTTCTTACTTGGAACAAGCCCTTTATATAATGGATTCCCAATTAGGATTGATATTAATGCACTTTGTAGTAATCACATGGCTATATTTGGTAATAGTGGTAGCGGTAAATCATGTGGAGTAGCTCGTATTTTACAGAATTTATTTGGTAAAACAGATGTACTTCCCTATAAATCAAACTTTTTTATATTTGATGCATATGGGGAATATCATAATGCATTTAAAAATATAAACTCTATTAATCCAAATTATAATTTTAAATATTATACAACTAATAAGTTTGATAAAGATGGTGAAAAAATTAGTATTCCACTTTGGTTACTTGATATAGATGATTTCGCACTATTATTATCAGCTAGTAGTCCATCTCAATTACCTATAATAGAAAGAATGCTTAAATTAGTTAGAATATTTTCAAGTAAAAAAGAAACTGCAGAAGCATATAAAAATCATGTAATTGCTAAAGCAATAATGACTGTTTTATATACAAATCAAACATCTAGTAGTAAAAGAAATGATATATTCTCTATAATTGCATCTTGTCAAACAGAAAAATTTAATTTAAATGCTCCTGTACAAGGTATAGGTTATACAAGAAAATTTAGAGATTGTTTTGTAATAGATACTAATGGTAATTTTCCAGAAAGTAATTTAATAACAGAATATGTTAATTCATTTATAAATGAAGAACTTGATAAATATGAAGAAACTGAATTAAATTATTTTACAATGCAGGACTTAGAAAAGGCTTTAGAATTTACACTTATTTCAGAAGGGCTTTTAAGAAACGAAAAATTATATGATGCTGCTATATCATTAAAAGTTAGACTACATTCTATAGCAATTAGTGAATATGGACAATACTTTAATTATCCAACATTTATAACTCGTGATCAATATATTGCTTCATTGCTTATGATAAATGGTAGAAAAGCTCAAATAATAAACTTTAACTTTGAAGATGTTGAAGATTGGTTTACAAAGGTGACAACAAAGATATATTGTAAAATGTTATTTAATTTCTCAAAGAATTTAACAAATAGAGCAACAATACCATTTCATATATTCCTAGAAGAAGCACATAGAGTAGTTCAAAACGACATAGATGTTTCATTAATTGGATATAATATTTTTGAAAGAATTGCTAAAGAAGGAAGAAAATATGGAATAATTTTAAATTTGATTTCCCAAAGACCTGTAGAAATATCTGAAACAGTTATATCACAGGTATCAAATTTCTTGATATTTAAGATGAATCATCCAAGAGATTTGGATTATATTAAAAAAATGCTTCCAAATATAAGTGCTGAAATCGTTGAAAAACAAAAAAGCTTACAAGCAGGTACTTGTGTAGGGTTTGGCACAGCATTTAAAATTCCATTAATTGTTAAACTTGAAATGCCAAATCCACAACCATCAAGTTCGAACTGTGATGTTGTAAATAATTGGCAAGTAAATAGATAAAAGTAAACAAAAAATGTTTGCTTTTTTTGTTGTTAAAGAAAGTAAAATTGTATGATAAATTCTTTAATATAAATTTTAAGATACTTTTTTTATATTATGTGATATAATTAAAAATAGGGTGAGGCTAGTTGAAGAGGATAATGAAATATAAATCTGATATACTTGCGTATATTAGTTCAATCATTATGATTATTGGTACAATACTTCCCATAGTAATTATAGATGGTGTTTCAAAAGCCTTTATAGTTGAAAATGGGAAACTTGTTTTAGCGTGCGCAATTATAGGTGCAATTTTGTACTTATTTAAAGTTGGATTTTTTTCATTTATACCTGCAATTGGTTCATTGTTAATATTACTTATATTTTATTTAGGAATAAATAGTAATATGGTTGCCTTAAATAAATTAAATGCAGGAAGTGCTAAATATGGAGTTGGGTTATATTTAATAATTATAGGTTCTGTATTGATGGTTGTATCAAGCATTTTTAATTATTTAGATAATAGAAAAAATAAAGAGTTAGATGAAGAAACACATTCATTAAATATAGAAAAAACGCAAACTTTAAATGTAGAAAATAACACTTATAAACTTAATAGTTTAGAAGTTTCTGACTTTTATAATAATCAAAAAAATAACGATGTAAAAGAAAACCTACAAGAAGAAATAAAACCTGTAGATAATAAAGTATACTATAAAAATTGCAAGTATTGTGGAGCCATTATAAGACAAGAAGCAACAGTATGTAGTTTTTGTAGTAGTAAACAAAGTGACAATTTATTGTAAATAAATGATAATAAATTATATAATGTATTAAAAATAATAGACTTAACTATTATTTTTTTTTGTTATTTGCTATAATTATTATGGGTGTTTATATGTCTAGTATTTATAGTATAACAAAGAAAGATTTAGAAAATTATTTTATAAATTTAGGTGAAAAAAAGTTTAAAGCAACACAAGTTTATGAATGGATATATAGAAAAAGAGTAACTAAATTTGATGAAATGACAAATATAAAAAAGGAACTACTAAATAAATTAAATACGGATTTTGAATTTGATGATTTAGTAATATTAGATAAAAAAGAAGACATTGATGTAAAAAAATATTTGTTTGGTCTTAACGATGGAAATAAAATAGAAGCAGTACTTATGAATCATGATTATGGAAATAGCTTATGCATTTCCACACAAGTTGGATGTAATATGTCATGTTCGTTTTGTGAAAGTGGAAGACTTAAAAAAATAAGAAATTTATATCCAAATGAAATGATATTACAAATTTTAAAAATAGAAAAAGATTTAAATATAAGAATATCACATGTAGTATTAATGGGAATTGGAGAGCCATTTGATAATTATGATAATGTTATAAAATTTATTGATATAGTAAATGATCCATATGGTATAGCTTTAGGATCAAGACATATAACAGTATCTACAAGTGGTTTAGTTCCTAAAATATATGAATTTATTAATGATGGAAAACAAGTTAATTTAGCTGTTAGTTTGCACGCTCCAAATGATGAACTTAGAAGTAAAATAATGCCTATTAATAAAGCATATAATATAAAAAAACTAATAGAAGCTATAAAAGTATATATACAAAAAACAAATAGAAGAGTTACATTTGAATATATAATGCTTAAAGATGTTAATGATACAGAAAAATGTGCATTAGAACTTTCAAAATTATTAAAAGGAATCAATTGCTATGTTAATTTAATTCCTTATAATGAAACTACACATATTGAATATAAAAAAAGTAATAAAGAACAAATAATTAAATTTTACGATATTTTGAAAAAAAATAAAATAAATGTTACAATTAGAAGAGAATTTGGAAGCAAGGTAAATGCAGCTTGTGGACAATTACGTTCTAATTATGAGGAGGGAAGATAATGGATTATTACTATTTAACAGATCCTGGTAAGGTTAGAACACATAATGAAGATAGTGTTATAATTGTTAAAGACAAGTCTGGCGAATACCTAATGGCTGTTGCTGATGGTATGGGTGGACATAAAGGTGGAGAAATAGCTTCTAGTATAGCTATTTCACATATAGGAAAAAAATTTGAAGAATTAGAAAATATAGGAACAAAAGAAAGTGCTATTAACTGGATTCAAACAGAAGTAAGTGAAGCAAATAGTTTAATATATAAATATACAGCAGAACATCCAGAAAGTGCAGGTATGGGAACAACATTAGTACTTGCTTTGGTAACAAAAGAATTTTTGCTTTTTGGAAATATAGGTGATTCATCTGGCTTTGTCTATAAAAATAAAATGATTCATAAAATAACAAATGATCATACTTTAGTTAATTTACTTGTTAAGTCTGGCGAATTAACACCAGAAGAAGCAAAAGATCATCCAAGAAAAAATGTTTTAATGAGAGCACTTGGAGCATCAACAAAAGTAGAAATGGATATATTTGATGTTGAAACAGATATAGATGGAATATTTTTATGTAGCGATGGACTTACTAATATGCTTGATAATAATCAAATATCAAAAGTCTTATCAGAAAAAACAAGTATTGAAGAAAAACTAAATAAGTTGGTTTTAAAAAGTAACAATAGGGGTGGAACTGATAATATTTCAGTAGCATTTTTGGATAAGGAGGAAAATAAATGATAGTCAAGGGTCAAAAAATAAATGATCGTTATCAAATAATACGTACAATTGGTGAAGGTGGAATGGCTAACGTATATTTAGCTCATGACATAATATTAGATAGAGATGTTGCGGTTAAAGTTTTACGTGGAGATTTAGCTCATGATGAAAAATTTGTTAGAAGATTTCAAAGAGAAGCTATAAGCGCTAGTTCATTATCACATCCTAATATAGTTGAAATGTATGATGTTGGTGAAGATGATGGTAACTATTATATAGTAATGGAATATATAGATGGAAAAACTTTAAAAAATCTAATAAAAAAACGTGGGGCACTTACACTTCCTGAAGTAATAGATATAATGCTTCAATTAACATCTGCTGTTATGTGTGCCCATGATAGTTATATAATTCATAGAGATATAAAACCACAAAACGTTTTAATTAAAGAAGATGGAACAGTAAAAATAACTGATTTTGGAATTGCAATGGCTTTAAATAGTACTGAACTGACTCAAACAAATTCAGTTATGGGCTCAGTACATTATTTACCACCAGAACAAGCAAATGGAAATGGTGCTACAATAAAAAGTGATATTTATTCACTTGGTATATTAATGTTTGAATTATTAACTGGTAAACTTCCATTTAAAGGCGAAAACGCAGTAGAAATTGCTATTAAGCAAATGAAAGAACAAATACCTAGAGTAACAAATTATGTTGAATCTATACCACAATCAGTTGAAAATATCATATTTAAAGCATGTGCAAAAAATCCAAAAAATAGATATGATTCAGTTGCTCAAATGCATGAAGATATAAAAACTTGTTTAAATGAAGAAAGAAGAAATGAACCAAGAGTTACATATGAATATCCAGAACATGAAGATTTAGAAGAAACTAAAGTTCTTCCAAATATAAAAGAAATTTCAAAAACAAAAGAAGAGGTTTTGGAAACTCCAGAAGCCGAAGATTTTTTAGATACTAAAAGAAGTAAAAAATTAAATATAGTCTTAATTGTTTTAGCTAGTATAATTGGTGTTGTATTACTAAGTTTTAGTGCATTTGCTCTGTTCTTTGCTAAAAAAACAGAAAAAGAAATACTTATACCAGATGTATCTGGATTAAGTATAGTTGATGCAGAGGAAAAATTAAAAAAAGAAGGTTTAGAAGTAAATGTAGATTATGAAGAAGAAAATAGTTCAACAGTTGCAGAAGGATATGTAATAAAAACGACTCCACAAAGTGGTAGAAGTGTTACAAAATATACAAAAATTACTTTAGTTGTATCAAGCGGTGAATCAAGCTTTACAATAGAAAACTATGTTGGACAATTATATAGTCAAGTTGAAGGAAAATTAAAAGCTGAAGGTATAAAAGTAGAAAAAACTACAAAAGAAGTAACTGATGGAAGTTCTGAAAATAATACAATACTTGAACAAGATGTTTTAGCCGGAACAAAATTAAAAAAAGGAGATACTATTAAATTTGTTGTAGCTGATTCTACAGTAGAATATCCTGATTTCGTTGAAGAGCAATGGTCTTTAGATCAAATAAAACAATTCTGTGAAGATAATAATATTACATTAACAGTAAAATATAAAGAAACTTCTGATTATCCCGAAGGAACAGTAATATCCCAAAGTAGAGCAGCAAAAACAACTGTAGCTAAGTATGCAACATTAACTGTAACTTTATCAAAAGAACCAGTTAAAACTCCAGAAACAAATCCAAGTGATACTACAACAGATAATACACAAGATACTACTAAAGAGGAAAGTTAATGATAGGTAGAATTACAAAATTAATTAGTAATGATTACACTGTAAAAACAAATGAAAATAAATATATATGCAAAGCTAGAGGTAAATTTAGAAATGATAAGATAAAACCTATAGTAGGAGATCTAGTTGAATTCGATGAAAAAAATAATTATATACTTAAAGTTTTAGAACGAAAAAATGAATTAGTTAGACCTCCTGTTGCTAATATAGATCAAGCATTTATTATTACTAGTGTTAAAGATCCTGATTTTTCAACAAATCTATTAGATAAATTTTTAGTAATAATTGAGTATAATAATATTACCCCAATTATATGTTTTACAAAGTTAGATTTGTTAAATAAAGATGAATTATCCAAATTAAATGAGTATATTAAATATTATAAAAAAATTGGTTATACGGTTTTATTAAATACAGATTATGAAGAATTAAAAAAATTATTTAAATCTAAAATAAGCGTATTTACAGGACAAAGTGGCGCCGGAAAATCAACATTACTTAATAAACTTGATGCTAATTTAAATATAAAAACAGATGAAATTTCATATGCATTAGGTAGAGGAAAACATACAACTAGGCACGTTGAATTGCTTGATTTATATGATGGATTAGTAGCTGATACTCCTGGATTTTCAAGCCTAGATTTTATTGGTATGACAAATACTGATATAAAAGATAATTTTATAGAATTTAATGAATATAGCAATTTTTGTAAATATAGAGATTGTATGCATGATAAAGAAACAGAATGTGAAGTAAAAAATAAAGTAAAAGAAAATGTTATTATGAAAAGTAGATATGAAAACTATTTAAAATTTATTAAGAGGTGAAATATGATTTCAGCATCTATATTATCAATAAAAGAAAATATAAAAGAAAATATAAAAAAAATAGATGAAACATCTATTGATTATATGCACTTAGATATAATGGATGGAAAATTTGTACCAAATAAAACATGGAATATAAATGAGTTAAAACCATTAATAGAAAATACTAATAAACCAAAAGATATACATTTAATGGTAGAAGACGTAAAAAAATATGTAGATGACTTTAAGATAATAAAACCTGAATATATAACATTTCATTTAGAAGTTAATCAGGATATAATGTTTTTAATAAATTATATAAAAAAACAAAACATAAAGGTAGGAATATCAATTAAACCTAAAACAGATGTTAATCTTATATTACCATATTTAAAATATATAGATTTAGTTCTTGTTATGACAGTTGAACCAGGTTTTGGAGGACAAAAATTTATAGAAGAAGTTATTCCAAAAGTTAATAAATTAAATGAATTAAAAAAAGAAAACAATTTTATTATAGAAGTAGATGGTGGAATAAATAATGAAACTATTTCAAAAGTAGATTCTGATATATATGTTGTAGGAAGTTATATAACAAATAGTCATGATTATCAAAAACAAATAGATAGTTTAAAAAAAATGTAAAATTATAAGTTATAAATAAGCGTAATTATTATTTATTATTTCATATAATTTATTAAAGGAGATTATATGAACAAGATATATAAAATAATATTTTATGTTATATTTATAGGATTAATTTTACTATTTTTTTTGAAGGACGTGAATTTTAAAAATATGTTTTATAAAAATATAAAGACAATAGAAAATCCAAATGAACTTTTGGTTTTAGTTAATAAAAATAATAAACTTGATAAAAATTATGTACCAAATGATTTGGAAGAAATAAATGTTAAATATTCAAATGAAGGTAAATTTTTAAGAAAAGCTGCTAAAGAAGCATTTGAAACACTTAGTAGTGATGCATCAAAACTTGGATATAAAGTAATAGCGGTTTCTGCGTATAGAAATTATGAATATCAAGATAAATTATTTAATTACTATACAGAAAAATATGGAATAGAATATGCTTTAAGTTGTAGTGCAAAACCTGGACACTCAGAACATCAAACTGGTTTAGCTGTAGATGTAATGGGTTCAAATAATAGCTATGATGATTTTGAATTTAGTGATGAATTTGAATGGATGAGGGATAATGCATATAAATATGGTTTTATATTAAGATATCCAAAAGGAAAAGAAAACATAACAGGATTTAAATATGAACCATGGCATTATAGATATGTTGGAAAAGAAGTAGCAAAAACAATATATGAAAAAAATATAGTTTTAGAAGAATATTAAAAGCAAGTTAATTTAAACTTGCTTTTATAAATGAATCAAAAAGTGGGTGAGGTCTAGTAGGTCTACTTTTAAATTCAGGATGAAATTGACAAGCTATAAAATGTTTATGTTTAGGATATTCAACAATCTCAACTAAATTACTTGCTTCATTTATACCTGAAAAAACCATACCTTTTTTTTCTAAAGTTTCTTTATATTTATTATTAAACTCATATCTATGACGATGACGTTCTAATATTTTATCTTGTTTATAATCTTTGTAAGCTAAAGTATCATGTACTAATGTACATTCATAGTTTCCAAGTCTTAGTGTTCCACCCATATTTGTAATTGATTTTTGATCTGCCATTAAATCTATTATAGGTTCAGGGCATAATTCATTAAATTCTGTGGAAGAAGCTTCTTTAATACCACATACATTACGTGCAAATTCAATTACAGCAAGTTGCATACCAAGACAAATACCAAGAAATGGAATGTTGTTTTCTCTAGAATATTTGATTGCTTTTATTTTTCCTTCAATACCACGATTACCAAAACCGCCTGGTACTAATATTCCTTTAGAATTTTTAAATATTTCTTTTAAATTAACATCATCTTTTTCTAATGATTCGGAATCAATCCAATTGATATTTACTTTTGTTTTATATTTGTATCCTGCATGTCTAAGTGATTCTGCTACTGATAAATATGCATCATGTAGTTCTACATATTTACCTACAAGTGCGATTTCAATTTCGTTATTTAAATTATCTACTGTTTTTATTAAATCTTCCCAATATTTAATATTGGCTTTTTTTATAGGCATTTTAAATTGATTTAAGATTCTTTCATCAATTTTTTGTTCATAAAAATTAATAGGAATTTGATATATATTTTTAACATCAACTGCATCTATTATATTTTCTTCTGGAATAGAACAAAATAGTGATAATTTTTTCTTAATAGATTCACTAGTTGGGAAAGGTGTTCTACAAACTAATGCGTTTGGTCTAATTCCCATATTTCTTAAATCTTTAACACTATTTTGAGTTGGTTTTGTTTTAAGCTCATTAGAACCATATATATATGGAATTAATGTTGTATGGATAAAAAATGTGTTTTCTTCACCTTTTTCATATTGTATTTGTCTTAAAGCTTCGATAAATGTACTTGACTCTATATCACCAACAGTTCCACCAATTTCAGTGATAACAAATTCAGCTCCACTAGATATACCAGCTTCATAAACCTTGTTTTTAATTTCGTTTGTTACATGAGGTACCATTTGTACAGTAGCACCTAAGTAATCTCCTTTTCTTTCTTTTTCTATAACAGCAGAATATATTTTCCCACTTGTTATATTAGAAGTATAATTTAATTCTTCATCAATAAATCTTTCATAATGACCTAAATCTAGGTCAGTTTCACAACCATCATAAGTTACATAAACCTCTCCATGTTGTATTGGATTCATAGTACCAGGGTCTACATTAATATATGGATCAAATTTTTGCATAAATACTTTGTATCCTCTGGATTTTAATAATAGTGCAACAGAAGCAGCAGTAATACCTTTTCCTAATCCAGAAACAACGCCACCTGTTACAAAAATATACTTTGTCATAAAAAAACACCTCAAACTTCTAGAGAGTTTTATAGGCTCTCTTAAAGTATAGCATTTATCTATTAGTTAAATCAATAATAATTTTTATTTTTGTGAAAAAACTATTTGAAATAAGTAAAAAATGTGCTAAAATAATGATGTATTTTTACAAACAATTGTTCGTAAGTATAAAATTATATACGTAGTAAAAATTAAATAAAGGTGATAGTATGGATAAAATAATAATAAAAGGTGCAAGAGAAAATAATTTAAAAAATATTGATATTGAACTTCCTAAAAATAAACTTATTGTAATGACAGGTGTAAGTGGTAGTGGAAAAAGTAGTTTAGCTTTTGATACTATATATGCAGAAGGTCAAAGAAGGTACGTTGAAAGCTTAAGCAATTATGCAAGACAATTTTTAGGTGGAACTGAAAAACCTAATGTTGATTCAATAGAGGGATTAAGTCCAGCAATAAGTATAGATCAAAAAACTACAAATAAAAATCCTAGAAGTACAGTTGGAACTGTAACAGAAATTTATGATTTTTTAAGACTTTTATATGCTAGAATAGGTGTACCATATTGTCCTGTTCATAATAAACCAATTAGTAGTCAAAGTTATGAAGAAATGGTTGATCAGGTTTTAAATTTAGAAGAAAATACAAAAATTAAAATATTAAGTCCGGTTGTGTTTGGTGAAAAAGGTAGCCAGGCAACACTAATAGAAAAATTAAAAAAAGATGGTTATGTTAGATTAAAAATAGATGGTGAAGAATTTGATATAGAAGAGGTAAAAGAATTAGATAAAAATAAAAAACATAATATTGAAGTAGTTATTGATAGAATAATAATCAAAGATGGAATTAGAAGTAGATTATATGATTCAATAGAAACTGCAGCAAAGCTATCAAAAGGAAAAGTTGTAGTTGATGTTGTATCAAAAGATTCAATAGTTATGAGCGAAAATTATGCATGCCCAGAATGTGATTTTTCACTTCCAGAATTAGAACCTAGAATGTTTTCCTTTAATGCACCATATGGAGCATGTAGTGAATGTAAAGGGTTAGGTATTAAACTTTCTATAGATGAAGATTTAATAATACCAAACAAAGATTTAAGTATAAATGAAGGAGCTATAGTAGCAATTAATTTAGATGATGATAGTAGTATAATAAGTACACAAATATCTACAGTAGCTAAATATTATAATATTGATTTAAATGAAAAAATAAAAAATTTACCTAAAAAAGACTTAAATATAATATTGTATGGTTCTAAAGATTTATTAGAATTTAATTATGTTTCAAAAAATGGTAACAAAAGAACAAGTAAAGATTATTATGAGGGAATAATAACTAATTTAGAAAGAAGATATGTTGAAACAAAAAGTACATGGATAAGAGATTGGATTCAACAATATATGGTGGAAACAACTTGTCCAAAATGTAAAGGCTCTAGATTAGATTCATCAGTTTTATCTGTACTTGTAAATAAAAAAAATATATACGAAATAACATTATTAAGTATTGAAGAGTTACATAAATTTATATTAAATTTAAAACTTTCAAAAGAAAAACAACAAATAGCCGAAATGATAATAAAAGAAATTGATTCTAGACTAACGTTCCTAGAAAATGTAGGTCTTTCATATTTAACACTTGCACGTACTGCAGGAACTTTATCAGGTGGAGAATCACAAAGAATACGTTTAGCTACTCAAATTGGTTCTAGACTTACAGGAGTTTTATATGTTCTTGATGAACCAAGTATTGGTTTACATCAACGTGATAATCAAAAACTTATAAATTCTATGCTTGAAATGAGAGATTTAGGAAATACATTAATAGTCGTTGAACATGATACAGATACAATGCTTGCTAGTGATTACTTAGTAGATATAGGCCCCGGTGCTGGATTACATGGAGGAAATGTAGTTGCTAAAGGTACACCAGAAGAAGTTATGAAAAATGAAAATAGTTTAACTGGAAGATATTTAACCGGAAAAGAAAAAATAGAAGTTCCAAGTAAAAGAAGAAAAGGAAATGGAAAGTTTATAGAGATAAAAGGTGCAAAAGAAAATAATTTAAAAAATATAAACGTTAAATTTCCACTTGGTAAATTTATTTGTGTAACCGGAGTAAGTGGAAGTGGAAAAAGTAGTCTAGTAAATGAAATATTATCAAAAGTAGTTGCTAATAATTTATATAAAGTAAAAGAAAAACCAGGACTTTATAAAAGTGCACTAGGTATAGAAAATATAGACAAAGTTGTAGATATTTCACAAAATCCTATAGGAAGAACTCCAAGAAGTAATCCAGCAACTTACGTAGGAGTATTTGATGATATAAGAGATGTTTTTACGCAAACTAAAGAAGCAAAAATAAAAGGTTATGATAAAAGTAGATTTTCATTTAATGTAAAAGGTGGTAGATGTGAAGCATGCTTTGGTGATGGTGTAAAAAAAATAGAAATGCATTTTTTACCAGATGTTTATGTACCTTGTGAGGTGTGTGGTGGTACTAGATATAACAAAGAAACTCTTAGTATAAAATATAAAGGAAAAAATATATATGATGTTTTAGAAATGAGAGTAGAAGAAGCACTAGAATTTTTTGAAAATATTCCGAGAGTTAAAAATAAATTACAAATATTAATGGATGTTGGACTTTCTTATATTAAACTTGGACAAAGTGCTCCTTCATTATCAGGTGGAGAAGCTGCAAGAGTTAAACTTGCAAAAGAATTACAAAAAAAACCAACTGGAAAAAGTTTGTTTATACTAGATGAACCAACTACTGGATTACATACACATGATATAAAGAAATTACTTGTTATATTAAACAGAATTGTCGACAATGGAGATACTGTTGTTGTAATTGAACACAACTTAGATGTAATAAAAGTGGCTGATTATATAATTGATTTAGGCCCAGAAGGTGGCGATGGTGGTGGTACTGTAGTCGCAACTGGAACACCAGAGGAAATCGCAAAAGTAAAAGAAAGTTATACAGGTCAATTTTTACAAAAAATGTTATAAAAAAAACACATTAAGTGTTTACATTATTAAGAACAAATTAGAGTATTCAGGTATACTTTTAAATATACTGTTATGAATATACTTTTGTTCTTTTTTATTTATTATTTTATCAAATTTATCAAAAAAACTATTAATAGATGAAACTTCTTTATTGATATCTTTTTCTAGTAGTTTATTTGCGTTATCATCGATTTTTGTTATATTTAATATTTCTAATAAATCTTTACAAAAACAAATTTCATTGGCATTTAAATCATTATCTAAATAATTTGATAGTTGATTTATTAATTTTGTAACTTCTAAACTAGTTTTAGAATTAATAAACTCATTACATAAAGTAGCTAAAAAATGAGGTTCAAATTCCATGTATGAAATATTTTTTCTATTTCTTAAAAATCCTTTATCATCCCATGAATTAATAGTTGATTTTAAAATAGATAATTTATATATATCAATATTAATAGAATACAAATTTATTTTTTTATTTTCTCTTACATAAAAAGTCATTAAAATCCCTGCTTTCTAAATAATTACGGCATATTATAACATAATTTTACAAAAAATCAAATTTAAATTATTTATCAATAAAAATGGTGTGTTATAATGGTATGGGAGAGTGATAAAATGACACCACATATTGAGGCAAAAAAAGAAGACATAGCTAAAACTGTAATAATGCCAGGAGATCCTTTAAGAGCAAAATTTATAGCAGAAAACTTTTTAGAAAATTATAAACTAGTTAATACTGTTAGAAATATGTATGCTTATACAGGATTATATAAAGGTGAAAAAGTAACTATAATGGCATCAGGTATGGGAATGGCAAGTATTGGAATATATTCATATGAATTATATAAGTATTATGATGTAAAAAATATAATAAGAATAGGAACAGCAGGTTCATATACACCAGACTTAAATATATATGATGTTGTTTTAACAAACACATGTTATTCTGATTCATCATTTGCTAAAGTTCAAAATAATGATGAGGAAAATATGATAAATGCATCTAATTCATTAAACTTATATATTATGCAAATTGCAGAAAGATTAAACATTCATTTATCTATAGGTAATATATATTCAACAGATGTTTTTTATAAAGAAAATGATAATTATAAAGATATAGTAGAAAAATATGGTTGTGTTGCATGTGAAATGGAATCATTTGCTTTATTCCATAATGCAAAAATTTTAAATAAAAGAGCAGCTTGTTTATTAACAATTTCAAATAGTTTTGTGACTGGTGAAGAAACTTCAAGTGAAGAAAGAGAAAAAAAATTAACTGATATGATAAAAATCGCACTTGAAACATCTTTAGTATTATAAAAATAAGTATAATACATATACTAACGAAAGAGGTGACTTATGAAATATAAAAAAATAGATGTAGGACCTTATAATATTCATTTAATAAATACAAACAAATTTAAAACAGTAACAATTAAAATTAATTTTAAAAGAAAAGTTAAAAAAAGTGAAATAACAAAACGTTCTTTGCTTTCAAGAATACTTTTAGAATCAAGTATGAATTATAAAAGTAGTAGATTACTTGAAATAAAAATAGAGGAATTATATAATTTATCTTTGAATTCATCATCATATATATCAGGAAATTATTCAGTTTTAAGTTTATCTAGTATTTTTTTAAATGATAAATATACAGAAAAAAATCAAGTAAAGAATTCAATTGAATTTATATTGGATATATTATTAAATCCAAATGTTGAAAATAACAAATTTAATAAAGATTCATTTAATTTTGCGGTTTCTTCATTGAAAGAAGAATTAGAATCACAATGTGATAATCCATCTTTTTATAGCGAACTTAGAGCTAATGAAGAAACAGATAAAAAAGCAAGTTTCTCATATAATGCTACTGGATATTTAGACGATTTACTAAAAATAGATGAAAAAAACTTATATAGTTATTATAAATCAGTTTTAAAAAGTGATTTAGTAGACGTGTTTATAATAGGAGATATAGATGAAGAAGAAATAAAAAAAATATTTTCTAAAAAATTTAAAATTAAAACAATTAAAAAACCTAGTGAATCACATTATGATATAAGTAATACATATAGAAAAAGAATAAAAACAGTATGTGAAAAAAAACCATTTGGTCAAAGTAAATTGGTTATGAATCTTAAAGTAGAAGAATTATCAAAATTTGAAAGAGAATATGTTATGAGAGTATATAATTTTATACTAGGTGGTGGACCTAACTCTAAACTTTTTAAGGAAGTCAGAGAAAAAAATTCTTTATGTTATACTATCGGAAATTCTTATTCAGTTATTTGGGGAATATTAAAAATTAGGGCAGGTATTAATAAAGAATCTTTCAAAAAATGTGTTAATTTGATAAAAAAAGAATTAAAAAGTATGGAAAAAGGTTTATTTACAGATGAAGATATTGAAGCTGCAAAAACCACATATATTAGTAGTTTTGAAAGCATTACAGATAACCCTAGTTCTATAATAAATACATATATTTCTAAGGAATACTTAGATATGGATTTAATAGATGATAGAATGAAAAATATTAATAAAGTTAACAGAGATATGATAATTTCAGTTTCAAAGAAAATACATTTAGATACAATATATTTGTTAGAAGGTGATATAGATGAATAAAAGTATTTTAGAAAATCTAGATTTAACTTTGTATTCAAAAAAACTACAAAATGGACTAGAAATATTTGTAGTACCAAATGAAAATGTTAATAATATATATTGTACTTTTTCAACTAAATATGGTTCAGTTCAAAATGAATTTGTTCCAGTAAATGAAAGTGAAATGATTAAAGTTCCAAATGGTGTAGCTCACTTTTTAGAACATAAAATGTTTGAACAAGAAAATGGCGTAGACCCTTTTACATTTTTTTCAGAAAGAGGAGCAGATGCAAACGCAAATACATCGGCTTTTAAAACAACGTATTTATTTTCAGGCCCAGATTTTTTTGAAGAAAACCTTAATTATTTACTTGATTATGTACAAAAACCATATTTTACTGATAAAAATGTAGAAAAAGAAAAAGGAATAATCGAACAAGAAATAAAAATGTATGAAGATGATCCTTATAGTAGATTATATGAAGGAATTTTATTTAATACATTTAAAGAACATCCTATTAGAAATTCAGTAATTGGAACAACAGAAAGTGTTAATAGTATTACAAAAGAGATTTTATATAAATGCTATAATACATTTTATAATCCTTCAAATATGTTTGTAGTTATAACAGGAAAAGTTGATAAAGATAAGGTTTTTCAAATTATAGAAGAAAATCAAAATAATAAAACATTCGAAAAAATGAAAAAAATAGATGTTAAAACTTATGATGAGCCAGATGAGGTTTTTAAAGAAAAAGAAGTATTAAAAATGAATGTTACAATACCTAAAATTTCTCTTAATTATAAATTTAATTTAAATGATTTGCCTGATCATTTATCTGAAAAAGAAAAAATGATGTATTTATCACTTATATTTGATATTAATTTTGGGCCAACTTCTTTATTTAATGAACAATTAAAACAAATGGAAATAATAAATTCTAATATTGAAATATCTAGTGTTGAAGCTTGTAATCATGTTGTATATACTTTATTTTTAGAAACTGAAAGTAAAGAAAAAGCAATTGAACTTGTTTCTAATGAGATAAATAAACTTTCGATTAATGAGGAACAATTAGAACGAAAAAAGAAAGGAATAATAAGTTCAAATGTATTTATGAGTGATAATATATTTTCTATAAATCATAAAATTATGTCTGATATAGTTAGGTATAATCATGTTATTACAGATATACATAGTATAGCTAAATCATTAAATATAAAAGATGCAAAAAATGTATTAAAAAAATTAAAATTTAATAATTATAGTATTTTTATCGTTGATAAAAAATAAAACTTTTTTTTAATTAAAATTTATGTTACTATATTATTGAAAGGAGTAAGGAGTATGAAAAAAGTATTTGGATTTGCAATTTAATTAGTGGCTATTTTCTCACTAACAGCTTGTGGAGGCAAAACTGTTACATGTACTAAAACAGAAGATGAACAAACTACTAGTATAAAAGCAACATTTAGTGGAAATAATGTAACAAAAGCAACAATTGAATCTGCTGTAAAAGTTGATTCTCAATATTTAGATTTAACTTATACTTATATGGAAACAGCAGCTAAGTCTATGAATTATGATGGTGTTAAAGCAAGTGCTACTAAAGGAAAAGATTCTGTTTCATTAAAAATGGAAATAGATCCTTCTAAAATTAGTGATGATACATATGATCAATTAGGATTAGCTAAAGATGATTTCAAAAATCAATCTAGTGAAGATTTTATCAAAGCTATGACTGAAGATGGATATACTTGTAAATAATTTATAAAAAATTAGTCTAATTAATTATTTTGTGATATAATTAATTAGGCTTTTTAATTTAAAGAAAGGAGAAAAAATGAATAAAATTAAAATATTTGCTTTGGGCGGATTAAATGAACTTGGTAAAAATATGTATGTTGTCGAAGTAAATGATGATATATTTGTATTTGAAGCTGGGTTAAAATATGCAGATGATAAAATGCTTGGTATTGATTATATAATACCTAATTATGATTATTTAAAAGAAAATAAAAATAGAATAAAAGGACTTTTTATCACTCATGGACATGATAGTCAAATGGGTGCTATATCAGATTTACTTTTAGATATTCCAAATTTAAAAATATATGGAACTGCTTTCACTTTAGAAATTATTAAAAATCAATTAATGGAAGATAAAATAGAATGTAAAAACTTAATAGAAATAAAAGCACATCAAAAAATCAAATTTGGTGAAAATAGTATATTTCCTATAAGTTTAACACACTCTGTTCCTGATAACGTTGGATATGCTTTATATACAAAAGATGGAATTATATTTTATACGGGAAACTTTTTATTTGATGCGTCTATGTTAGGTGCATTTAAAACAGATATAGGTAAACTTGCTTATGTAGGAAAACAAGGCGTTTTATGTTTGTTAAGTGAAAGTGGGTACGCAGATAAAAAAGGTTATACATCTCCAAATCATAGAATAAATTCAATAATTAAAGAAACAATTAATAATAATTCAGGAAGAGTACTTATAAATATTTCTCCTGCACAAATATATAGAATTGAACAAATACTTAATGAAATAACTCCTACGAATAGAAATGTAGTTATAATGGGTAAAAGAATCGAAAGTATAATACTAAGAGCAATTGAAATGGGATATATTCATTTTGATAAAAACAGAATAAAAAGTATTTTTAATGCTGAAGATTCAAGAGCTGTTGTAATAGTATCTGATGAAAGAGAAAAACCTTTTTCAAATATTAAAAGAATAATAAAAGGTTATGATAAATTTGTAAAAATAAGTGAAAAAGATACAATAGTATTTGCTTCACCTGTATATGATGGTATGGAAAAGAGTGCTACTAAAGTATTTGATGATATATCAAAAATAGGAAGTAACTTAGTAATATTGTCAGAAAAAAAATATTTAGCTAATCATGCATCTAGTGAAGATTTAATGTTAATGCTAGATCTAATGAATCCAAAATATTATTTTCCAGTTAATGGCGAATATCGTCATCAAGTAGCAAATAAAGAAGTAGCTTTAAAAATTGGAATGAAAGAAGAGAATATTATCTTAAAACTTAATGGTGAAGTAGCAACCTTTATAGATGGAAAATTAGTTGATACAAACGAAAAAGTTAAAGTTGATGATATCTTAATAGATGGTAAAACAGCTGGTGATATTGGTGAACTAGTACTTAAAGATCGTGAATCTTTAGGTGAAAATGGTATAGTTATAGTAACAGTAACATTAGATAAAGTTACAAAAGAATTATTAGCTGGACCTGAAATACTTACTCGTGGTTTTATATATGTAAAAGAAAATATAGATTTAATTAAAGAAGCCACTAATATATCAAAAGATATAATAGAAAATAATATAAAACCAAATTATGTAGATTTTAACAAAATAAAAATGGCAATTAGAGATAAGGTTGGCAAATACTTCTATGAACAAACAGAGTGCAAACCTATGATTTTAATTGTTGTTCAAGAAGTATAAAAACAAGAAATTAAACAAGATTTTTTCTTGTTTTTATTTTATTTATAGATTATAATAACTATGTTATAGAAAAGAAGTGAGAAAATGTTATTGCCAAGTTTAGAAAAAGCAAAATGTAGAACTAAAAAAAAAGTTTTAGTTAAAACAAATGATTATATTATAAAAGAAAATTTAAAAGAATTAGGATTAAATAAAAAATATTTTATAAAGACTTATGGTTGTCAAATGAACGAACATGATAGTGAAAATATTAAGGCTATATTAGAAGAAATGAGTTTTGAATATACAGATGAAATGGAAGATGCAGATTTAATATTACTTAACACATGTGCTATAAGAGAAAATGCTCATAATAAAGTATTTGGATATTTAGGTAGAATAAAACATTTAAAAGAAACAAAACCCAATATAATAGTTGGATTATGTGGTTGTATGGCACAAGAAGAAGTAGTCATAAATGAAATACTTGAAAAATATAATTGGTTAGACATAGTATTTGGTACACATAATATACATGCCTTACCAGACATTTTATTAAAAGCTTTAAAAGATAAAAAAATAAATGTTGAAGTTCTTAGTATAGAGGGGGATGTTGTTGAAAATATTCCTGTTAAAAGAGATTCAAAATATAAAGCTTGGGTAAATATTATGTATGGTTGTGATAAATTCTGTACTTATTGTATAGTTCCTTACACAAGAGGAAAACAAAGAAGTAGATTACCTGAATTTATAATAGAAGAAGTAAATAAATTAGTTACAGATGGTTATAAAGAAGTAACATTACTTGGTCAAAATGTAAATGCATATGGTAAAGATTTAGATATAAATTATGGTATGGCAAATTTGTTAGAGGATGTTGCTAATACTGGTATAGAAAGAATAAGATTTGTTACAAGTCATCCTTGGGATTTTACAGATGAAATGATAGAAATTATTAAAAAATACGATAATATAATGCCTTATATACATTTACCACTACAATCAGGTTCAAATAATATACTAAAACTAATGGGAAGAAGATATACTAAAGAGTCATATTTAAAATTATTTGAAAAATTAAAAAAAACAATACCTAATGTTTCTATAACTACAGATATAATAGTTGGATTTCCAAATGAAACGTTAGATGATTTTAATGAAACATTAGAAGTAGTAAACAAATGCAAATTTGATTCAGCTTTTACATTTATATTCTCACCAAGAGAAGGTACTCCAGCAGCAAAAATGAATGATAGTATATCTTTAGAAGAAAAAAATAGAAGATTATATGAATTAAATGAAGTTGTTAATAAATATGCTTTAGAAAATAATATGAAATATTTAAATAAAACAGTTAAAGTCCTTTTAGAAGAAACTTCTAAAAAAGATGAAAATATGTTGGTTGGATATACAGAAACAATGAAACTTGTAAATGTTAAAGCAGATAAAAAATATATAGGGAAAATAGTAGATGTTAAAATTACTGATGTTAAAACTTGGAGTATGGATGGAACTATTGAAAAATAGTTAAAATTATGATATTGTTAAAATATGAAAAAGGAGTGAGTTAAATGATTTGTCCAAATTGTGGTAGACAAACAGAGTCAGATGAAAAATTTTGTGTAGGTTGTGGGGCACCACTAACTGATTCTGATAATTCTAAAGAAGAAGTAAAAAATGAGTTTCAAGAAGAAAAAGTAGATGAGGTTAATACAGAAAATATTGAAACTCAAAATGAAAGTGAAGAACAAGTTGATAGCGAGTACACTGTTGATTTATCAAATAATAATATTGAATTAAATGCTACAGATAATGTAGAAAATCAACCTAGTATTGCAAACAATGATACTGTAGGTGTAGTAGAACCAACTGTTAAACCTAAAAAAAGTAAAAAAGCATTTATAATAGTAGCTATAGTGTTTGCTTTAATATTAATTGCTCTATTAATCGTTAAGTTCTTTGTATTTACACCAAAAAATTTATTCTTTAAAGGAATAAATGAAGCATATTCAAATACTATAGAAAAAATAGAAAAAAACGATAAAAATGATAAAACATTATCATTAAAAACAAATACAACTTTTGATGTTAAAGTAAATGATAAATATGTAGATGATTCTACAAAACAAATGCTTGACTTCATAAACAATTTAAAATTAGAAATGAATGAAAGCATCGATAGTAAAACTTTAAATTTTGATTTAAATACTATATTATCAAATAGTTCAGATAAATTAGAACTTGAACTTTATAAAAGAGAAAAAGCAATATATGTTGGTTTAGGAAATTTATATTCTAAATATATAAAATTAGATGTATCAGAAGTTAAAGATTTAGATAATGAATCATTAAACTATATAACAAAAGAATTAAAAAATATTTTCTTAAATTCATTAGATAATTCAAAATTCAAACAAGAAAAAGCAGATATAACATTACAAGATAAAGAAATGAAGGTAAATAAAATTTCTTATGAATTCGATAAAGATGAAATAAAAAGAATTCTAAAAGAAATGAAAGAAAAAATAAATAACAATCAAAAATTACTTGATAAAATGACTTCTGTAACTGGAAAAACAAAAGAAGAATTAAATCAAATATTTGAAGATTTAGTAAGTGAAGTAGAATCTAGTTATGAAGAAGAATTGGCAAATTCTAAAATAGTACTTACTGTTTATACAAAAGGATTACTTAATGATGTTATAGGATATAGCTTAACTGTAAAAGAAGGTCAAAATAATGTTAAATTAACATATTTCTATAATAAAGATGTTAAAGAATTTAAATTAATTGCTAATTCAATTACTTTCTTAACAACAACTACTAAAGAAGTAAGTAAAGATGAAACAGAAACAAATATAACAATGTTTACAGCAACAGGTAAAATTAATACAAAAACAACAGATGAAAAGATAGTTTCTACAATAAATGTTAGTGAATTGTCTTCAGGGATGGATTTGTCTGGTACTATTGAATTACCAAATAAAAAAGATAGCGCTACTTTAAATTCATTTATTAAATTAAATGTATCAAATGAAGAAGTATTTAATTTTAATGTAAAAACAACATATGAAAAAAGTAGTGATGTTATTTTAAAAGAAATTGATGATAAAAATTCAGTTTCAGCTTATGATTTACAACAAAATGATTTAGAGAATATTATGAATAAATTAACACAAAACAAATTTTTTGCAGCTATGGCTATAAGTGAAATTAATAATGCAACACAAAGTGCAAATGCACGTTCAGTTGAAGCTTATATGAAAACTTATGAAACAGCATATTATCAAGCAATTTTGGAAGATGAAAATGTAAAGTTTGGTGATAAGCTAGATGTTAATTATAGTGGTAGCAATGTTACTTGTTCAAATATAACTTCGGATGAAGATGGAAACATTACTGCTACTTGTACAGTAGATGGAAAAACATTTACATATGATTCAAATGATGGAGCAAAAGCATTAAATTAATAATTGAAACTATCTTTTGATAGTTTTCTTTTGACTTTTAATATTTAATGTGATAAAGTACATACATTAAAGGAGTGAATTTTCATGGAAGAATTTCTAAGTGAAAATGATTATAATAAAACTATTTTAGGATATAGAGTTGGAAATACTTTTATAGATGTTAAATATGAGGATTGTATTAAAAGATATGAGTATAGTTTGAGATTAGAAAAACTTATTCTTTCTCAAATGGAAAAGCAAATAGAACAAAAATTTGAAGAAGAATATGATGATAAAAAAACAAATTTAGAAAGGCAATTTTTGTATACCATTATGGAGTCTGTATGCACAGTTGGGTTTGGTGCTCAATGCATTATATCAAATGATATAGTTTTGTCTGGAGTAACATTATTTTGTGCAGGTGTAGCAGTTGCTAATGGATGTTATGCATTAATAAAAAATAATGAATTAAATAAATTAGAAAAAATCAATTTTTTTGTTACACATAAAGATATGTTAAAAAAACATGGATTAACTGTAAATACAGCATCAAATAAGTCTTTAAGAAAATTAAAAAAATTAACACGAAAATAAAGCTTGTTGGCTTGAAAAAAAAAGATATATATTATATACTATATTAGTATTGGAGGAAATTAGATGGATAATATAAAAGAAATTACAAAAAAAATTGAAGGAAAAGCTTGGGAAGATGCAAAAGCAAAAGCATTAGAAAAAGTTAGTAAAAAAATTAAAATTGATGGATTTAGACAAGGTCATGCACCAAAAGATATTGTTATAAAAAAATATGGCGAAGATGCATTAAATTTAGATGCAGCTGATATTTGTTTAGAAGAAGCTTATATGGAAATGATTGAAGAAAACAAAGATTTACAAATTGTTGCTCAACCAGAAATATCTTTAAAATCAATTTCATCTGAAGCAGTTGAATTCGCATTTAAATTAACTTTAAAACCAACAGTTAAATTAGGAAAATATAAAGGTTTAAATGTAAAAAAAGATACTGTAAAAGTAACTAAAGAAGAAGTTGAACATGAAATTGAACATTTAAGAAGTCATTATGCTGAAAATGTTGTTAAAGAAGGAAAAGTAGAAGATGGAGATATTGCTATAATTGATTTTGAAGGATTCAAAGATGGAGTAGCATTTGAAGGTGGAAAAGGTGAAAACTATCCTTTAACAATAGGCTCACATAGTTTTATACCAGGATTTGAAGAACAATTAATTGGTATGGAAGCAAATGAAGAAAAAGATATAAATGTTACTTTCCCAGAGGATTATCACAGTGAAGATTTAAAAGGAAAAGAAGTAGTATTTAAAGTTAAAGTAAATGAAGTAAAAACTGTAAGAATTCCAGAATTAGATGAAGATTTCTTTGAAGATTTAGGAATGGATGGAATTAACTCTAAAGAAAGTCTTGAAAAACAAATTGAAGAAAATCTTAAAACACGTAAAGAAGCAGATGCTGAAAATAAATATATTGATGAATTATTAGAAGCCGCAGCAAAAAATGTTGAAGTATCAATTCCTGATGCTATGATTAAAGATGAACAAGATAGAATGATTAAACAATATGAACAAAATTTACAAATGCAAGGTTTATCATTAGAACAATTCTTTAAATTTACAAATTCTGATGAGCAAGCACTTAGAGATCAAATGAAAGAAGAAGCAACAAAAAGAGTTACCTTTAGACTTATGCTTGAAGAAATTATAGTAGAAGAAAAAATCGTTATTTCAGATGAAGAAGCAGATAAAGAAGCAGTTGAATTATCTAAAAAGTATCAAATGGAAAAAGATGAATTCTTAAAACAATTTGGTGGAATCGAAATGATTAAATACGATTTAGAAATGAGAAAAGCTATAGATGTTTTAAAAGGAGAATAAAATTCTTCTTTTTTTGACAATTCTTTAAATTATGATATAATACATAACATTCAAAGGGGGATTTTATGAAAAATAATATAAAAGAAAATTGGATGTATAAATATAGTTTGGCTAAAGCTTATTTTAAACATAATGGAAATTTGGAAATCCCACAAAGTTATAAAACATTGAATGGATATGGTTATGTAGAAAGTGGGATAGCTTTAGGGACATGGATAGATACTCAACGCCGAGCATATAAAGGTCAAGGTAATTATAAAATAACAGAGGATCAAGTTAAATTATTAGAAGAAATAGGAATGCGTTTTGAAACACGTGATAATAATGAAGAATGGAACAAAAAATACAAATTAGCCAAAATCTATTTTGAACATAATGGAAATCTAGAAATTCCACATAATTATAAAACATTGAATGGATATGAATATGCAGAAAGTGGAATAACTTTAGGAACATGGATAGATACTCAACGTCAAGCATATAAAGGTCAGTGTAATTATAAAATAACAGAAAAGCAAATTCAATTATTAGAAGAAATAGGAATGAAATGGTTTTTAAAAGTTAGAACTGATAAAAAAAATCAAGAAGAAGTAATAACAGAAGAAAATATTAAAAGAAAACAAATAGAAATGTTAAATAGAGTAAGATCATATTTAAATACACTAGATGAAAGCGAAGTATTATCAAAAGAAGAAATTAATCAAGGAATGATGGATGTATTAAATCATAAAATTAAACGTCTAAAAATAAAAAAATAATAAATGAAATTAATTGGTAAGTTTGATGCTTACTAATTTTTTGACAAATAAAAAAAAAGTGTTATAATATGTGTTATTTAAAAAGGGGGACTTTATGATAAATATTTATATTTCAGGGAAGAATAAGGGAGTTTTAGAAATTAATGTTTGTAATATTAGTGATATGAGTGATTTAGATTATACCTGCACGGTTAAAGACTTTTTTTCTTCTAGTGCAATACAACTTGCTCTTCAAGGATATTTTAGAAAACTAAAAAATGAATATGATTTAAATAAAGAAACAATAAAATTGGAAACAAAACAAATATATGAGGATTGTATTAGAAATTTTAATCATGATATTATAATGATCAATTATAGTTTTGATAATGACAATGATTTATTAAGATATATAGATTTTATAAATAATACAAAAGAAGATTATGAATATATAATTAATGCTCCAGAAAAATATGATGAACAAAAAAATCTTTTAGATCTTTTAAATAAAAATCTTTTACCTAGTAAAAGAGCAAATTTAAAAATTAGATATCAGTATGGTTCTGATTATATTAGTTTAGATCAATTTATGGAGATGTACAATAAAATTATAAGTACTGTTGAAATTGTTAAAAATTCTAAATTGTCACCTTTAGAACAAGTTATGTTTGTTTATGATGTAGCAAAATCAAAAGTTTACAAAAAAAATCCTAAAAATTACTTTGAATCATGTAATTTACATAGTATAGTTAATGGTGATAGTATAGTATGCTCAGGATATTCTAATTATATTGAATATATTTTAAAACAACTAGGTTTTAAAGTTTCTTCAAAAATCTTTTCTTATGAAACTAGAGAAACATTACATCAAAGAAACATGGTGTATATATATGATGAAAAGTATGGTATAAATAATGTTCTATTATTTGATGCAACATATGATTCTAAAAAAGATGAAGAATACTTAGATAATTATAAGTATTTTGGTAAACCTTGTAATTTTTTCAGAAAAACAAAAGAACATTATGATAATGAATTAGATTTCGTATATGAATATAGTTACGAAGAACTCAAGGAAATGATGAAAAACTTTTCAATTTATGCTAGAGCATTTGTTACTGTTAATCATATAATGGGAACAAATAATCTTTCTAAATTAGATTTTAATAACCAAGAACCATTTTTAAAAATTTTAAAAGAGTTTAAAGAAATAACAAATAAAGGAATAAGTAGAAAACAATTTTTAGAATGTTTGTATAATGTAAGAAGTTTTCAATATGAACAAGGAATATTGAAAAAAGAATATGATATATTAGATTATGAAAAAGCATTAATAAAAAAGTATGGTAAAGATTACCTAATCACAAAAGAAGAAAAAATGTTTGATATGATATTTGGTAGAGCAAAAAGTGATAGATCTAAATTAAAAGAATTATTAAGTGAATTTCAATCAAAACAAAAAGTTAAAAGAAAACAAAGGTAGATTTCTACCTTTTTCTGTTAAAAAAATTTGTTTTTGAAAATCTTTATACCATGATATAATAAATAGTGAAAGGATGGTTTTATGAAAGTAGAAGTATTATTAGAATTAAAAATTAAAAATCTTGATAAGACTTTTACTTATCATGTGCCAGACTATTTAAAAGATAAAATAAAAATAGGTAAAAGAGTTTTAGCACCCTTTGGAAATCAAAAATTAGAAGGTTTTATTTTAAAAATAAATAATGAAGAGATTACATATGATTTAAAAGATATAATTGATGTAATAGATGAAGATGTAATTTTAAATGAAGAATTATTAGAAATAGGAAAATATATATCAAAAAAAACATTATGTACTTTAATTAGTTGTTATCAAACTATGTTACCTAAAGCTTTAAAAGCTCAAAATAAAACAAAAATTAATAAAAAGTATGTTACTTATTTAAAACTAAATGAAATCCCTAAAAATATAAAATCAGAAAAACAAAAACAAATACTAGATTTATTAAAAGATGGAAAAAAATTAAAAACTGAATGTATAAAAATATCACCATCATCAGTAAAAACATTACTTCAAAATAATGTAATTCATGAAATAAAAGAAGAAGAATATAGATTACAAGAAGAAACTGTTTTAAAAACAAATAAAATTAAATTGTCACAAGAACAACAAAATGTTGTGGATGAAGTTTTAAAAACTAAAAATAAATTTGTTCCATATTTACTTCACGGAGTAACAGGAAGTGGGAAAACAGAAGTATATATGACTATAATAGAAGATATAATAAAATCAAAAAATGTAATAGTATTAGTTCCAGAAATAAGTTTAACTCCACAATTTATTGAAAAATTTCAAAATAGATTTGGAAATAAAATAGCAATACTTCATAGTGCATTAAGTGATGGTGAAAGATATGACGAATGGAGAAAAATAAAGAAAAATAAAGTAAATATTGTTATTGGAGCAAGAAGTGCAGTATTCGCACCAGTTAAAAATTTAGGATTAGTAATAATAGATGAAGAACATTCTCAAACATATAAGCAAGAAAATAATCCAAAATATAATGCAATAGATGTCGCACTTTTTAGAGCTAAAAAAAACAACTGCCCAATTGTACTTGGAAGTGCTACTCCATCAATTGAAAGTTATACAAGAGCAAAAACTAATGTATATAAATTACTTGAATTAAAAACAAGAGTTAATGCAAGTTTACCAATTGTTAAACTTGTGGATATGAAAGAAGAAATTAAATCTGGAAACAGAGTTTTATCAAATATTTTAATAGAAAAAATAAATGAAAGAATAAATAAAAATGAACAAGTTATTTTACTTTTAAATAGAAGAGGATATACAACAATAGCAACTTGTAAGAATTGTGGATATGTTCATAATTGTCCAAATTGTGATATACCACTTATTTATCATAAATCATCAAATACAATGAGATGTCATTATTGTGGATATGGTGATAAAAAACTAGAAAATTGTCCAATTTGTAAAAGTAAAGATATAATAGATTATGGAATGGGAACAGAAAAATTAGAACAAATAGTTAATGAAACATTTAAAAATGCTAAAACATTAAGAATGGATATAGATACTACTAGTAAAAAAGGTTCCCATAAAAAATTAATAGATTTATTTAAAAGTGGTGAATATAACATTTTGATTGGAACACAAATGATAGCAAAAGGACTGGATTTTGCTAATGTAACTTTAGTAGGTGTTATAAATGCTGACTCTACTTTAAACATACCAGATTTTAGAAGTGGTGAAAGAACATTTCAGCTTTTAAATCAAGTTTCTGGTAGAGCAGGAAGAGGATCATTAAAAGGTGAGGTAATTATACAGGGATTTAATATAAACAATTATAGTATAGTATGTGCTAGTACACATAATTATCTTTCATTCTATGAACAAGAAATGAGTATTAGAAAAAAATTAAATTATCCTCCATTTTGTAATATAAGTAAAATTGAAGTAAAAGGAAAAAACTATGAACAAGTATATGAAGAAGCTACTAAAATTTCTAAATATTTAAGTAGTACCAAAGCTATTATACTTGGACCTAGCAGTGCATCAATGCCTAAAATAAACAATATTTATCAAGTTCAAATAATTTTAAAATATAAAAATACTAAAGATATATTAGAAAATTTGAAATTTATAATAGATAAATATAAATCTAAAAAAAATGTAAATATAGATGTAGATATAAATTGTTTAAAGATTTAGTAATTATTAATCTTAAACATTTTTTTTTATTTTAAAGTATGTTACAATATGTGTGGTGAATTAAATGGAAACTTTTTCAAAATTATATGATAACTTAATTAAAAATAGTAAATTTAGAATATTGTTTTTTATTATATTAACTCTATTAAGTTCTATTTCATTATTTACTATTTCATTAAAATATGGACATGATATTTTGTTTCATTTATCTAGAATAGTTGGAATAAAAGATAGTTTTAGTAATGATTTATTTCCAAGCATTTATTCTAATTATCTAAATGGATATGGATATGGAAATCCACTTTTTTATCCAGATATATTTTTATATGTCCCAGCATTTATTAACTATTTAGGACTAAGTATAAATACATCATATAAAATATTTATAATACTTGTTAATTTTTTCTCTATTATAAGTATGTATATAACTGTTAAAGGAATTAGTAAAAGTAAATATGCTGGAATTATTTCATCAATTATATATGCTTTTGCATCATATAGATTAATAGATGTTTTTTCTAGAGCAGCACTTGGTGAAGCACTTGCGTTTATATTTATTCCACTAATTATATATGGAATATATAATATTATATATGGAGATTATAAAAAATTTTATATACTTGTTATTGGTATGAGTGGACTTATACTTTCACATATTTTAAGTACATATATAATATGTATATTACTTTTTATATTCTGTTTAATAAATATAAAAAAATTCATAAAAGAAAAACAAAGAATTAAATATTTAGTTATTAGTGCATTAATTACATTATTAATAACAGCATTCTTTATTTTTCCAATGCTTGAACAAATGATTAGTGGTAAATTTTTATTTAATAATACAGCTAAAATAAGTGAAATAACAAAACGTTCAGTTCCAATTTATGCATTATTTTTAGAAATTATATTACCACTTAAATACTGGATACCAGCGGGAATAGGAATAATATTTATATATCTAACGTATTTAAAAATTAAAAATAGAAACATTAAAGATTCATTTATTACACAATGCTTTATTATTGGAGTATTATGTTTGTTTTTAGCATCAAATATATTCCCTTGGAAACTATTTGAAAAAGCATTTTCACTTATTCAATTTCCATGGCGTTTATATGTTATTACAACTGTATTATTAACTGTAGGTGGCGGAATTTTAATTTCTAAAATCTACACAAAAAATAAAGATAGAATAAAACAATTAATAATAGTATTTTCTCTTTCCTTAATATCATTAATTTCTATTACTGTTACAACACTTTTATCTGGAAATACAAACTTTAATAATTATTATATTTCAATGGGAGAATATTTACCTAGTAATGTTAACTTAGATTATATAAAAGAAAGAGGAAATGTAGTAACTTCAAATAATCAAATTACATTTACACATAAAAAAGTAGATAATAAAATAATAATAGATTTTGTTAATAATTATGATAATACAATACTTGAATTACCACTTCTTTATTATAAAGGTTATGGTGCAAAGATAAATAATGAATATCTTGATGTATTTGAAACTGACCATGGACTTGTTGGTGTTAAATTAAATAATATAAAAGAAGGTACTTTAGAAGTAAGTTATATTAAAACACCTACTATATATATATCAAGAGGTATAAGTTTATTATCAGTTACTATTTTTGGTTTATATTTATATATGAAAGGAAGGAAAAAGGATGAAAAACAAAAAAATATTTAGTTATCTTCTCGCATTTATAATACCTATGTTAATTATGGTTTTACTTTATATGATAGTGGGCATATATCCTTTTGGAAGTAAGACCGTACTAACTGTTGATTTACAAAATCAATATGTAGAATTTTTTAGTGCTTTTAAAGATATAGTACAAAATGGAGGTAACATATTCTATTCATTTAGTAAAACATTAGGTGGAAATATGTATGGTTTAATATGTTATTATTTATTGAGCCCATTTAATATTATTTTACTCTTATTTAGTAAAGCAAATATAATAGATGCAGTATTTTTAATAAATGTATTAAAAATAGGATTTTGTGGTTTAACTAGTTTTATATATTTTGATAAAACATTTAAATATAAAACAAGTGTATCTTTTATGTTTTCGATTTGTTATTCATTAATGGCTTATAATATTGTTTATAGTCAAAACATAATGTGGCTAGATGGTGTTATTTGGTTACCTATAGTATTTTTAGGAATAGATAAACTATTAAATAAAAAACCAATTTTGTTTTTTATAAGTTTAATAATAAGTATATTTTCAAATTATTATATAGGATATATGACTTGTATTGCATCACTTATATATTTTATATATAAATTATATTTAAAAAACAATTACAAATTTTCAATAAAAAAAGATATAAAAGAAATACTTTATTTTTTCAAATATACTT
>URCH01000012.1 GCA_900546275.1 uncultured Mycoplasmatota bacterium
AATGGAGAAAAAAGTATCTCCTGCTTTTACCTCGTGTGTGATATACCCACGTAAAAAGGGCAGTAGACGGTTCCACTGTGCTTCTTTTACCGCACACTTTCCGCTGCTGCCCATTACTTTTTCCACGGCTGCACAGGTCTTTGGTCCAAAAATTCCATCCAGCATCACCTGCTGTCCTGCACGCTGCAATGCCAGCTGCAGATATTGTACCCAGATTCCCTGATCCCCAGGATATAATTCTTTCATTTTGTTCCTGCCTTATTCTCATTCTTTTTATTTTATGAGAATCAGACAGTTTTGTTTCCATTATGCAAATGCTTCTGCTACATTTTCTTCTGTTACTTCTTTATAATGAGTTGTTTTGTAATGTAATAGACTTACTAAATTAATCATATCAAGTATTTTTTGTTCTTTTGGTATATCTATGTCTTCTATATATTCTGTTATTAAATATTTATCATTTTGATTATTTAATATTTTAGGGTAGTAATTAAAACTTCTTGTTTTTAAATAATTATATATATCTATATTGTGATAATTTTCTTTTAAAACAAATTTTCCATCTCGTGTATCAACAAAATAAACATTATTTTTTTTTTCATATCTTGTTGCTACTAAAGAGTTTTTTTTAAGTATTTCATCTATCTTATACATTTGATGGGATTATTAATTTATCACCTATTTTTAATTCTTTTAAATCATTATATTCTTGTAATTTTTCTTTATCAATAGAATACTTATTTATTATTGAATCTACAGTATCTCCTTCTCTTACAATATAAACACTATAACTTGAATATACTTCTTCTGTATTTACTTCTTTAAATAATGTTTCATCTTCAATACATCTTTCTTCTTTTACAGGTTCTTCTTTCATAGTATCTTTTTCCATTTCTATATTTTCCTCTTTTTTATTTTCTATTTTTTTATCATTAATATCTGTTCTTTCTATTTCTACTTCTTTTAGATCATTTTCTTTTCTTACTTCTTCAATTATAGGAACTTCTTCCATTTTATCTATTGTTACTTCTATATTTACATTTAAAGTATTATTATTTATTATTTCATAGTAAAAATCACTTACTTCTACTGTTGATTTATTTAAATTATATTTTTCATCTATATTTATTTCTACAGGGATGTCGTAATTAAATGGTTCTGTATTAATACTTGAATCATTCATTTTATACTCTCCACTAACTATGAAATTTCCAAGTACTATATTATTATCAAATTTCAAATTATCCTCTAATGAAATACTTGTTATTTCTGATAAATTTGTTTTAAATAAAATATTTTTCTTAAAAGGTATTACTTTTTTCATATTTTTCCTCCTAATTGATTATATTAAAAAAAAAACTAATTATTCTTAGTTTTTATTTTTGAAGTACCTTTTTCTAAATCAATATTTTTTATTTTTTCCAATTTTTTCATTAAATACATAGTTTTTTTTAAAATTAAATTAGCATCTTGTTTATTTAATTTAAATTCAAAGTAATTTTCACATACATATAAATTTGTATTCATTACATATAGCAAATTAATAAAAAAGCAATCATCATCAAGTATATCACTATTTTCTTCTATTATAGCATTTATACATATTAAAAATCTGTTACTCAAACAAAGTCTAAGAACATTAGGTGATTTTTCTTCTGAAAGTATTTTTATAACTGTATTATCAATTGCTATTAGTTCAAGTATTTCAACCGTACTAAAAATTAATTTAATTTTATAATTACTTTCAAATTCATATGAAAATCTTTTTTTACATTCATTTGTAAAAAAATCTAGTTTTTTTTCTTCAGTAATTTCTATTGTATTTAATTTAGAAATTATTTCATTACATAGGTTATATACTTCTTCTTTTTCTAATTTACTTTTAAATTCTATATCATTTCTAATATATGAAGTTAATAAATACATTTTTTCTCTTATTTTTGAATCTATAAAACCGCTATTATATTCTTTTGATATAAATAAATTTAAATCATTTGTTACATATTTAACATTTTTTGTGGCAATTGTTTTTAAGTTTTCATATTCAGCTTCATCTATAAAAGCAGATTGATAAAATTTATATGTAGTATATTCCACTATTTCCACACTTCTTTCGATACTTCTTCATAGTTTTTAACAGTCACAAATTTAATTTTTTCTTTGATTTCTTTAGGTATTTCATCTAAATCTGATTCATTATCATATGGTATTATTATTTTTTCTATATTATTTCTATATGCACCTATGCATTTTTCTTTTAAACCACCTATTTTTAAAACTTCTCCTCTAAGTGTTATCTCACCTGTAAAGGCAAGTTTACTTGACACTAATTTGTCTGTAAATGCACTAATAAGTGCAGTAGTTAAAGCTATTCCAGCACTTGGTCCATCTTTTGGAATTGCACCTTCTGGTACATGAATATGAATATCATTTTGTGCTAATTTGTCATAATTTATACCAAATTTTTTTGCATTTGATTTTATATAATCTAAAGCTATAAGCGCACTTTCTTTCATTACATTTCCTAATGACCCAGTTAATTTAAGTTCACCATTTCCTTTAAAGTACGTAACTTCTATTGGAAGCACATCTCCACCATAATTAGTATATGCAAGTCCATTTACAACACCCACTTTGGAATCATTATTAATGTTTGAAACGTGATACTTTTCTTTCCCTAAATATTGTTCTAAATTATCTAGTGTTATATTTAATTCATTAACCTTTATATTATTAACAACTATTGATGTTACTATTTTTCTAATTACTGTATCTATTTGACGAGTTAATTCTCTAACACCAGCTTCTTTTGTATAATTTCTTATTATTTTTAAAATAACTTCATCCGAAAAATTAATTAATTCTTTTGTTAATCCATGTTCTTTTAATGATTTTTTTATTATATGTTTTTTACATATATCTAATTTTTCATATTCAGTATATCCATTTATATTTATTATTTCTAACCTATCACGTAATTCTTCTGGAATGTTTTCTAAATGATTTGCTGTTAATATAAACATAACTTTTGATAAATCAAATTCTTCTTCTATATAGTTATCACTAAAAGTTTTATTTTGTTCTGGATCTAATACTTCTAATAAAGCACTTGCTGGATCTCCTTTTATATCTTTAGTCATTTTATCTACTTCATCTATTAAGAATACAGGATTTGAACTTTTAGCTTTTTTCATCATTTGAATTATTCTACCTGGGCTTGATCCTAAATAAGTTTTTCTATGGCCTATTATTTCTGCTTCATCATTTATCCCTCCAACTGATATTTTAACAAAATTTCTATTTATAGCTTTTGCTATAGAGTTTGCAAGTGAAGTTTTTCCAACTCCTGGAGGGCCTACTAGACAAATTATTGGGCTTTTTATGTCTGATGACATTTGCTTTACAGCAAGATGTTCTATTATCCTTTTTTTAATTTTTTCTAACCCATAATGTGTTTTATCTAGTTTTTCTTTTACTTCTTTTAAATTTTTATTATCTTCTGTATATGTATTCCAAGGTAATGATACTAACCAATCAATATAATTTTTGACAACACTAGTTTCTGGTGATAGTGATGAAAGTAATTCATATTTTTTTAATTCATTTTCTATTCTTTCTTCTACTTTTTGTGGAATGTTTAAATTACTTATTTTTTCTCTTATTATATCTATTTCAATATCTTTAGAATTAGTATCCCCTAACTCTTCTTTTATTGTTTTAATTTTTTCTCTTAAAATAAATTCTTTTTGGCTCTCATCTATACCCTGTTTTACTTTCAAATCTATTTCTTTTTCTATTTCATACATTTGTGTTTCTCTATATATATCGCTTAATAAATATTCACATCTTTTTTTACTATCATTTTCTAGTAAATATTCGTTTAATCTATTTAATGAAAGGGGTAGAAAGGGTGCGACTATATCTGTTAGTTTTGACAAGTTATTTATTGTCGATATAGTTGCAAGTAAACTATTACTCATAGTTGGAACAACTTTTACAAATTTTTCTAATTCTCTACATAATTTTTTAACTAATATGTTTTCTTCATTTGGATCTATTTTGATGTTTTCTATATTTGAAACTATAGATTCCATTATATCAAATTGTTTATTTGTATTTAATAGTTCATGAACTCTAGCTCTTCTTATACCTGAAATAACAACTCTAGTTTTTCCATTTGGAAGATCCATTCTATTATTAATTTTGGCTATTACTCCCAACTTTGGTAAATTTTTTAAGTCTGGTTCTTCTTCAATTAAATCTGGATTACTTATTACAAGTATATTACTATCATGAAACATTTCTGAAACATCTATTATATTTTTACTTGTTGAATTATCAAATTCTAAACGTATATCATTGTTTGGAAGTAAAACTATTCCTCGGAGTATTAAAACAGGCAAGTTAATTTTCATAATTTACACCTCCAACAAAATTAGTTTTTATTATAATACAAAAAAAAATAAAAGTCTATTAATTTTTAAAACTTTTATTCTTTTATTAAGTCATTTAAATTAGAAATTTCATATCCCTTTGATTTTAAATAGTTTATAACAGTTGGTATTTCATATTTTGTTTTATCATTTATTTTTACAAGTACAATTAAACCTGATATTGCATTATTTTTTATATCTTTATATAGTTCATCTTTTATAGTAATTTGTGGTTGAACTGAGAAGTATTTATTTGAAACGCAATAGTTTAAAAATGATTTTTCTTTGTTTTCGTTATAACAAAATACTTTTTTTTCTATATTTTTATAATTGTTTTTTTCTGTTACTATTAAATCATATCTATTATTTATATATTTAGATATTTCTGTATATTTTTTATCTTCTAATAGAAATGTAGCTTTTATTTCATCATTATTAAGTATTCTATATACTTCTCTTATTTGATTTATATTACCTGCAAAAATTAAATATATATTTCTTTTTTTTGTATTACCACTTACTATATATTTATCATAATTATCATTTATTGTTATTGTTGGTGAAACGTTATTATATATATATAATGACGGATTATAAGCTCCTAATCGTTTCATTTTTTCATAACTTTTTTCTTCGTTTACTATATTTCCACTTAATCCAGGTATGATTGTATCTTTTACTATTATTGAATCTGTTGATTTTGTATTATATTTTTCTTTTTCTTCATTTATTTTTATCATTATATCATCATTATTTTTTATAACAAATATTGTTCGTTCTGTACAAAAAAAACTAAACCAGATGAGTGTTAGCACACCTATTATTTGAAATTGTTTTTTCATGTAATCACCTAATTAATTATATGAATAAATATGAGTTTTTTCACTAATTTATCATTCATACATAATATAAAGTAGGAGGAGTAAAAATGAATAACAATATTTATTATCAAAATCCTAGTTATAATCAAAGTGGTGATAGATTTGTTGGTGGTTTTGCATTCCCATTTTTGTTAGGTGGAGTAACTGGAGCTGCTATAGCACCTGCATTTTGGAGACCTAGTCCTTATGGAAGACCATACTACCAACCATATTATCAGCCATACTACTATGGACCTTATTATAGATAACAAGTGTTAAAACGCTTGTTTTTTTAGAACAAAATCAAAATAAATTTTGATATAACTTACTTCACAGTAAGTTTTTTTCTACTTCATTGAAACGTTAGTTTCTCCATAGACCAATATAGGATGGTCGCCACCCTACTTCTTTTTATTTTTATTTACCTTAACTTTGTTATATTATTTTCATATATTGTTTTATTCCTTCAAACATTATGTTTATACTTGCATTTAAATCTCTTTCTAATTCATTATGACATTTTGGACATTCATAGTTCCTTATTTTTAAATCTTTTGTTTGTTCATTTTTATAACCACATACATTGCATTCTTGACTACTTGGATAATATCTATCTATTTGTATTAGTCTTTTATTTTTCCATTCTGTTTTATATTTTAATACTCTTACGAGTTCATTTAACGGATTTAATGTTAGTTGTTTTGCTATTCTATGATTTTGATACATTTTCTTTATGTCCAAGTCTTCTATTGCTATTATGTCATTTTCTTCTATTATTTTATTCGTTATTTGATATATTAAATGTTTTCTTGCATTTTTTATTTTTTGCCACATTCTTTGTATTTTTTGTATTATTTTATTTCTATTTTTACTTCCTTTTTGACTTCTTGATAAGGCTTTTTGTAGTCCTTTTATTCTTTTTTCATTTATTTTTATTGTGTTTTTTATTTTTTCATTATTTGATGTTACTATTAAGTCTTTTATACCTAAATCTATTCCTACTATTTTGTTTGGTACAAATGATGGTCTTACTAGTTCTTCTTCTACTAATATACTTACGTAGTATTTTTTTGATTCCTTTTTTATTACAGCACTTTTAATGTTTCCTTTTATTTCTTTTAGATTTCGATATCCTCTTATTTTTATATTTTTTATTTTTGGTAGTTTTATTGTTTTTTCTTCTAGATTTATTTCTATACTATTATATTCTTTTCCTTTATATGTACTTTTTATATTGTTTGTTTTATAACTTTCTTTTTTTCCTTTTATTTTATATTTTGGAAATCCTGATTTATTAAAGAAATTTTTATAGGCATCTTCTAGATTAAATGATGCTGTTCTTAAGGCACAACTATCTACTTCTTTTAAGAATTGATATTGTTCTAGTAGGTTTGGTATCATTTTATTTTGATCATACATTGTTTTTGATTTTTTTGTTTCTTTGTAATAGTTAATCCTATCATTTAACAAGTAGTTATATATAAATCTTGATGATCCAATTGTTTTATTTATTAATGTTTCTTGTTCTTTATTTGGATATAATCTAAATACATATCCTCTTAGTATTTTCATAGATAGTCACCTTCTTTCTATAATAACTTTATCATGCAAACATATGTTTGTAAATACATTTTGATAATTTGGAAGAACTTTCTTAATAGATAAAAAAATATAAGTGAATTAACACTTATATTATTTAGCTTCTTCAATAGCTCTAGTTTCTCTGATAACTGTTACCTTTATTGTACCAGGATACTGTAATTCTTGTTCTATTCTATTTTTAATATCACGAGCTACTTTATAACTTCCTAAATCGTCAATTTTTTCTGGTTGAACAATTACTCTAAGTTCACGTCCAGCTTGTACTGCAAATGTTTTATCTACTCCATCAATTGATTTAGCAATTCCCTCTAATTCTTGTAAACGTTTAATGTAGTTTTCAGAAGAATCATTTCTAGCGCCAGGGCGAGATGCTGATAATGTATCTGCAATTGCAACTAATTCTGATATTATGCTTGTTGGTTCTTTATCACCGTGATGTGATTCTATTGCATTTATTACTACTTCGTTTTCTTTGTATTTTTTAGCTAATTGTGCACCTAACTCAACATGACTTCCTTCTATTTCATGATCGATTGATTTTCCTATATCATGTAATAATCCTGCTCTTCTAGCAAGTGAAACATTTTCTCCTATTTCGGATGCAAGTATACCTGCTAAATGAGCAACTTCGATTGAATGTTGTAATGCATTTTGTCCAAAGCTAGTTCTAAAGTGTAGTTTTCCTAATATTTCTACCAATTCTGGATCCATCTTAGTTATTCCAAGTTCAAATAATGCAGATTCACCATATTCAAGAATTTGAGCATTTATATCTTTTGTTACTTTGTCATAAATTTCTTCTATTCGTGCTGGATGTATTCTGCCATCCTTTATTAAATCTTCCAATGTTAATCTAGCGATTTCTCTTCTAAGTGGATCAAAACTTGAAAGAACTATTGCTTCTGGTGTATCATCAATTATCAAATCAACACCTGTTACTGCTTCTATAGTACGTATATTTCTTCCTTCACGTCCTATTATTCTACCTTTCATTTCATCATTTGGTAGTGTTACTACTGTTACAGTTTGTTCGCTTGCAACATCTCCTGCGTATTTCTGCATGCTTGATGTAAGCATAGCTTTTGCTTTTCTATCAACTTCTAATTTAGCTTCTGCCTCTCTATCTTTTATATATGCGGCAATTTCTAAATTCATCATTTCTTCTACTTTTTTTAATACCATTTCTCTTGCTTGATTTTTTGAATATCCGGCTATACTTTCAAGTAATTTAATTTGTTCTTGTTTAATATCTTCCAATTCTACTTGCTCTTTTTGGAGTTCCTTTTGCTTATTAATTATATTATTTTCTTTTTCCTCTAGCATCTGTTCACGATTTTGAAGTGTCTGATCTCTTCTTTCAATATTTCCCTCACGTATTAATAGTTTTTCTTCTAAATCGCCAAGTTCTGCTTTTTTATTTTTTATCTCCTTATCTATTTCTATTTTTAATTTATGTTCTTCTTCTTTTGCTTCTAATAAAAAATCTTTTTTAATTTTTTCTGCTTCTTTTTTTGCTTTTTCTAATAATTTTTCTGCTTTTTTTGAAGCTGAATTTCCTTTAATATAATTAATTATAACTAATGTGATTATTCCTAAAAAAATCCCAATAAGTATAAGTAAAATGGAGAAAATTATATTATTATCCATATATTACCTCCATTATATGTTCGAGTATTTAACTCTATATTTATTTTAATGTTTAATTAAAGATAAGTCAAGAAAAAATAAAATATCACCGAAGTTGAATTCTTTATTTTTTTTTAAATTTATGGCATAAAATAAAAAATGCACAATATTTTCAAATTATTGTGCATTTTTACCTTTTTAAACATGTAAAATGCACAGTCATTGTGCATTTTTTAACTTTTAACTATTCACTTTTAGTTTTTTATAATGTTTTTTAACCCATTATATCATTTCCTACAAATACATTATAGATTTCGCTATGGTTATATAGAACTATAATTAAATTAATAATCGTTTTAATTATTTTCATAAACAAACATATTCAACTGACTTTTAGAAAATTAAATAAGAATCCTTAACCTTTTGTAAAAAAAGTTAAGGATTAATTGACTTAAGGCTTCGAAAGTTTCTTAAATACCAATCATTATTATTATATTCAAAAAAAACATAGTTTATTCTTTTGGAAAGCCCATTATATTCAAAATATCATTAATGCTTATTGATTTTAATTTTTTACTTAATTTATTTATTTCACTATTTACTTGCTTAACAAATTTATTAAAATCTTTATCATTCAGTAGTTTACCCATACAATTTATTAACATGTATAAATTTGTAGAATCATCTTCAATTTTATAGAACCTATCAATATTTTTATAACTAATAAAAAATTTACTATGGAATGTATAAAGCCTATCATTATGAGCCGAATCATTTCTGGCTAAAGTTAAATTTTTTAAAATTTGTTTGAGTAACTTATCTGACAATTTGAAATATCGACTTATTTTTTGTCTATCTTCTTGTTTCAAAATCCCATAATATCGACTTACTTCTCCAAGTGTTATAACTTTTACAATTACGTATGGCGGGATAAAACCATATTTATCTTTATAATGTGTTATTGCAGAATGTTTTTTGTAATTTTTTGATATTTCTTGATTAATTTGAGTTTTTAAATTATCAATTAGAGATTTATCCACATTACTATCAAAGCAATTATATTCTAAATATTCTTCTATACCGTACTTTTTTGATATAGTATTAGATAAAAGAGATTTTATAATTGTCTCTATTTCCAAAGCATATTTTAAAAAAATTATTTTTAATTCTTTATCAAATTTATATAATGCAAAAATCTCCTCGTAAGTAACACCCTTTATATAATTACCATTTTTTTTAAATACATCCTTGTAAGTATTAATAATAGAATAATATGTATATTTTTCGAAATGTTCTAATGCTTTTTTTCTATTTTTTACTTTAACACCTTTGGATTGTATATATTCTAACAATTCTTGGTTGCTTTTATGTTCTTTCATTTTGCCTCCAAAAAAAAATTGACCCAGAGCTTCGAAAGTTTTCTGGATACCAATCATTTAATATTATACACAAATAAGATTAAATGTCAACCACTTTCGTAAATATTGTTTAATATATTTTTTTGATACTTAATCTATATTTTAATGTAATAATATTATTAATATGTTTTAAAAGAAAGATACCTACTTTCTTTTAATTTTTAACTATTCACTTTTAGTTTCTTTAGTTTTTACAAGGCCGTAATGTTCTCTTACTTTTTTCATTATTTCATCTTTTAGTTTTTTATCTTTTTTTAATAATTCTTTAACGTTTTCTTTACCTTGTCCAATTTTTTCTCCATTATATGAATACCATGCACCGCTTTTTTCTACTATTGCAGCTTCTGAAGCTAAATCTACTAATTCACCTTCTACAGATATACCTTCACCATACATAATATCAACAGAACAAGTTTTAAATGGTGGAGCCATTTTATTTTTTACTACTTTAATACTTGTTTTATTACCAATAACATCTGAACCTGATTTTAATTGTTCTGATCTTCTAATTTCAAGTCTTATTGAAGAATAAAATTTAAGTGCTCTTCCACCTGGAGTTACTTCAGGATTACCAAACATAACACCAACTTTTTCTCTTAATTGATTTATGAAAATCGCTACTGTATTTGTTTTGTTTATAATTCCTGATAATTTTCTTAATGCTTGACTCATTAGTCTTGCTTGTAATCCAACATGTGAATCTCCCATTTCGCCTTCTATTTCAGCTTGTGGTACTAACGCCGCAACTGAATCGATAACTATTATTCCAATTGCACCACTTCTTACTAGAGCTTCACAAATTTCTAATGCTTGTTCTCCATTGTCTGGTTGTGATAATAATAACTCATTTATATTTACTCCCAACTTTGAAGCATAGTTTGGATCTAAAGAGTGTTCAGCATCTATAAAAGCAGCTTTTCCGCCTTGTTTTTGTATTTCAGCTATTGCATGAAGTGCAAATGTTGTTTTACCACTTGATTCAGGTCCATATATTTCAATAATTCTTCCCTTTGGATACCCCCCTATTCCAAGAGCAACATCTAGTGAAATTGAGCCACTAGGTACAACATCTATTTCTCTATGTTCATTACTTCCAAGTTTCATTATAGAGCCTTTTCCAAATTGTTTTTCTATATCTAATAATACTTGATCTAATGTTTTATCATTAGTTGTTTTAGTCATTTTGTTTCCTCCTAACTTACAGTATCATTGTATAATAGTTTTTTTGTTTTGTCAATAGTTTTTTCAAACATTTGTTCGTGAAAAATTCAAATATATTTTTATCTATTTTTTAAATTTATATAAGTGTTTTTTTAAATTCTAAATAGATTTGTATAAAAAAAATTGAACAAATTCAATTTTCTTTTATATATTTTTTATTTAAATTATAATATTGTACTGCAGAAATCACTGACATGATACATGCTAAAGTAAGTAGTATGTTTGAAACTTTTATATTTATTAATTCAAATGGTAAATTATAAAATAGTGTTAGTGTAATTCCACACATCATTAATATTGTTTTTATTTTTCCAAGTATGCTTGCTCCTACAACATTTCCTTTACTACCTGCTACCATTTTTATTATGTCTACAATTGTATCTCTTGATACTATTACAACAGGTATTATAGGATGAATAAAACCACTAGTTGCTAATAAAATTAATACTGTATTTACTAATATTTTATCTGCTATTGCATCAAGCATTTTTCCTAAGTCAGTAACCATATTATATTTACGTGCTATATATCCATCTAAAAAATCAGAAACGGATGCTATTATAAATAAACCGCCTGCAATGAAATATTTAATATCTACTACTAATGTTTCATTTATAAATAGTTTTGGTAATGTTACACCTATTGTGTCAAAAGGAAATATTAGCAATACTATTAATATAAAAGATAAAACTAATCTTGAAATTGTTATTTTATTAGGTAAATTCATTTAATCACCTCGTAACTTACACTATTCATTGTAATTATTGTTGAATCTTTTGGTTTATCACCTTTAATTAAATTATATATAACATAAGCAAGTAGTATTATTACTATAATTGCTAATATATATATTGTTATTTGTGGTATTAGTATTTTATTTTTTCTTTCTACTGTATATGGTGATTGTATTTTATCTAGTTCATCTTTTTGGATTTCTTTTTTTGCTTGTTTTATATCTTCTAATGATATTTTTGAAGTATAGTCAAATAAAAATTCATTAAATTCGTCTACTAAATCATCTTTATCTAAGCCTAAATATTTTGCATAGTCTCTTATTAGATATTTAAGTGATAATATATCAGGGAATGCTTGCATATCGCCTTCTTCTAGTTGATCAAGTTGTTTCATATCTAATTTTAAGTCTTCACATACTTCTTCTTTGCTAATTCCTATTTCTTCTCTTGTTGCTTTTAACTTTTCTCCTATTTCTTTCATTTGTTCACCTTCTAAAAAAAAATAAATCTTATAAGCCATGTTCTGTACCTATTATATAGGCGACAAACATTTATCTACTGTTACCAGTCCTTGACTTAATTCATTTATCTCATCAAAGCTCCCCTACCATATTTTGGGTTTCTCGCTTGTGGGGTTTACCGCGTTCCACTCTTACTATTTCTAGCAAGTATCGTCACTATGGCACTTTATACCTACCCGTGACCATATCATAAAGACTTAGGTCAGTTCGGTGCCGTTAGCAAAATGCTACCACAGGTTATTTTTTCCCTGTGCACAATCACTACTGTCATCTCAGAACAGTGCGAGCATGGACTTTCCTCTATATCATATTAGATACAGCGTTTGTCAAGATTTATTTTCCATAAATAATTTCTTCTAATTTTGATATTCTTCTAAGTAAATCTGAATTATTTACTGGTTTTGAATAAATATCATTGTCTTTTATAACTTCAAGTTTTGAATTTAACATTCTTATTTCTTGTTTAAGTTTTATATTGTCATCTGTAAGTTTTTCTTTTTCACGTTCTAGCCCTCTTATTATGTTAGTCATTTCATCGTAATCACGCATTATAACATCTAAGAATTTATCTACTTCTTGTGGCCTGTAACCCCTAGTATCCATTTTAAATTCTTTTTCTAGTATATCTTGTGGTGTTAACAAAATTCTATCTTCATACATAATTACACCTCACTTTTATTCACGTATATTTTCTCAAAAAAAAATGTATTTGTCAATGCATACAAAAGTTTGTGTTTTGGTGTTCTTTTATAAAAAAAATACATTTTGAATGTATTTTATATTATATTTAACTTTCTTAACAAAGCTTCTATCTCTGGATTTTGTATTCTTTCATCAAGTAGTGGTAAATTAAAGAATATATTTATATTTGCTTCGTAAGCAAGTTCTTTTATGTCTTTTGGATTTAAAGGGCTTTTTACTAGAACAACATTTTTATTTTTTAAGTCTCTTAATGCACTTGGTTTTAGTGTTATAAGTTTGTTTAATTTTATCGTTGAAGGTTCTAGTAAGTAAATTACTTTATCACATAATCCTTCTGCAACACTACTGTTATTTATATCAACAATAATTACTGGTTTATTATTATGTTCTCTTACAACATTTCCTATGTTATTGCTGTTAGCTGATATTAATGACCTATCATTGAAATATCTAAATTCTGTTTTATCAACTTCGATACAAACAACATCTTTATATTTTTCTATTACTTTTTTCATCATATATGCAAGTGTTGTTGCACCTGCACCTTGTGTAACTGATTTAATTCCAAGTACTATTGATCCCATTTGAACTGGTTGTTGTTGTACATATTGTACAGGGCCAGCTACTGCTACTGGAACTTCTACTGTTTTAACAACAGTTTTTACTTCTGGTTCTACTATGTGATGGTATTGAGCAACATCACGATAAGTATTTGGATTATTATATAAATACATTATTCCTTCTTGATTTGTTGTAAAATTATATATTCCAATTGAAATTAATTTAGATAGGAAAGATGGTGAGGTTACTTCATTTCCTTCTTCTAATAATAATATAAGTTTATCCATTTCAAGTGACATTGATAATTTTTGGATTGTATTTATATCTGTGTAATTTTTAAGTGCTGTTATATCTAATATCATTTTGTTATAAAATATATTTTTAAATGAAGATATTATTTCATTTACATCGAATTCTCCATCTAATCTTTTTATAACTTCGATATTTAAATTATTTAATTTATCCTTTTGTCTATTAGCAATTATTACGTTCATGCTATCACCTTTCCAATTTTTATTCTTTTACGTCTTTGAAAAAAGATCTAGTTTCTCCACTTACTGGTATTTTGATCATATCACCAATTATTGGAAAATCAAAATACATATATACTACTACTTTATAGTATGGCCCATGATAAGTAGAACTATTATTATTTTTTTGAATTATACATATATCATATGAAGATGTTGTAGCAATTAAAGATTCACCTTTTGAACTATCTACATACTTACTACAATCACCTTTTGCTGTAGCACTTGTTGTTCTATAGCCTGTTTGTCCTAGAAACTGATTAATCTCACTTGTTATTACACTTTCTTTGTTACTTGTTTTATTAAAATCTCCATCATATTTCTCAATGATATCAATTATTTTTGTTTTAACTTTGAATGCTTTACTATATGAAATTGAACTAACTAAAAAAGCAGTTGTTAAAATTATAAAAGTAATTACTATATTCATAACCATTGCATTTCCAATTGCGCCTCTCATTTTAACACCTCTTTTTAATTAAATTTATATATTCTATCAGTTCTTGAATATACTGGTATTTTTAATACATCACTTATTACAGGGATATCTATATACATATAAGTTAAAACTCCATATGAATAATGTTTACTATCATCATTAAATTTATATATACAATATCCATTTTTAAGTGTACCTGATGTATTATTTTTTTTAGGACATGAAGTTATTCTTTTTTGATATCCATAATTATTTATAATTCTATTTATTTCAGCTTGTGAACAACTATTATCACCTTCACATATTTCAATAGCATTAGCTATTTTACTATTAACTCTAAAAGCTTTTGTATAACTTAATGTTCCCATTAATACCATAAAGGCCACTAAAATAAATATGATTATTATGTTTAACAAATATGTATAGCTAACACTTTGATTCATATGATATCAACCTCGTATTCTATTTAATTCTATCATATTTTATATTTAAAGTAAATGAGTATTTAAAATTATATATTATTTAAATGTAAAGAAAAAAGTCATATAGGACTTTTTATTTTCTGATAGTTAATTGCACAAGAAAAGAATTCAATTATAATTAAATTCTTTAAAATATTGTATAAAATTATTACTTATTCTTCAGCGTTTACATCGCCCACACAAATATCATATGTGGTCTGATCAAAGCTACCTTCATTTCCAACTGAGTCAGCTTCACCACAACTGTTACCTGACCAAACGCCTCCTGCTTGTGTACAACAAGACTTTAATTTCATAGTATTTAATAAATTGGGAATTAACAAAGCACCTGCTGCTGCAACCAACCCAATTAAAACGATAGTGATTACAGTCATATTTGCTTCTCCTGCTGATTCTTTCATCCTATCACCACCTTCCGTTACTCTAAGAAAATTATAACATACACATAATTTCATTTCAATAGAAATACACCTATTTTACACTTTTTTGTGTAAAAGTGAACATTATTATTATTTGTAACAATATTTAATTAATTCATAAATATTGTTTTTTACATAAATTATTGTATAATAGTTCTAATTTTGGAGGTATATAATGAAATTATTAGTTAGTGATTATGATGGTACACTAAAACCTGATATAAAGAATTTAATGGTAAATATTGAGGCAATTAATGGATTTAGAAAAAAAGGAAATCATTTCTCAATTGCTACTGGAAGAGATTATTATTCTATAAAAAAAGAAATTGATAAATATAATATAAAATATGATTATTTAATAACTAATGATGGTGCTTTAACACTAGATGGTAATGATAATGTATTAAGTGCTGAAATAATTGAAGAAGAAATAATTAAAGAATTACATAAAATATTAAATAATAAATATAAAAATTTTAATGAATTTAAAATACCAAATACTGATACAATTATTGAATTACAATTAATAACTAATTTATTTGATTCCCTAGATGAAATTAAAAGTTTGGTTAGTAGTGATTCTTCAATGAAAATAAGTAAATTATATAAATTATTTTTAAAATTTATTTTTATAAAAAAATATTGTAATAAAAGTACTGCAATAAAAAAAATTGAAAATAATTATAGTGAAATTATTACTGTTGGTGACAATCTTAATGATTTAGAAATGCTTAGAGATTATAATGGATATAAGATGTTATATAGTTATCCTATTATGTATACTAAAAATATAAAAACTACTACTAATGTACATTCTTTAATAAAAAAATTATAATTTGTAGTTATAATTTTTTTAGTTTTGGAAATATTTTTCCAAAACCTGTGAGACTTTATAGGAATTGGAAAAATATTTCCAATTCTCATCCATAATCTTTTTTATTATATTTAATAGATTCTATAAAAAAAGATTTTACACATATAAGCGAAAATCTTCTATCTAAAATATTACATACCTACTGTCATCATACTCATTAAAGAAAGTAATAATAACGCTATTATACCTGCTCCTGTACCCATTAACATTGTCATTGTTTTCTTTTCCATAGTTTCTAGACGATTTTTATATTTCTCTTCACGTGCTTTATTTTGAAGTGAAGAAATAGTTCTAGAAAACATTAATAATTGTTCTTGTTTATTTTCTTGTGAACCTAAACTTAAACGATATAACAAACGCATCATTCTCATTGAATCTCTAACTGGATAATCTTTTGCAAAATCCATATATGGATCAACACTAGAATCACCAGCTTCGATTTTAGAAACTAGTTTCTCAAGTCCTGATTTAAATATATCAGGTGCAACTGCTATACTCTTTCTAAGAGCAACTGGTACAGTATAATGTTGAATTAAAATTTCCAAACTCTTTAAATAATATGGAAGCATTAAGTCAATTTTATATAAATGTTTTTTATAAAATCCTTTCAATTGATTGTATTGAATTTTATAAACAAAGAATGCACCAATGAATGCTACTATTATAAATAATATATTCATTTTAGGTAAAAATACAATTATTAAAACTACAAGTATGAATAATGCACTCATTATTCTTTCATTAAATTTTTTCTTTAAATCATATTTATTTCCATATCTTACGCTTAATAAAAATTCATAATCATCTTCCATTAAAAATTTAAAATATGGTTCTACTTCACTTATAAATTTTTTACCATCTAAGAATCTATTTACCATCAAAATGGCGATTAATATTACTCCAATTAATATAAATAAAAATCCCATTATTCAGCACCTACATTCTCATTATAGTATTTTTCACCATTTAATATAAAGTAAGTATTAACAAGTATTATTGCGTGTAACAAAATATTTGTTGTTATATCACTTAACATTGATATATATGTATCTATTCCAAGTAAGAATTGAACTAACATAACCATTAAATATAACATTATACCAAATTGTAAGAATTTCCTATGGAAGTTTGCTCTATCAATTCTATCTCTATAAACACCTTCAACAAGCATATCTATGTCAAGTGACATATTTTCAAGTGATTGTCCAGCATCTTTTGAACCTTCATTAGTAATTTGTAAGAACAATTGATGCATATTTTTTATTACATAATAATCATATTTATTATTTAAATATTCAATTGATTGTTCAATTGTACCGTTTTCATAAGCCATATCTATCATTACTTTTACATCACTTTTAAAAGGATCTTCTAGTACTCCTGAACTGTAAACACCCTCTATTGCTTTTACGAAGCTTTGAGTGGTTGCAAATTCCATTATTGTATTTGTACAATACACTTGAACTTGTTCAAATATAAATTCACTATATACTCTTTTACATCTTAAATAAGTTAAATAAGGTACTACCATTATTGAAGCTATCGCATAGATTATTGAAATAATTATATTATAAAAATATAAATAAGTAAGAATTCCTGATGCGGCTGCAAACACTGTTATTTGCAATGTATATTGTTTAACAGTATATTCTTGACCTAGTTCTTTAACTTTTTGTCTAACTTCTTTAAATGAGTATGGTGCATATTTATTGTATACACTACCTACCTGTTTTGCGAAAAATTTATATACATTTTCGCCAGATTTTTTTCTATAGGTTACAATAAATACAGCTATTACACCTACTAGAATAAATATTATTTTTTCCATTATTTAACCTCCTTTTAGAATAAAATTTCTATATTTTCTTCATTTGAATTTTGAGATATTGGAACGTTTAAATTTGGTTGAATAGGAGTTTTACTAGCGTCCATATTATTGCTTTGAACAGCATTTTCAACACTACCATCTTTAAATGGTGATGGTGGGCAAATGCAATAAGGATCTAATATTACACCTTGCGCTGATAAATAATCCAACAAATATTTTGTAGGGTTATTTTTTGTTACTTTTCCATCTACACCTTTTAAATAAATATTATTGAATTTTGCATTGTTGTTTTCATCAACATAAAACTCTGTTACTCCAGCAATTTCACGAACGAATCTCTTACTTACTTTATCTTGGTAACCTCTTATATATACACCTATTTGTACATATCTATAAATTGATTTTAAAAATTGTTCAATATCTTGATTTGTTTCTAGCAAGCTATACATACGGTTTGGAATTGATTCTGCTTTATCAGCATGTATTGTTGATAAAATATAGTGTCCTGATGATATTGAGTTACGTATTGCCATTACTGCTTCTGCACTTCTGACTTCGGAAAGTAATATCCATTTGGGGTTTTGTCTCATACAAGTTACTAAAACATCAGAATATGAAGCAATATTGTTTGTTTTCATTGCAACAATATCTCTAGTTGGAAATATACGATCTAGATGAAGTTCTAGTGTATCTTCAACTGTTATAATTTTTTCATTTTCTTTTATTTTTGAACCTAAATATTTTACAAATTCGGTTTTACCACTACCAGTTTCACCACAAACTATTATATTTGCATGACCTTCAACACATTTCACTAAAAAATCATGTATTTCAATTGAAATGTATTTATCTTGTATTATTTTATCTTTTTCCAAACGAATTTTGGCAGGTGTTTTACGTATTACACATGCGATTCCATTTTTTGCAATCGAATCATGTACAAAGTTTAAACGAAGTTCAGCACCCTCAGCATCTAGGAAGGGGTGAGCGGCATTGAACGCTTTCCCCATTACATTCGCACATTGGAATGCTAATTTTTCCATTAACGCATTATTTATCTGAGGTTTATCTACCCTAAATATTCCTTTTGATAATGTTTTTATCCAAACTTGTCCACCATTACTATATGAAATATCTGTAACGTCATCGTTATTTAGATATTCTGTAATAGGACCAAAATCAATTTGGGAAAACATACTATTATCCATTTTGTTCCCCTGTGTTGTTATTTGTATTGTTTTCAGTTTGTTGTAATTGTGAATCAGATAGCATTACAGTTTTCTCGTTGATATAATTCTTTAATTCTTCTGAGCTTACTTGAATTTGTCCTTCAGTTCCTACCCATGCACCATGTGGAACAGGGAAAACTTCTACTTCTGATAAATATTTTGCTTTTAATAATAATATATTTACGTCATATTTTACACCAAATATTATATATGCAGGTGTTCTATTTTCAGCGCTGTTTTCAAAAACGTGTTGTCCTTTCGAATCTTTTACAGCTAAAACTTTTACGTTTTCTAAGAATTTTCCTACCATGATTTCACCTTTATCATTAGTTGCTTTCATATATAAATCTATTTGATTTCCTGGGAAAATTGAGTTTCCATAAGTTGTTTCCATGTTAACAGCAAATTGATATGGGATATCTCCTTCTTCTACATCAACGAAAGCTGAATCTGGCATTTGTTCTTTTGTTGTAAGTACATCTGTATAAAACATACTCCCTTCTGGTATAACAGTATTATAATTTGAATATAATTCTGTTATTTTTTTTGAATCAAGCATTACGTTTGAAGATAAAGTATTTCCTGGAACTTCTATATACTTAATCATTTCTGTTGTTATTTTTGTTCTAGGTTGAATAGTTGTGTTAGCAACTGGAACTCTCGTTGGTTTTACTTGTTTGTTTATTTGATATGTGTAACCAAAATATAGGATTGCTACTATAGCGATAACTCCTAATATTGTTACTGTGTTTTTGTTTGTAAAGAATTTTTTCAAACTTCTCATAAAATTATTCATATTATTTTCTCCTTTTTATTACTTATTTTTCATCCATTTCTAATATTGCGTCTAACCTATTTGTTATGTCAAATTCTACATTTTGATTAGAAACAACACCACCTTGTTTTGATTTTACTTCTAGACTTACTTTTGGAGGTGTTTCTACTATGTCATAGAAATTGATTTCATAGGTATTTGATAATTGAGCATTTTCAGCAAATCTTCTAATAAAATTTTCAACGAATTTTTCTCTGTTAATTTTTACTGTACCTGTTGCTCTATATTCAGCAAGGTCGAAAGCATCTAACATCGCATTTTCTGTTGTTTCTTTTATTAATGTATAATTATGCTCATCAGTATTTGTTACATTTTGGAAGAAATATATAAAACCTATCAGTATTACACCAACAGATATTATAAATACCCCCCAGAAAGATTCTCTCACTATTTAACACCTACTTTCTGTTTTCATAGACAACGCAACTATCAAATGCAGAGGATGTCATATTATCTTTATTATAACACAATGATTTATTAATGTTTACTATTTTTTCAAAATTATTTCTTAAAAATGTACTATAACAAGAATTTCCAGAATCATCACACTGTAATGTTGATGCATTTCCATAATCATTATTTTTATTATATTTTCTTATTTCTTTAATTATCGAAGGTGTTAATGTTACTGAATACAATGGTGTTTTATTATACACATCTTGTCTTGAGGTTATGTATTTACCCACTAATTCACTTGTCCAATTTTGGCCTGGAGTTCTTCCTTCACCAGTCATGCCAGGAAATGGATTTGATAAATCGATTGGTCTAAATACTAAATCATATATTTTATCTTCATCTGTAACGTTTACATTCACTGGACATTTATAGGTGCTATTTCCATTAAAACTATTTGTGTTATAAAAGGTTATTTTTTCATTATTAATTGTTTTATTAACAGTATTTTGTTCTTCTAGCTGTTTTAAATAATTACTTAATGTATTAGAGCTTAAATCAAATGTTATATTTACTTCATTTTCTCCAATTATTAATTTATTAAATGGTACTTCAAAGTTAATATCTTTTTTATTTATAGAATATTCATTTGTACTAATTGGTTTTGTTGTACTGTTTCCAGAACCTTTTCCACTTTCTTTATCGACCCATTTATTTAAATATTTAGATTCATAATTATATCCATAGCGTATTGTTTTAGTTACTTTATAATAGTTATCATTATAGTCTGTTTTATCTTCTGTATTTGATTCGTACAAAGTATCAATTGTAGTATTTTTATATGTATAATTACTTCCTAAAAAGCTATATTTTATATCTGGCATTTTGTTTTCATTTAATGATTTTATGATTGTATTTCTTTCTTCTTCTGTTTTTGAAAAACACTGCCATACAGCAAGAACTGATGGTTTTGCGGTTACACCTACAAATTGACCTAATTTTACACTATTTAATTTATTTAAAACATTTGACATTGTTGTAGACATTTTTATTGTACAGTATGAGTTAGTACCTGGATATTGATATTTAGTATTATTGTATATGCAATTATCGTCTGATATTTCTTCTGACATTTTTGCTGAATTTTTCGCGAATACTATACCATTCATCTGAATTTCACTATTATTTAAACATGCTTTTTGTAAGCTTGTACAAATATAATAGTCGCCAGATGGATTATCTGGAGGTGGTATAATCATGTCTCCAACATAGTATATAAGCATTCCGTATGCATTATTAGAAGCTTGCATAGTGTTTGCTGTTTTTTGTGTCCATTTTGTAATAACTGTTCTTGAAGCGGGATTTAAATTTTTATTAAATCCTTTATTTTTGATATATTCAAGATCTTTAGATGAATATATATCTAATCCTTTTCCCATTAATTCTAGTGTACCACCATAATGTATATTATATAGATATGTACCTTTATCTTGTAGTGTATATAAGTATTTTATTATTTCTGATGAAGTTCCTGTTACATATCTTGAACCATCATATATTTGAAAAACCGGTTCTATAATTAAGAAAAGATTTTTATTTTTTATAGCATTTGTTACTTCACTTTCTGATATATTTAAATCATTTTTGAAAAATTCTAGCATTTCTTTATTAGTTTTTGTTTCCAATGTTGATTTTATTTTTGAAGCGACATCACCATTTGTATATGTATCTGTTGTACTAAGATTAAAGAATGATGCACTTTTTTTCTTTAGTTTTAATGAAGTTGTAGTTCTACTATCATTTGTTTTATACCCAGTATAATAAACGTTTGAACTTAAATCCTGTGTATAATAATCAACTGAATATGAATTTTTGTATTTTTCACCATTTTTATCAACTGCAGTAACTCTTATCGTAGGTGATTCATCAAAGTTTATTATTAATCCTTTGTCTTTATCTACTGATATTGGATTATCTATATTTGAATCTGAACCACCAATAACACCTGAATCATAAGCCAAAGCTGAAAAAACTGGTATAACATTTATTAAAAGAATTAATAAAATTAATAGTAATTTTCTTTTGATATTAATCACTTCCAATCCATTTTTATTTTTTTATGTATTAAAATCAAAACTATTTTTCTTATTTATAACAATTATAAGTGTTAAAGAGATAACTATAATTCCACCAAACAAGATATAGTAATATTTAACAAATAATTCTGTTATTATGCTTGGTTTTGTACTTTTTTGGTCATCTTCTGATGTTTTTGTATCTGTGTCTTTTTTTTCCTCTAATGCTTTTTTAAATTGCTCATATGTAATAGAACTTGTATTAGTCCATTTTTGACATACTGTTTTTGTTTCATTTCCTTTGCATAATTCATCTGAGGAATATGAATTATAATAAGGAACTGTGTAATACTTTTTTAACATTAATTCGTTTTTGCAATTTTGTAATTTTGAAACAATATTAACATAATAAGTACCACTAAAGTTTAGATTATCTATTTTCACATCAGAAAATTCTTCATTTGATGAATATTCTTTATTAGTAACATCTATTAACTTTAAATCTTTATGAACATTATGAAATGTAGCTGAAAAAGAAATATAACCATTCTTCTCTGTATAATCATAAGTTATTGATATTTTAGAAGCTAATGATTTTAATCTTATTACTTCATCCGTACTACATTCAGCTTTTACAATTAATGGAGCAAATAATAAAACAAACATAAATATTATTTTTTTCATTATAGATATCATTCCTTTCGTAGTATACTTTTGTATTATCCTTTATTATTATAGCCTATTTTATATTTAAAAAAAAGTTGTTTAACAAAAAAAAGGCAATTTTTACACAAATTTACCTTTTATTGTCTTTTACTATAATCTGCACATGAATTAAATGCATTTACGCTTCTATCATTTGCATTATAACAATTTGATTTATTAGTATTGATTATTTTACTATAGTTTCTTAAAAAGATACTATAACAAGCTTCACCATTAGAGCAAATCAAATTAAAATCATCATAAGAAGTATCTTTGTTATAATCTCTTATTTGTTTTATTGTCGATGGAGTTAAAGTGATTGAATACAATGGTTTTTTAGAATAAACATTACTTCTATTTGTTATATAAGTTTTTTTCAAATCATCTGTCCATGGGCTTCCCATACTTCTACCATTACCATTTTGGCCAGGGAATGGATTAGATAAACTTATTGGCCTAAACACCAAATCTTCTTTTATATCTATATTTTCTACAGTAACATTATTTGAGCAACTACTATCAGCACCTTTAACACTTGTATTGAAAGTAACCTTTTCCGTACATGATTTTTTAGTATAGGTTGTCGTTAATGTTCCTAAATTTCCTTTAGCTCTTGTACATTCTGCTTGGCTTCCCACTGAAAATTGCATTGTAAATTTACAAGAATCTTTTGTATTTGAAATACTTAAATCGCTACCATAACCATTTTGGAATATCTTTTTTATTAAACTACCTGTACTTGCACAATTTAATAAAACTGATGAATATTCAATTTTGCAAGTACCACCACATTCAACGGTTTTCTTAGTATCATATTGGTTTGTTATAGTTGTAGTTGAATTACTAAGAATATTATTAATAGCAGGATTGCTATAACTATTTGATCCTAATGTATATTTTGCACTATAGGTTCCTGAAGCATCCGTTGGTATACTAATGTTTATATTTTTACTCATTTGATTATATGCCATACCATTTATTGGGCCGAAAGAATCTCCAGATCCAGTTGCTGTTTTCTTATCAACGAACTTATTTAATAGACTACTTGAATATCCAGGTGTATAGGTTGTTTTAAAACTATAAGTATAATAGTCATTACCATAAACTGTTTTTTGGGGTTGTATAGAAAGTGATTTATCAGAAACACTCGAACTTGAACCATTAAATTTATAATCCTTATTCATAAAATTTAGATTAATGCTTGGTGAAATTAATCTAGAATATATAGTCTCTATCCCAGTAGGGTATTGTTCTTTAGCCCAATTACTTGATGGTGTGAAATAACAATTATGTTTTACAGTTATAGTTGGACTACTAACAGGCATGAATGTTCCTGATTTTACTGACAAATTGCTTATCATACCACTTAAACTTGTTTCAAGTGAATCGCTACAATAAATTTTAGTTCCATTTACCATTCCAACATAATATGCACTATTATTTAAAATACATTCACCTGATTGATTATCAGTTAAATTAGATTGTGTTGGACCTTTTTTATACATACTAGTTGGCCCATTTTTAACGGTTGTAACATAACTATTTATAATGCTATTGACATTATTTTTACTACACATATTTGATTGTGTATAACAATAATAATTATAATCATAATTTGTTGGTGTACTGTCTTTTGTAAAACAAGAACCAACCATTTGCGGTTTTCCGTCCTTTAAATTCTGACCAGGTAAACAACATACACCAAGTGTTGTATTAAACGAACGTTTTAAGCTAGCATAATTACCACCGTTGCATTCAGGCTCAACGGTCTCACAATCATTTCTTTTTGAATTATACTTTTTTCCAGCATCACAGCAGTGTGTTTTATCTTCAGGATTTGTATATTTTTCATTATAGTCGCGACCTAGTGACTTATGATTTGTTGCATCACATATTGCAGGAGTTTCACATTTACCGGTTTTTGAATTATACTTTGTTCCAGCAGCACAACATTTACCTTCTGTTGCATTCCAATCACGTCCACCATCAAAAACAGTATGATTGTCATATGTGCACTCTGGATCTTCAAAATCTTCATATGTGAATATATTAATACCATACCCCCTGTTTTTAGATAAGGCTTTGTCTATATTTGAATTAAGTGTATTTTTATTAGCTGTCCATGAAAAATCTGGAGCTGTGTTTGCACCAATTTTTTTAAATTTGTCGATTTCTGAATTAACTTTTAGGTCGCCAGAAAAACTATTAAGTATAGTATTATTTTTTACAAAATATAAACCTGCTGTTCCATTGTCATTATTTCTGTCAGTCCACATTCCAAAATAATATAAATCATTTTTGCCCAACTTCCCGCTCTTTTGTCCAGAATCAATATCTTTCAAAAAATTTAATAAATTAAGTCCTGTTCCAGTATAATAATTATTTTGAATATTATCAAACTCATATGCTACTGGTTGACTCCAGTTTGCATTTTGTAAATTACAATCTAGCCCAAGATCTTTAGCCAATTCTTTATTTTTAGCATCACATGCTGTTCCTCTTGATATTGGTTTAAGTGTAGCCGTTTTAACGTTTATTGTATATAATTTTTCTACAACCAAAAATTCTCCATCATCAAATTTTTTGTTTCCAGTTAAACCTAGTAATTGTGACTTAAAAGTGCTTGTATTATTTTTATAATAACTAATTATATTGCTCATATAACACTCATCTGGGTACCTATCAGTTGAGCACTTGCTGATGTTAACTATTTTAGTCGAAATATCATACGTTTTATCACTAAATTTATAAGTTTTATAATAAGTTCCATAATTTATGGGATTACCAGTAAAATATATATCAACAGGTTTAGTCCCACTCACTATAGATCCATCCGATTTTACAAAAGTAAACCTATATGCATAATACGAACTTGTTAAAGTTGATTCTAGTCCCGACGTTGCAGTAGAATAAATACCCATGCCACCTGTTTCACCATATCTATGATATGTTGCTCCTTTTGCTTCACCCACTATAAAAAAACTTGATATTAAAAATAGTGCAAAAAAAGATATTTTTTTCTTAATATTCATTTTTCACACCTCCTTTATTTTTTACATTTCTATATAAAAATATATCACATTTACTTTTTTATATCAATGCATAATAATCTTATTTTATATTTTATTTGCCATATTATTGACATTAAAAAAAAACAATGTTATATTCACAATTGAAGGGGTTAACTTTTTATAGAAAGAGGTTAATTATGAAAAACTTTAATTTATTCATGAATGAAAAAAAAGAAAAATTAAAAATTGCTGGTAGTATTGTTGGTGGAGTTACCATTATAGCTCTATCTAGTTGTAATGTTTCTAATGTAAAAAATGATAGTTCTTCAGTTGAAACATCTATATTAAGTAGTGTTTCTACTACAACTATACCAGACAACAATACTTCTAGTTATTCTACTACTTCAAATAAAAATCAAACTACCATAAAAGAAACTACAACTCAAACTACTACTACATCTACAACTACAAAAGCACCTGAAACAATTCCAACTACTACAAATGAAGTTATTATTACACCTAGTCCTGTTACAACTAACATTCCTGCTACTGAAAAACCTGTTGAATCAACAACAAAAGTCACTACTAAAATAACTCAAACTACTACAAAAACAACTACTACTAAAAAAGAAGAACCGATTGAATATGAAACAAGAACTGATGAAATCACTGGATATTACAATAATTTTGAATCAAATGACACAATCGAATTAACAAAGCAAAATATAAATAATTATAATGATTTTATGAGTTCTACTGAAAACTTTTATTTTTCTATTGCTGGTCCTTTTGTACAATATCATACATATGCTAATTTAGATACAGGAAAATATGAAAATTACGAAACAGATTCATATATTGAAAGAATACTATTAGTTACATTACTTAATGAAAAATATATAAATGATAATTCACTAAAAAAAATATTAAAACCTTATACAAAAAATGACTTAGACATTACTGCAGTAAATATAACTTTTATATTTCAAACAGATATTGATAATAAAATATATTATGATTACTCAAAAATAATGGCAGATAAAGATTTAGCTAAAACATTAAATAATATGCAAAATGCATATAAAAAAGGTGATTATAAAACTGTGGAAAAATTATGTAATGAAAGTTGGGGCAAAAATGATATGGCTGATATATTAATGTTAGTATATGAACATAATATGCCTGAAATAGAAGTATTCCCTATAGAGTCGCCTTCAGTAGATCTTGCACTTAAAATTATAGATAAGACTGGCATATATGATAGAGCTCATCAAAAAGTTTTAGTAAAACAATAAAGCAAATAGGTAAAATAACTATTTGCTTTTTTATCTATAATGATTTTTTTGTAGTATTATTTAAATTATTAGATTTATTTGCTAATGTTTTTAATGATTCCATAATTAATACATCATCTAAATTACCATCATTTTCCATTACAACTTGTTTTAACTTAGTAGCTAAGTTAGAATCTATATACCCAAGTTTTTCTAAATATTTTATTTCATTAATTGAATCTTCTGATTTTAAAACATTTTGTTTCTTTAATTGATTAAAAATATCATATAAATTATCATTGTTAACTAAATTATTGTTTTCAATAATCTCTAATATTTTAATAAACTTTTTTAATCCTTTATAAAAAAACAAATAGAATTAAATCTACTTGTTAATTTATTTCTTTAAATTATAAACATATTTATTATTTCTTATATTAAGAACAATATCTATTTTTGTTGCATCTTTTAATTTTTTAGAAACTTCCATATAATAGTTTTGATTATCTTTTTTTATTTCAAAGTTTGTTGCTGTAATATTATTTGATGTATATGTTTTATCACCTATCGTATATACAATTTGACCATACTTAGAAATTAAAGACATTAAATCATCATTAATACTTGAAGATCCATCATAATTTAAAGTTGCGTTAATTCTTAATATCGTTTTATCTTCATATCCAGTAAATGATGGTTGCAAATACTCATTTAAGTCGTAGCACTCTGTTTTAGTTATACAAGTATTATATTTTTTAGTAAATAAATCATTTAATTCATAATTCATTATAGTTAAATTTCCTTTAATAAAATCATTATTAAATTCTAAATTATTTTCAAGTTCTGTTTCTTTTGTAGTTATATTTTCATCAATATTTGTAGGTTTTAAATTTATTTTATATTCTGTATATTTTTCACCAAACAATGTTCTAGTATAATTATCTAGATATACAAATGACATTTCTTTATCTTTTAGAGCTACAGGAATTTCATATATCAATACAAATTTATTTGAATCATTTTCAAGTTTTTGTGAATCATATACTGTACCTAGATCAGATAATGCTTCTTTATATTTTGAATCTATTGGATAATATATTCCTTTTCCAACTCTTAATTGAGTTTTTGAAGTATTGATTTTGTTATTAGATTTTTTTGTTTCTAATAAAACAGCTACTAAATAGTTATCTGAAATATTTTTTTGTTTATAATTTTTTTGTGTTATATATGAATTTGTTATTTTCATTGAAAAATCAGATGTTGTAAAAAATGAATTAGTGTTTACTTTTTTAGAAAATTTCCAAAAATTAAGATAAATAAATGAGAATACTACTATTATAAATACAGATGTAAAAATAATTATCATTTTTTTATTTTCTAGAAGGAAATATTTAAATTCTCTTATATTTTTTCTTACATTTCTTTTAAATTCATTTTTATCAAAATTAAATTGTACTTCGTATTCTTCATAATCTTCAGAACTAATATTTAATTCTTGCAAATCTTTACTAAAATTGAATTTTTTTATGTCAAAACCTATTGCTCTTATAAAAGTAACAATCAAAAAAACTGCTTGAACCATAAATAAAATATTTCCTATATCCCTAAGGGCTCTTAAAACCTGAACAGATACAAGTTCTGATTGCAATCTATAAACTATTACTCTTGAATAAGTTAAAAATACTAACGTAGAAATAACCAATAATATGTTTAATCCATAAAATAGAACTGGTTTTTCTTTCTTATTCATTACAACAAAAACTATAATTGAAAATAAAATGACGGTTACTCCCCATATGTAAGTCATATTTGTAAACATAGAACTTGCAATATTTTCTGGGATTATATATGCTACGACGTTCAAATATTCATTAAAAAATGTTCTTACCATATTTGTTCTATATACAATTAATCCTAAAAAAATAAGCATAATAAAGTGAAAAAATCTAAAGTGCTTAATAAAAAATGCATATGGTTTTCTTAAAATCATATTATCTAACCCCTATTCTATATTTAGTATACAATAAAAAGAGTAAAAAAAAAAGTAGTTAATAAATTTTATTTTTAAGTGTTTAGTTTAGTTCAGTTAGTTTGCTCGTTAGCCCGTTTGTTAGTTCATTAATCAGTTTGATGTTTAAATGCTAGACACTATTATTAACTATTTTTTAATTTTCAATTTTTGGCTTGTTAATTCACTTTGGATATAATAATCCCTTTGTAATAACACGTTATGTTCTTTTATTACTTTTAAGGCGTTATGTGGCATGATAAACCTTTTTTGATCTAAATCAATATATGGTTCTAATTCACTCAATTCAGATAGTTTACTAAGTTCAGCTTGATCTTGATATGGCACTAAATATTTTTCTAAATACATATCTGAATACGTTCCTAGAGGTGTTTCTAGTTTTATAACTTTGTAATTTTTTTCCACAGTATTATTTTTACTATTTTCAACAAAGTATTTAGGAGAAGCGTTTTCTTCTACGGAAACACTGGTTTTATTTTCTGATTCTTCATTTTTTTGTGAACTTTTATTTTGAGTATCAATAAATGTAGAAAAACAACTTGCTGCAAATGTAATTCCTAGCGCTGCCATTACAGTACATTCTCTAACCAAAACATATTTAGTCTTCTTATTCAAAATAGATTTATTTATTTTTAATTTTTTCATATTTAAATCCTTTCCCAAGTTTTACTTATATTAGATTATTTACTAACTTACTGTCATAATTGAAATACAAAAGATATGAGGATTATGATATCTAAAATTTTTAAATTCAATCAGCATATTTATCATCATGTAACCAATATATAATATATAATTCAATATAAGGAAATTCAATGAAGCTATAGTAACACTTTAATTACTTCATGTCAACTTTAACTGTTTTATCGATGTAGTAAACTAGATGTGGGAATAATTATTAAAACATAAAAAAAGAGAAAAC
>URCH01000013.1 GCA_900546275.1 uncultured Mycoplasmatota bacterium
AAAAAATAAGATATAAATATTAAATTATTTACATCTTAAAGTATACTTGTAATTTGTATTATTTATTTGATAGAAAAATAACTTTTTTCTTTATCTAATTTAACATTTTTTAAAGTAGCCATTTCTTCAACAGTTACAAAAGCATACCCCTCATTTTGTAATTTTTCCATAGCCAGCAAAGCACCATCTACAGATGTTTCATATAAATCATGTAATAATACTATTGCACCATCATGGGCATTTTCTACTATATAATTTGCTATTCTATTTGCATCTTTATATTTCCAATCTTCTGTATCAAGATCCCATAGAATAGTGTACATATTAGATATTGTCTTTATATTTGAGTTGATATTTCCATAAGGTGGTCTTAAATAAAGTGTTTCACTATTAACTACATTTCTTATCGCATCATTAGTCTTCTTTATTTCATTTATAACTGCATAATCATCTAGCTTTAAAAGATTTGAATGACTATAAGTATGACTACCAATCAAATTACCCATATCATGAGCTCTTTTTAATGTATCCTTATAATCATTTACACGATCCCCTAAAACAAAAAATGTTACACGAGCATTATACTTATCTAAATTTTCCAGCAATTTATTTGTACCAATGTAGCTTGGACCATCATCAAATGTAAATGCGATTAACTTTTTATTGCTAAATTCTTTTAAATCTCTATTTCGAGTATTTGAGATATTTTCTGTTTTACTATATTTTAAATATTCATTCTTTATTATTCCATTTAATTCACTATATGGAATTAATATTCTGACTTCACCTGCTGAATAATACGCAACTTGATATGGTGGAAATATTATTTCTAATCCATCATCTATAAAATTGAAATGCTCAAAGTTATTTGAATTACTTTCTAACCCACTTTTGACCATATCTTCATCAAATTCTAAATTATTATCATTACTATATTTCATAACATAATAGTAAGAAAGAGTTGATAATCTTTCTAGAGATTTATCGTTTGCTAAAAAATCTGTAATTGACACTATCTTATCATCATTTTTATTGTAATAATAAGATTTATCACTTCTCATATAATGATTTCCTCCTGTATATTCATAAACTGTTAAATGAACTCCTAAAATATCTTCGTTTTCACTTATTTCATAATCAGTTTTAAAATCATATTTCATTGAATTCATATTTTCTAAATCACTTATATCATTTTTAAATTCTTCTTCTTTGTTTTTTATATATTCAGTTGAATAAGCTAATAAATTTTCATTTTTTACCTTAGGATAATTAATTTCAATCGAGTAATTATCTGTTTCTTGCTTTTCATATAAATTATTTTTAGAGTTACTAAAGCATAAGCTAAAAATTCCAATCATCAAGACTATAATCAAACTTAAAAATATTTTTCCAAATTTTGTTAATCTTCTTTTGTGAATTTTTTTATATTTCATACTACAACACCTCTTCAAATTACTATTTATCTGTCTGTTTAATTATATCATACTTTTTACATATTTTTTTATTAATATACTAATCATAAGATTACTATTTTACTAACATTTTATTTTATATAATATATCATTATATATCAGAATATAATTTCTCAATTAAATCATATTCTCCTCCTAATTGAGCATATAATTCAGATATTTTATTTTCATATTCTTCTTTCTTATTGTTATATTCAATAAGTTTCTTTTTTTGAAAGAAGAAAGGTTTATTATCTTCTAAGTGGCCAATTAATGTTTGATAAGACTTTATTCTATTATCTATCATTCTTATATTTATATTTGAATCTTCAATAGCATATCTAATATTTAGTTTTAATAATGATTTAAATAACTCATTATCATCATTTTTCTTTTTAGTCATAATGCACCTCCAATACTTAAATATTTATTACAATTTAATTATATCACTTTTTTAACGAATAATCTTCGGTTTCGTAGTTAAAACTAATTTTAATGGGACAATAGTATCGGTGATAGTTATGTTTGATAATAATTTACGATATGCTAGAGAAGAATTAGAAATGACACAATCTGAACTGGGTTATATATTTGGTGTATCTGATTCAGCAGTTAGATCATGGGAAACTGCTCACGATTCAATACCTTTACCTAAACTAATTAAATTTTGTGATATGTATGATTTCTCATTAGATTTTATATGTGGTTTAATTAGAAAGAATATTACTTATGGTCATTTTAAAACTGACAAAGTTAAAATTAGTAAAAAATTAAAAGAGTTAAGAAAAAGTTTAAATCTATCTCAACAAAAATTATCTGATGATTGCAAAATATCTCAAACAACATATAGTGGTTATGAAACAGGTCATTATCTAATTAATACAACTAATCTTTATTATATTTGTAAAACTTATAATGTTTCTATGGATTGGATTGTTGGAAGAACTAATAATCAAAAAATAGGCAAATAAAAAAAGCGAGAGTATGCTAAAAAAAATAACATATTCTCGCTTTTATAATACATTTAGTGAATAACAATAATCATATACATTTAATTGTTCATTGATTTTGGTATTTATTTCTTCATTATTAAAGTCATATTGAAAGATATTAAACAGCATTTCTAATGAAAACTTTCGCTTTTCTAATAATGATAGCTCCATATACTTTGCTGAAATAAATAATAGGTTCTTATATTTAGCAAAGTTAGTTATTACATTTTTAGATTCATGATCTAGTATTAATAATACATTTTTTAGAAGTTTAATGAAGTTATTAATATCATAAATAGGTGTAAACCCTATATCTTCAAGTAGGTGTATTGCTAATCTAATCTTATCAATTTCTTTTAAATCATCAAACATATTAACTAAATCAATAACTTTCTCGGTATTATCATCTAATAACATAAATATTCTCCTTTCAAATACGCCATTTAAGGCACTTTATTTAAAGAACAGATAAGAGATTAAACCTTAACTTAAAACTCAACTATAAGCATTTAAATAGGGTATAATTTCAAATTTCTGTTTTTCTATTTATCACTCTAACAATCAAAAAAATCAAGAGTATTTTTTAAATTTATCTACTTAAATCAAAATCATCTTTATCGTATTCTTCTTCATCATAATCTCTAACTCTTTCTTTATAATAATCTGGTGCTTCAACATAATCAAATAATTCATCTTGTTTAGTTGTTCCTTTAGATATTCTTACAACATCTCCCATATCAAACTCACTATTATCATAACAATCTTTAACAACATCAGCAGTTTCATCTTTAGTATAATCATTACCTCGTTGTAATAATTTTCTTAAAAATTTCTTTAATAGTTGAAATAGTTCACTTAATCTATAAATTAAACTTCTATTTTCTTGTTCTAGGTTTTGATTTTCATATTCTAGTTTACTTATTTCTTTCCTATATTTTTGATTTTCTTTTTCTAGTGATTTATAACTATTAGCATAACTATCAACTTTATTAAATATTGTTTGTAGTTTAGGTTGCAATTCCATTACTTTTTTAGATTCATTAATAACATTATTCATACTATCAAAAGTTTCTTTTTCTAAAATAACATGTTTATTATCAAAAGGAATCTTTTTATTTGTTTTCATTTGTTCTTCAAACTCACTCATCGCTTTATCTAATCTATCACTTTTAGCATTTAATTCGTGATTTAATTTTTTAGTAAGTTGTTTATATTCTTTTATTTTAATGTGTTTATTATCACTACCTTTAATACCTCGTTCTAGATCATAACCTTTTTCAGTTAGACTTTTATGATACATATCTTGTAATTGTGATAGGTGTATTTTATCTCTAATATATTGTTTTTTAGATATGGTATATCTTTCAGTATTAGTTCTCTTATCCAATTTCTTAACAAGTGGAACAACAACACAATGAACATGAGGTGTTAATTCATCTAAATGGACAGTTGCATGTAAAATTTGTTCTTTTTTATAACCTAAATCTTTATAAACAAATTCCATACAAGTATCTGCCCATTCTTTTATTTGCTCTCTAGACATACCATCAAAGAAAGTATGAGTAGCAGTAAAAATTAATTCATCAGCAACACAATTTTTGGAACTATTTAACATTTCATGGTATCTTTTCTTTCTATCAGCTCGTTCAGTTTTCATTCTTTCTTCGTGTTCTTTTTTATATTCTTTTGTTAGTTTATCAAAACCTTTAGTATATTTCATATCTAGTGGAACAAGTTCTATATTATTTTTACTTAATTCTATTTTAATATCTTTATTTGATTGATAAGCTTTCTTTTCTCGCTTATTATGTGATCCTATTTGGGCTAAATCAGGTATAGTCATAATAGGTTCACTTCTAAATATTGCATAATTTAATTCCATATATCATTTCTCCTTTCTTTTTAAACAACAAAAAAGATATGTCGTTAAACATACCTTTAATTACATTAATCATCATATCTCTTGTTATAATGACAATAATTTCTTATCTTACATTTCTCGCAGTTAGGGTGTTCTCCACAAATGTTAGCAGATCTTAATAAACAAAATTGTTGGATTATTGATTCTACGATTATCTCATCACAGTTATTTAATTCAGCAATCTTTTTTATAATATTTAATACTTGTTGTTCAGTAGCATTAGCATTTTCAACAATTCCTAGTCTATGACTACCAAATAATCTTTCTAATTGAGAACTCTTTTTGCAAGTATTAACTCCAACTCTTTTTAAATAATCATAAGCAAAAGCTCGTCCAACTTGTATTAATTTATATTTACCACTGTTAAACATATTTGCTATGTCATTAGGTTTTTCTTTACTTACAAACTTATCTAAACTTCCATAATCTTTTTCTATTTGTTCTAATACCATTATATTTTTAGATAATGCTTTCATTTGATAACTAATCATTGGGTTAGTGCAATGAATCTTCCTTAACTTATTAACTAAAACACTTGGTTCAACAACTTTTAAATAATTCTTATTATAATTATGAAATATTTCATCAATAGCATCCATATTTTCCCTAATATTATTATCTCCCCATCTATGATTAGAAAGTAGAGCAATTATTAATGCCTTTAAATGTTCTTCAAAAGAATATTTTTTACCTTTCTTTCTTGATTTAACATTATTAACTAAATCTTTAATATCTCTCATATAATCGTAATTGATTTTTTCCATACTTTCTTTTATAAGAGGGTATATATCTTTTAAATCATTATCATCTAATAAAGTAATATTTTTAACCATTTCATAGTTAGGATTATATATTTCTTCCTTATCAATACAATTCTTTAATACATCTATAACTTCTGCATTAGATAAATACTTTACTTTCTCAATAGGAAATACAACTTTATTTACCTTAACATATTTTATCAGCAAAGGAATTAATTCACTATTTTTAAAAATTTCCTTATTTTCCATAAAAAAATATCTCACTTTCTAAATTTTAGCCTTTAACTAATAAAGTGAAATATTGCCTTTTATCCTTATTTTATAAGGTATTTCTTTATTTTTATATTTGGGTATCACTTATTCAACAACACCCAAGGTGTTTTAACCATCCTAGGACCGTTTTCATCCTCATATCCTTTTGCCCCTGGTATAACATATCCAACACAATCTACTAATCTTACATTAGCACTGAAATCTTCAATTTGTATAGAAGCTGCATTACTTGGAACGAATTTAGGTTCCATAGTCATTATTGTCTTGCCTTGTGCGGATTGTGGAATTTCATCTAAAACTCTTTTCTTTTCATACTCATCCTGTATATTTGGAACAACTAAGTTTTCTATTACTTTTTTTATAAATGTTGATTTTCCTGTTCTAACTGCCCCAACTACACCTAAATAGAGTTCTCCTCCTGTTCTTTCTGTGATGCTTTTTATTATTTCTGTTTTTTCCATATATTCCCTACTTTCCATAATTCATTTAAATATATGTTTAATTTTTTTTTATTAGAACTTTTTTTACACATAAAAACGTTAATGAAAATCATTAACGCAATTCACAGTTTAAATTACCTCATATGTTAAAATATAATACAATTAAAATCTATCAAGATTTAAACATTTTATTTTGATTTAGGTAACAATATTGCCTACAATCTGTTAATTACATGTATTCTTTTTTAATTCATACTAATTCTTCAATCACTGTAATGAATATTTTTCATTATTTACTTGTTCTTGAATTTTTTCTAATTCATGTATAGTTTTATTATTTTGTAACGATTTCATTTGTCTTCGAGCTGAATTATTTAATCTAATTAATCTCTCACTTTGTGGAACATTGTTTTCAATTAACTCCGCATTGGTATTTTGTAAATTATTTAAAATAACTAAATGAAGTAAATCTGTATAATCTCTAATATTTCCCTTTTTGGCAAGGTCTGGATTTGCTTTTCTCCATTCTTTAGCAGTCACTCCAAATAAAGCAACATTTAAAACGTCCGCCTCTTCCGCATAAACAAATTTAATTTGATTTTCAGTAAGTGTCGGAACTATATATTCCTTTATAGCATCAGTATGTATATCATAGTTTACTTTAGATAAAAGTCTGGTTGCACTCCACTCTATCTTTTGTTGATAAGCCTCGTTATGTTTTAATCTCTCAAATTCTTTTATTAAATATAATTTAAATTCTGGTGATAGCCAACTTGCAAACTCAAATGCAATATCTGGATGTGCGAATGTTCCACTATTGTATCTACCTTGTTTTGAAATTACACCAATAGCATTAGTTGCTTTAATCCATTTTTTAGGTGTCATAACAAACGAGTTAGTTCCTGATTCATTTTTAAACCCATCGAATTCGATGGAATTAAAATTTTCATTATTTAGATATTCCCATGTACCTAAAAATAACAAACTATTAGTTGTTCTCATCCAGTTTTGAATAATGTAATCTGTTCTATCTTTATCCTTATAACGAGCTAAATCTGTAATTGATATATAATCAATATTTCCTACTCTCATTATTCCAATTTTGTTATTTATTACATTCAACTCTGTTTTAATTAATTCTTGTTTCAATTCTCAAATCTCCTTTCATTTCTTATAGTTACAAACTCTACTTATGTTTTAATATCAAAAATTCAGATATGAATTTTCGAACTTATAAATTTTTCATAATTATTCTTTCTTGTTATAATACTACTAATTAGATTATACTATATTTTTTAATATATATCATTACGTTTTCTGTTATAATTACAATATTTTCTTATTTTAAATTTTAATCTAATTAGTACTTAGTAACCTTAATAAATTAAACTATTCAACTCTTGACCATATTTATCTTTTAGTTTATTGTAATTCTCTTTTTAGATTTGATACAACTATTTTTTTACACATAAAAACGTTAATGAAAATCATTAACGTTTAAATACTATATGTTTTTTCTTTATCTATATTATTTCCTATTCTTATTTTGAAGTTTTCTTTTAAATTTTCTCCATAATCTTTCATAGTTATTTTATATGAATCTGCTATTAATTTTTCTATATCTTCTCTTGTTTTCATTGAGTTTTTAGCAAAAGCCATAGAATCATTGCTTTTATCTCTTAAAAACTTCATGATACATCCTAATGTATTTTTTATGTAATCTAAATAATTTATATTACTACCTAATGAAATTGAATTAAACTGAGTATTTACTTTATTTATTTGCAATTCTAATGTTTTATTTAAATCTTCTTGTTCAGAATTCAATTCATATTTAATATCTGCAACCTTAAATTTCATTTGATCTTTATATTTATCTGTGCCTGGTTTATAGCCATTATTAATTATATCTAACATATAGCCCTTACCTATAACCATAAATGGATATTTTTCTTGTATATAATTTAATATATTTATTTCTAAATTTTCACTATTATTTTCTAACGAACTTTTAAGTGAAATATCAATCATATTATTTAAGTTGTCTAAAAATTCTAAAAATTTTTCTATATCTGTCATGCATACCACCTATTATTAATTTTAGCACATATTTATATCACATAACAACTAATTTTTTTAAATTTACATTGTATTTGCACTTAAAACATCTTGTCTATGTTTTTTGGAACATTATCATTTACTACTGCGTTTATAATCTTGTCTTCTTTTTCTTTTGAAATATCTCTACCAGTCATTTTTCCTAGTTCTTGAATTACCTCTCTAAGTGTATTTTCATTTTTTAAATCATTTTGTTGTAACTTAGTTGCAAGATCTAAAATAGTTTGTTTATTTACATTTGTTTTCTTTTCTATTTTTTTAAAAAAGTTATCTGAAAAATTCATATTATTCCTCCTAAAATATAGTATGAAATATATGAATTAGTGTTAAAAAAAAGAAATTGCTACATTTCTTCTTCTCCTTTATTTTTAAATTGTATTACAATTGGCGTTCCCTCAAAATCAAATGATTCTCTTATTTTGTTTTCTAAATATCTTTCATACGAAAAATGTACTAATCCTTTACTATTTACATGTATATTAAATGTAGGTGGACATGTACTAACTTGTGAACTAAAATAAATTTTTAATCTCTTACCTTTGTAAGATGGTGGAATATTTAATGTATATGCATCCATTATCACACCATTTAATACACTTGTCTTTACTTCTCTTTTACTATTTTCATATACTTTAATAATTTCAGGAATTAAAGTATGAATTCTTTTCTTTGTAAGTGCTGATAAGAAAACTATTGGAGCATAAGAAATAAATTGGAAATTATTTCTTATTTTAGTTGTAAATTCTTTCATTTGTTTATCTTTATTCTCTATAACATCCCATTTATTTACAACTATAACTATTGGTTTGCCGGCATCTAACGCATAAGATGCAATATGTTTATCATGTTCTATAATGCCTTCTTCTGCATTTATAACAAGAACACACACATCTGATCTATCTATTGCTTTTAAAGCTCTAAGTAAACTATATCTTTCAACATTTTCATAAATTTTACCTTTTTTTCTCATACCTGCGGTATCTATAACAGTAAATTTTTGGTTATGATAAGTAAATGGTGTATCAATAGCATCTCTTGTTGTTCCACTTGTATTTGAAACTATTACTCTTTCTTCATTTAATAAAGCATTAACTAAACTACTTTTTCCTACATTTGGTCTTCCTATTATACTAAATTTTAATGAATCATCGTTTTCTTCTTCAATTTCATTAAAGTCAGCTGTTATAGCATCAAGTAAATCATACATTCCTATATCTTGTTCCCCACTTATATTAATATACTCATCAAATCCAAGTTCATAAAAATCATATATGTTATCTTTTGATAATTTACTATCCACTTTATTAATAGCAATAATAACTTTTTTATTTGATTTTTTTAGCATTTCACTTACTACTTTATCGTTTGAAGTTAACCCATCTTTCCCATCTACAACAAAAACTACTACATCAGCTTCATTGATGGCAAGTTCAGCTTGTATTTTTATTTCATCATTAAATGAAACATTGCTTATATCTATTCCACCTGTATCTATTAAATGAAATTTATATTTTCCATAAGTAACACTTCCATATATTCTATCTCTTGTTATTCCTGGAGTATCTTCTATTATTGATATTTTTTTACCAACTAACCTATTAAATAAAGTTGATTTTCCTACATTTGGTCTTCCAACTAATGCGACAACTGGTTTCTTCATTTATATCACCTCATTTTTTTTGAATATTTAATTATTTTATCTGCTTCTTCTCCATATATCACTGTAGTATACTCTAGTATTTGCGCAAATTCAATGTTTTTTACGTTATTATGTGGAATTATGTATATATTTCCCCTAAAACTTCTAACTTCACAATTATCAAATGGTATATTTAAATCATTATTTTCTAATTTATATATAAATTTATCATATGGTGAAGTTACTATTCTCATTTCTACTTGATTATCAAAGTAATCAAAGTATTCAATATCTTCCTTTTTCATTGATAAAATCATTCCATATATTTTATCTTTATACACTATAATATCATAGTATCCACTTACATCAAATTGATATCTAAGTTTTATATCGTTAAATATGCTTTTAAATTGTTGTTCTAAATCATCTTTATCATCTAGACAAAATTTTTTATTGTTTAAAAAAACTATAAAATTGTTTTCATCTTCAATACTAACTTTCACTTGTACCACCTAAAGTATTGTATGAATTTGTTAGTATAATGTAATACAATTAAATAGTTCTTTCAATTTTTTCTCTTATTTCGTTCTTTCCTGATTTTGTTACATTTGAAAACATTACGAAGTCATCACCTACTACTAAATCTAAATCTTCTAAAATAGAACTTCTTTGTTTTTGTTGAAGTGTAACACCTATTTTATCTGTTTTAGTAGCAACTATTGTAACAGGTAATTTATAATATTTTAAATAATTATACATCATTAAATCATCATTTGTAGGTTTATGTCTAAAATCTATCAACATAAATACATTTTTTAAATTCTTTCTTGAAGTTAAATAATCTTCCATCATAAGACCAAATTTTCTTTGTTTTGTTTTATTTAAACTTGCATATCCATATCCTGGTGCATCAACTAGATAAAACTCATTGTTAACTAAATAGAAATTTATTGTTTGAGTTTTTCCAGGTGTTGCAGATGTCCTTGCATAGTTTTTTCTTCCTATTATTGTATTAATAAAACTACTCTTTCCAACATTTGATCTTCCTACTAATAAAAATTCTGGTTTGTTATCTGTTGGATATTGGCTTCTTCTAGTTGCACTTATAACTAATTCTACACTGTTAATTTTCATAAGTAATCACCTTTTTCTAACTAGACAATTATATCATTTTCTATTTTTCTTGTCAAAACTCACTTGACAATAGTTATTTAGTATACCTTCTTCTTTTACATGTTCTTTTAATTCTTCTACTATTTCATACCATTTAGGTTGCCCTTCAGGAATTTCTTCTCCACAGTATACTGAATCCATATTATATGCAAGTGATTTATTTATATCAAAACCTTCTTCATTATTTTGAGCTTTCTCTAATACTTGTTTTTTCACTTTTAAGAAAACATCTGTAAAAGATTCTGCCCCCATATCAAATGTTTTATATTTTACTGGAACATAATTTCCTTCATTGTCATATTCCATAACTCCTGCACAATTGTTATATTCTAAATACACTTTCGAAGTACCATAACCCGTTTCCAATCTATGGACTGCTATAAGTGTCGCAAGTACATCTTCATCATATTCACAATACACATTAGCAAACTCTAGTATTTTTGCTTCTTTTTCTTTTTCGGTAAGGTTACTTACAATAGGAGTTTTGTCTATATTTGATTGTTCCCAATAATATGTTTTAAAAAGTTGTATTACTCCTATTTCAAAGGTACTATATTTATTTAATTCATTTTTATTTTCAGATATTAAATTTTTAGCAACGTCATTATCTATATAATACATTTTAGCATATTTATCTATTATATTCTGTTGTTCTTTTTTATAATCCTCTATTTGAAACCGTTTAGTTATTATTACTTCATTGTTTTCATATGTTTTATCTTGATATGTATCTTCTACATTTTCTGATATTTTATATGGTTTTATAACTTCAGGTCGTTCTTTTTTTGTTTGTGAATTATTATTTATAGCTATTCCGCATATAGTTGATACTATAATTGTACTAACAACAAAGGTAACTTTTGTTTTAGTATTTGTTTTTTTTAATACATATTTTGCATTATTTTTAAGTTGTTTAATCTTTTTTTCAAATAGTTTTTTATTTAGTTCTATTTTTAATGGTTTAAGAAACTCATTATCAATTAAATTAATATTTTCTAAAACTATAATATTATTTTTAAAATATATACCAAACTCATCATCTTTTATTTTCCACTTTTCTATACCTGTTTTAAGTATCTTTAATAATTCTATTTTCATTTTTTCATAATCAGTTATGTATGAAAATTCATTATTTTCATATTTTCCACAATAAAGTTTATCTTGAAAGCTTCCAAAATAGACTATTTTTTTCATAGTACATTTTCCTTTACTATTTTTAAAATTTCACTATTTATTTCTTCTATTGATCTCATTTGTTCTTTTTGTGTACATTCAATCTTCCTAAAATTATATAAATCACATAATTCAAAGTATGAATTTTCAGCTTTAATTAAATAGTCTTTATTTGTTTCATTTCCATCAGGTTTTTCTTTTCTTTTTTCTAAAAGTTTTATAATAACATTGACTGGAGTATGTAAGAAAAAAGTTATGTTTGGTTTTGGTAGTTTTAAAAAATTAAACTCTAAATCATCTATCCATTTATACATTTCACTTCTTTTTTCTTTTTCTTCAAATTTTGCACCTTGAAATGCCATATTTGAATATATGTATCTATCAAGAACAATTATAATTCCATCATCAAGCATTTTTTTAATTATATTATAATTATATAATCTATCAGCTGCGTAATATAAAGATGATACCTTTGGATCTACATTTATACTTCCTTCTTCAAAATAACTTTTTGAAATATATTCTTTTACCAGTTGGAGAATCATAATTTGGAAATGAAAAGTATGCGCTTTTAATTCCATTTTCATTTAGTTTTTTTACCAACAATTTTGATTGTGTCTCTTTTCCAGAACAATCTGTTCCTTCTACTAATATTATTTTACCTTTCATAAGTATCACCTAATCTTCTGATATTTCATTGTTAACAAATTTAACATCTAGAAATTTCTTTGATGATAAGAAATCACACATATGTACAAATTTTTGATATTTATTTTTTGGAACTTGTAATACTGTATTTCCTTTAAAATCTTTATTCCAAGGTCCCATGTGTGTTTCTATACATGAACATAAAAATTCTAATTCTCCTTCTGTTAGTGTTAGCAAATTTTTATTATCCTTAATTAACTTAGATACAATTAATGGATGGTTTACAACAGTATATTGTGTTTTTGTTAATCCAGATTTGCAACCATCATGAAGTATTAGCGCAACTAACATTAAATCTTTTTCATCGTTTGTAAAAACATTTCCTATTGATTCATCATTTAATAACTCATAAGCTATTCTTACTGCTACTTTTGTGTGTCTAACAAGTCCACCATCTCCTAGTGAAAATTTTGGATGATATTTTCCTGTTGAACTAGCTGGTACCTCAAAAAAATAGTCTGGAAGAATTTCTATTAATTTTTTTGCATTTTCTAAGTATTTTGAATTTAATATATAACTTAATTCTTTTTTAAACGCATCTGTTTTATTCATTTTTTCACCTTACTTCTTATATAAATATTTTATCATATAGATATTTAACTATCAATGAAATTAATTAAAATACTATTTTGTATATACAAATATTTTGGATTAATGTAAATATAGTTTTTATTTTCTATTAGCTTTTTTTTATTTATTAGTTCTTTTAAAATTTTTATATTATTAATATCTCCATATTTTTTTTGAAAATTTTTTTTATTAATTCCTTTTATTTTTCTTAATCCTAATATAAATTCATTTTCTAACATCTCTTTATCTGATACTAGATATTTTTCTTTTATATAAATTCCATTTGTATATTTGTTTAAATTTCTTGTATTTTCATATCTTTCTTTATCTACAAATCCACTTGCTCCTAGGCCAAAACCATAATACTCATTATTATTCCAATAATTTAAGTTGTGCTTTGATTCATATCCTTTTTTTGAGTAATTACTTAATTCATAATGTATGAATTTTTCTTTTTTTAATTTTTTATTTATTAGTTTATACATCTCATAATCAAGATCTTCATCTATATTTTTTACCTTGTCTATATATATTTTAGTGTTTGGTTCTATTATTAATGAATAAGTTGAAATATGATTAACTTGCAAATTCAAAAATTTATCAATATCTTCTTCTAGTTCTTCTTTTGTTTGACCTGGTATTGCATATATTAAATCTACATTTATGTTTTTAAATCCTACATTTTTTATTAATGATATTTTTTTTATTATTTCTTTTTCATCGTATTTTCTATTTAAAAACTCTAAATATTTTTCATTAAATGTTTGAATTCCTACACTTATTCTATTTACTTTATTTTTTAATAATAGTTCTAGTTTTTGTTTTGTAATATTTTCTATATTACATTCAAATGTAAATTCACAATTTTTACTTTTTTTTATTTTTTTTAATATTTTAAATAATTTATTTAATTGTTCTATATTTAAACTACTTGGTGTTCCACCACCTATATATAGTGTTTTAATGGTTTCTTTTTTATATTTATTTTCTATTTCATTTTCTAATGAATTTAAATATTTATCTATAAATTTGTTATTTGTGTATAACTTGCAAAAGTCACAATATGAACAAATGTTATCACAAAAAGGGATATGTATATAAACTGATTTTGTCATTGTATCACCATACTAATTATAGCACAAAAAAACAGAGAATTTATTTTTTCCCTGTTTGCTGTCTTTGATATAAAGAAAGTGCGATTTGTTTTGCTTTCATTCTCTTTTGGTGTTGTTTTATTTGATTAAAATATATTTGTTGATTATACCAATTTGAGCCTTCTACATTATATTTTTTAAATTTTGTATGAGATAAAACTAATTTATAAAGATTATTAAATTGACCATTTACATCCATTTCTTTATCAATTTCTGTAATAAATTCAACAACCGTTCTTTTTGAATAGCCAGTATTTTTTACAATTTCATTTATTGTTTTAAATTCTCCTTTTTCCAAACTTAAATAATAATTTATCAAAGCATCAATTGTATATTGCGATAATTTGACCAATGTAACTGAATTTTTATACATATACTTTTTCCCCCTTATGTAAGAATGTATTTTATTACAATGAAATATTTTTGTCAATCATATTTTTAAAGTTTGTTTTTCTTATTTTCATTTAATACTTCACTTACTGGGATATTTCTTTTATTTGCTTGTGATAGTGCGAATAATAATGAAGTTATTTTTTCGTCTTTATTAGTTTTAATTAGTTCATATAATGTAGATTTTGGGATACCTAATTCTTCTGATGCTTGTCTATATGTTAATTCATTTTCTATTAAGTAACTAGTTATTTCTGATATATCAAGTTCAGACCAACTTAAACTTTTATGTCCTATTGTTCCACCTTTCTTAGTTCCTAGTTTTATATTTCCTTGCTTTTTTTCTTTCACTAAAATAAATTTTAATGGATCTATTTCCTCTAATTTTTTCATATGTAATTGAAATGTTCTTTTGCTTATTCCAAATTTTTTACTTGCTTGTGTAATATTTACATCATTTTCTAAATAGTAATCTGCTTCTTTTTTTATATCTTCATTATTTGTCATATTATTCTCCATCCATACTAAGCACACTCATAAATGCTTCTTGTGGTATTTCTACACTACCAACGGTTTTCATTCTTTTTTTACCTTCTTTTTGTTTTTCTAGTAATTTTCTTTTTCTTGAAACATCTCCACCATAACACTTAGCTAAAACATCTTTTCTTACTGCCTTTACTGTTTCACGTGCAATTGCTTTATTACCAATACATGCTTGTATCGGTACTTCGAATTGTTGTCTAGGTATTAGTTTTTTTAGATTTTCAACTATTGCTTTACCTCTTTTGTAAGCAAAATCTTTATGAACTATTACGCTTAACGCATCAATTATTTCTCCATTAAGTAATATATCCATCTTAGTTAATTGACTACTTTTATATCCAATTAAATCATAATCAAATGAGGCATATCCTTTAGTAGCACTTTTTAATTTATCAAAAAAGTCATAAACTATTTCGGATAATGGTATTTCATAGTGAATATTTACTCTAGTTTGATCTAAATATTCCATTGATACATAATTACCTCTTTTATCTTGACATAATTCCATTATTGGACCTATGTATTCGCTTGGAACAAATATATTAGTTCTTATATATGGTTCTTTTATATCTTTTATTTTAACTTTTTCTGGCATTTTAACTGGACTATCTATTTTAATGTTACTTCCATCTGTTAGTTCTATATCATATATAACTGATGGAGAAGTCGCTATTAACTCTATACCAAATTCTCTTTCTATTCTTTCTTCTATTATTTCCATATGTAGAAGTCCTAAAAAACCACATCTAAATCCAAATCCTAAAGCCTTTGATGTTTCAGGTTCAAATTCTAATGATGCATCATTAAGTTTTAATTTTTCAAGTGCATCTCTCAAGTCTGGATACCTAGATGTTTCTATAGGGTATAATCCACAGAATACCATTGGTTTCATTGGCTTATAGCCTATTAATCTTTCATTTGCAGGATTATCTGTATGTGTTATTGTATCTCCAACTTTTACATCGCTTATACTTTTCATACTTGCATAAATAATTCCTACTTCACCTGCTACAAGTTCATTAACCTTTTTTTCATTTGGTGTGTGTACATATAGTTCTACAACGTCATATGAAACTCCTGTAGACATCATTTCTATTTTATCACCTATTTTTAATGTGCCATTTATAACTCTTATTGAAGTCATTATTCCTCTATATGGATCATAGCAACTATCAAAAATAAGAGCTTGTAGTTTTTCTTTTTTATCACCTTTTGGAGCAGGTACTTTTTTTATTATTGTCTCAACTAACTCTTTTATTCCAATTCCTTTTTTAGCGCTTGTATATATTATTTCATCTTCTTCAAATCCAAATGTATCTATTAATTCATTTTTTACTTTTTCTGGATCTGCGTTAGGTAAATCTATTTTATTTATTACTGGTATTATTTTAAGATTATTTTCAAGTGCTAGATATAGATTAGCTAAAGTTTGTGCTTCTATTCCTTGAGCTGCATCAACAACCAGTACAGCACCCTCACATGCCGCTAAGCTTCTACTAACTTCATATGAAAAATCCACATGTCCTGGAGTATCTATTAAGTGTAAATAGTATTCTTCATTATCTAATTTATATTTTAATTGAACAGCATTTAATTTTATAGTAATTCCACGTTCTCTTTCAAGTTCCATGTTATCTAATAATTGATCTTTTTTTTCTCTTTCTGTTATCGCACCAGTCAATTCTAATATTCTATCTGCTAGTGTACTTTTTCCATGATCTATATGTGCGATTATTGAAAAGTTTCTTATGTTTTCCTGTTTCATGTCTTTCACCTTTTATAATTATATCAAAATTTTATTAAATTTGGTTGATTTTTTTATCTTTTTCTTATCATTTCATTAACAAAAAAAGATGATTATTCATCTATTTTTTAAATACAAATATTTTACTAAATACGTAATTTAATACTATTACAATTACTTGTACTATTATTTTTGATATCATATCATCTATTTTTACTAATTCCACAAATGCATACATTAATAAAATATCTATTATTAGAGAAAATAATCTATATTTTACAAACTGATATATCTGGATAAATACTTGTTTTTTTTCTTTTTCCTTATTTTTAAATACAAATATTTTATTTGTTATATAAGCAAATGCTACTGAAACTACCCAAGAAATTATGTTACTTATTAAATAATTTATTCCAATTATTTTTGCAAATAATCCATATGTTCCAATAGATACTAAAGTTGTTAAAACACCCACTATTAAATAATTAATTATTTCTTCATATTTTTTATACAGTTTTAAACATTTATCTATCATTTGATTTTTCCGTTTCTTTTACTAAATATACAGGTCTTTTTTTAACTTCTAAATATGCTTTTGATAAATATTGTCCAATTATTCCTAGGCAAAATAATTGTATACCACTTACTAGGAATATTATACATATCATGCTTGGCCATCCTGCAACAGGGTCTCCAAATGCTAATGTTTTAATAATTATTACAAGTATCATTATAAATGAAATTATACAGAAAAGTATTCCTACAATTGATGCGATTGCTAAAGGTGCTGTTGAAAAAGCAACTATACTTTCAAGTGAATATCCAAACAACTTCCAAAATGACCATTTTGTTGTTCCTGCCACTCTTTCAACATTTTCATATTCTAACCATTTTGTTTCATAACCAACCCAACTGAATATACCTTTTGAAAATCTATTGTATTCTTTTAATTCAAGTATTGAATCTACCATTTGTCGAGTCATTAATCTAAAATCTCTTGCTCCATCTACTATTTCTGTTTTTGATATTTTATTAATCAATTTATAATAGCATCTTGCAAAGAAACTTCTAATTTTAGGTTCGCCTTTTCTTGTTACTCTACGTGTTGCTACACAATCATAATGTTCATTTTTTATATAATTATACATATCTGGTATTAATGCAGGGGGATCTTGTAAATCAACATCCATTATTGCTACATAATCTCCTTTTGCGGCTTCTAGTCCAGCTAGCATTGCAGCTTCTTTACCAAAATTTCTAGAGAATGATACATATCTTACTCTTTTATCTTTTTTACTTAATTCCCTTGCAACTTGTAAGGTTTTATCCTTAGATCCATCATTTACAAAGATAAATTCAAATTCAACTTTTTTCATTTCGTGTGCTACTTTAATTATTTCTTCATAAAATATAGGCATTGCCTCTTCTTCGTTATAACAGGGTACTATTATTGATATTTTTTCCATAAAAACCTCCGACTTTATTTATTATACAATATGAAAAAAAAGAAATCAAATTTTCTTTTTTATTCTATTATATTTTATTTTTATTGTAATAAGTATTAAAACTAATAATAATACATATTTAAAATATATAGCAATGTTATATATATATACATCATAAATAGTCGTGTTTTTAAATACATAGTTTGATATAAATAAAAGAATGAACGCTATTAAATATGTTATTATTTTATTATTATTTTTTTTAATCGTATTAGTTATAAAATATATTATAAAGCTAACATTTAAAAAAAGTCCAAATATCCATTGTATAACTATTATATTTTCTATTCTATCTATAAAATTAAATAAATTTATCCTTTTTAATACTACATATTCTGGAAATAGATATAATCTTGATAGTTCTATTCCTAAGTTACCTAAAGTTAAAAGTATAGTTAATAAAATAAGTATTATTGAAAATATATAAGATATTAGTATACAAGTAGATGTTTTTTTATAATCTACTAATGTATTTTTAGGTATTATTAGAAGTACTACTGATGGGAGTATATTTAATAATAGTATATATATACTTCCTTTTACTGAATTTTTTAATCCAAATTCTAACATTGGTTTAAGGTTTGATATATCAAATTTTCCTATTAATCCAAATACTGCAATTATAAATAAAAATATGTTTATAATAAGTATTATAAAGGCAGTTCTACTAATTGTTTCTATTCCTTTTATGTTTATATAAATTATTACTAATGTAAACATAAATCCTATTATAAATATTGGGGTTTCAGGTAAAAATTGTGAACTTATAAAACCCATTAAATCATAAAATAAGCTTACCGCTGTTACAAATAAAATTATTACTAAAATATAATTTATTATTGTTCCAAATGTATTTCCAAATAGTTTTTTTGTTTTTTCTGAAAGTGGCAAATCTTTTTCATAGTTTGAAATATATATAAATATAAATAGTATTCCAAGTCCAAGGACTCCTGCTATTAATACACTTATCCAAGAATCTATTCCACTTGCTTTTATTACTGTACTAAATCCTTTACCAAATGTCGCTGATAATATCAATATTATAAACATACTACATAATTGTAATGTGTTAATTTTCTTCATTTGGAATCACCGTTATTATATTTCCCTTTCCTTTTAGTGAAACATTAACATCTACTTGTACATCTAATTTTTGCAAATTTTCATTGAACCAATTATCTTGTATTTTATATGAATATTTTGAATTTGATTTATATATTTTATCTAAAAAACCAAATGTATCACTTTTATATTCTTTATTTACTTTATTAATAGTTTCTATTATAGATTGTTTTATTTGTTCTTCTGTCATTTTTTCTATATCACCAATTACTTTTGGTTCTGAGATTTTTAAGCCACAATCAACTTCATTTATATTACCCTTTGCACTTACTTTTATTTTTACTTTTAATTTATCTTTTTCAAATTCAAAGTCTGTTTTTGGATTCATTATTTCTGTTGATATATATTTATTTTCATCGCATTTAAATGTTATTATTGTATTAGTTATTGTATTGTTTAAAAAGCCTGCTGCTATACTTTCTTCTTCTGTTAAATAACCTTGTAATTTATCTTCTCTAAAAACAGCCAAATTATTTACTTTAAGTTTGGTACTAGGATTTGATTCTTTTAATATATCTGTATTTTTTCCTTCTTCTAAATTTCCTTCTGTAATTATTGTAGTTGCGAACATATCTATTTTATTATTTAAATATGTTTTTACTTGATCTTCAAATGTTATTTTTTCGCTTACTCCTAAATATTTTGAATCTGCCTGTATACTATCTAACATATTTTTAGAACTTAATGTTTCTAAGGGTGTTAAAACTTTTAATATGTTATTTGCAGTTGTATCTCGTGCAATTATCATTTGATATTGTTTTCTAGATTCAGGATTTCTCATGAAAAAATCAAATATTTGTGATACTCCTTCTTTAGCAACTTCTTCTCCTACAATTATTAATTGTAAATGATTTGCATATATTCTTTTTGGTGATTCTAAAACGATTTGTCTAAATGCTTCTTGTAATGTATCTCCACTTGTTTCATATAATACAAATTTTGATTGACTTCCTGTACTAGTTGAATCACTTCCCATTTTTTGTGTATTTATTACTTGTGTTGTTACATAATATTTACCATCTTTTTTATCTATTCCAACAGCACTTGTGATTGCTAAATTATTTAATTCTCTATAATTATAACATCCTGTAAATAAAAAAATTAAAAGTATGAATATGATTTTATATTTCATCTTCATCGCTCCTTTGTTCATATGTATTGTTTGATAAATATTGTGGTCTTTTTTTTATTTTTTTTAGTGGGAATTTAATTATGCTGTTTTTTAAACCATTTAAATCAAGTGGAACCGCTGGTAATAAATATGGTTTACCAAATGATTTTATATCACATAATCCTATTATAAATATTATTAACACAACTACTACTCCTATTATTCCCATAAATACTGCTCCTAGCATAAATAGTAATCTGTAAATTCTAAGTGTATTAGTAAATTCTAGTTCAGTAAATGGAAGTGAGCTAATTGCTGTAATAGCAATTACTATTATCATTATTGGGGAAACTATTCCCGCACTTACTGCAGCATCTCCAAGTATAAGAGCGCCTACTATCGATAGTGAGCTTCCTGCTGATGCTGGTACCCTAAAGTCACTTTCACGTAATATTTCAAATGAAATAATCATTATAAAGGCTTCTACAAATGCAGGAAATGGTACTCCATCTCTTTGTATTGCAAAGTTAACCAGTAAATCTGTCGGAATCATTTCTTGGTTGTAGGTTATGAGTGATATATATACAGCTGGTGTTACAATGGCAATTATGAATGCTAGTAGTTTTAATATTCTTGTAAATGTTACATTAATATTTTTTCCATATTGATCTTCCATAGTTTTAAAAAAGTCAGTTAATATAGCTGGTATTATTAACACATATGGGCTATTATCAATTACTATTGCTATTTTTCCTTCAAGTAAACTATATGATACTAAGTCTGGTCGTTCAGTAGTAAGAATTGTTGGAAATTTTACATTTTCATTTGTAATTAGGTTTTTTATAGTACCACTATTTACTACTCCCGATATATTTATTTGGTTTAATCTTTTTTTTACTTCATCTACTAATTCTTTTTTTACTACCCCGTTTATATACACAATACCAATACTAGTAGATGAATATTTTCCTATTTCCATTTTATCTATCCATAAATCATTTGTTTTTATTCTTTTTTTTATTAATCCTATATTAATTTGAAAATCTTCTACAAATGAATCTCTGGCTCCTCTAACTGTATTTTCTGTGCTGGGTTCTGATATAGCTCTATTTAAATTTGCCTTAGTTTCTAAAGCAAATGCTTTTTCTTCATTTTCAATTAATATGATAGTAAATCCTTTGTGCAAATATGAACATATTTCTTCATAAGTTTTTAGTTCTTTTACTTTAAAATTTGATATATTGTTTTTTATTTTTTTATATAATGAACTTGTAGTTAGTGCTTTTATATTATTTAAACTTCTTATTATAAAATCACTTATTTTATTACTTGAAGTTAGTGGTTCATTATATATGATATATATCTTTTTTTTATCTATATATTTTTCTCTATATATAATATCATCTAAATTATTTGTTTCTTTTTTTAATTTATTTATTATTTCTTCCATATTATTAAGCATTTTATCACATTCTTCCTAATACTATTATGGAAAGAAGTAAAAAAAAAATTACATTTGTTGTAATTTTTCTTCTTTATTTATTTGATTTACAAGTAATCCTGTTATTATGTAAAAAAATGGAGCTACTGTTGTTACACTTATATTAGCAAATGCCTGAATACAATATGCAATAAAACTTGTAAATAATATTATTGTAAGATCATTTTTACATTTTAATCCTTTAAAAAATATTATTCCTAATAATGTAAGATATGTTATGAGTGTAAATATTCCTTCTGTTATTAGTATTTGTAAATATTCATTGTGTGCTTTATCTAAATACATACCAGTATAAAATCTAGTATTATATATGTATCCTAATGTATCTATTCCACTTCCAAATAACATATAATCTGGAACCATTGTTAATATATTTTTCCATATTACTATTCTACCTGAACCATAATTTGTTTTTTGATTTTTATCTAATTTATTTAAAAATAATTTACTTGTATTTTTTAAATCACCTTTTATTGTATAATTTGAATTAATATCATCATGATAACAATTTATAAAAATAGTATCAGATATAAAATCTGTAACTATATATGTTGAAATTAATGTTATTATTAGTATTAAAACTTTTTTCCATACTAATTTCTTTTTTATTTTTAAAAATAATATTAAAAATATTAATGTAATAATTAGAGCAAAAAAAGGTCCTGTTGATGCAGCTAACATTAAAGTTATAAAAAATATTATTGTTAAAAAAAGATATTTTTTTGAATTTTTGTTTAATAAATATGATGATATAGTAATTCCTAATAATAATATCATATAACTAGCCAAAAAATTCGGATTTTTGTTAAAACCAAGTGCCATATATTTTATACCACCTAGTATTTCTATTTGATATGGTCCCCTTACAAATACTTGCAATATTGACCAAACAAATTGCATTATTCCAACTATCATAAATAGTTTTATTATTTTTTTTGTTTGTTCTTTAGTTACTATATCTTTTGAATTTAAGAATAATAAATAATATGAAAAAATTGATAAAAAGCCTTCATTTCTAAGGTATGCTCCCCATAATGATGTTTGATAATCTATAGAAAAACTAAGTGATATTATTCCTAATATTATTAGTAGATATAATAATATATCAAATATTGTTATTTTTGTTTTCTTTCTTATAATATTATATGTATATATATCTATTGGAATAATTAAATATAATATATCATATATATTGTATTTAAAATTCTTTAAAAATTCGAAATAATCTGAATAAAAATTTAATATTGTGGATACTGGTAACAATAAAATTAATACATATATTATTATGTAATTAATTTTACTTATTATTTTATCTATCTTATCAAAATTCATATAATTCACCTAGTATATTATAACATTTAAGTAAAAAAAAAACTATTAATTAATAATGTTATTATTAACAAATAGCTTTTTTAGTTATAAATATTATTTGGATGGAGTTGCTTTTCCGTCAACATAATTATATGTTTTAGCACGACCACCAACTGTACAACCTGTTAATTTAACTTTGTCGGCTGCTGAATCATTTGATGTACATTCAACTTTATCACCATTATAATCTGCTGTTGTAATAGTAGTAGTTTTAATATCAGCACCTTCTACACCATTTACTTTATTTACATAGTATTTAGTTTCGATTGCTTTTGCATAAGCTTCTACTGAACGAGCATCTGCACCTTCTTGAGCTTGATTAATAACATTTATAACTATTGGAGTTGCGATTAAAGCAATGATTGCTAAAATTACGATTACTGCTAATAATTCAACTAATGTAAAACCTTTTTTATTCATTTTATCACCACCTTACTTTACTATGATAATATTAGCATATTTTGTCATATTTAGTCAATACTAATATTGATGAGTTGAAATAAACCTTTACATTTTTATTATAAACAAACGATTTTTTTATATACCATATTTTTTTATTTTAAGGGGCTAAAACAATACGAAATGAAACACCAGCACTTAATATTCCTGTAGCCCAACCAAAAGAAGTTATACCACTTGTATCTCTAGAATTATAAGCTCCTCCTCTAGAAATTAAGGGATTCATTGTAGCAGGGTAATATGCATGATCATTAAACCATAAGGTTTTTGATCCAGATGAAGAGTTAGATTTGGAAATTGACATTTCTTTCATTGCATCTCCTAAATAACTATTAGTATATACATACCAAGTACCGTCATTTAATTCAGTTGAATTTGGGGTGTATAAATCATAATATCTTTTATCAGTTGGAAAAACAACTCCATTCGTAAGACTTGTTAATCCAGAAGTATCACTATTACAAGTAGGGCATCCAAATGTTCCATTAAAACCACTATTTCTAGTTGAATTTTGACCACTAATTGGATTACCATTTGAATCCATTATGGCAAACATCATGTATTCAGAATCTCCACCACTCATGTCATATATTCCACTTATATTTCCATTAGTGGAAGATTTATTATTTTTACCATTCCATGCATAACCTGCAGCACAACTATTTTGATTACTGCTTACACTTGCTGATGTTGAACTGGCACTACAGCCTGTTATAGTTGCTCCATATTCCCATTGCCCTGTAAATTTAGCAGTTTCTTCTAAATAACCTGTATTTACATTGTTTGGATATACTTCTTCACAAGAACTACTTGTACAATTACCATATACTGAATAAGTTAAATAAGCTACTGCTCCCCATTCAATATTTTTCATCATATGTGAGTTTAAATTCTTATTAGTGTTTATACCTAACTCATAAAATTGGCTTATATTTTTAGCAGTTAAACTTCTTACATTTGGTTTTATTATTATGTTTGTTCCCTGTGTAGCCGTTGAAACATTAGCATTTTTAGTTAAAAAGGTACTACTATTTGTATAAGAATCTTCATTATAACTTGTTTCAAATTTTCCTACCCATATTCCATTTGAATTAAAAGAAATAAAAGCTGGATGTGTTAACCATTCTCCATTGTTAGAGCCAGTAGATCTGACTTCTTTTTTATTTTCAAAAACAATATTTATAGGCTGTTCTGCTCCTTCAGATAATTCACTATTTACATTCCATAATTTATATCTATATCTTGGAATCCATACATAGTATTGTTTAATTTTTTCTTCTGGAATTTCATCTCCCGCATTATAAGTATCATCACCAAATAAAATAACTGCATTTGCCCATATTTTATTTTCATAACTATACCACATTTTTGTTGTATCTGCTTTTTTTACAGTTCCATCGCTATCTATTGTAACTGGTACTAATCCTTTATATAATTCTGGATACGCACCATTTAAAAGTGTTTCTTTATATAATTTTGCATCCTCTTCTGTTCCATTAATACTATTTATTACTCCTGTTTTTTGTTTATCTAATATAACTTTTCTTGTACTTAACATTAAAAGAATTAAAAGCATTAACATTAAAAATAAAATTACCATAGAATAAATAATTGTTGAGATTGCAAAACCTTTATTATTTTTCATGACAAAGTCACCTTCTTATTCTATTTAAATTATATAAAAACTTTCTAAATAAATCAAGCATAACAAAAACAAGATTTTCATCTTGTTTTATCTAAACTATAATCCATACAAATGTGATTAAAATACATATATTATACTAGGTGATTTACATGCGAAATAATTGGTGGTGTGGTAAAGGAAAATGGTATATTTGTTCTTTTGTATGTGTTGTTATAATCTTTTATCAATTTATATTAACAATATTTATACTTACTAGATTTAATTTATTTTTAATATTTTTCTTTATTTTATTATTATTCTTTTCATTTTTTAGAATTTTTTGGTGAAACTAATATTTCAGTTTTATATAAAGAATTTATTACCTTACTAACTTCTAATGTATTTTCATATTCTGTTTTATTAAGTTCTATTTTATCTGGTAATACTATTAAAATAAATAAAAGTTTTTTTTCATGTGGTAAAAGTGGATATTTACTTTCATATCTATTTAATATTTCTGAAAAGTCAAAATCTAGACAATGTTTTTTATATAATTTATAAAGATCAAATATAGGTAACCCTATTTTAGATTTATTCCAACTTATTAAATATGGATTTTCATTTTCTATAAAGTGTTCTAATTTTAAATTATTGTGTAAAACAACTAAACGTTGTTTTTTTATTTCTTTTGCATCATCATACCAACTATCAAGTTCTTCTTTAGCATAAGTAAGTGAAGCAAGTAATTTCGAAATATTTGAAGCAATTAAATATTCACTAGGGCTCATATATACTTTTGTTTCTATTAATGTTATTAA
>URCH01000014.1 GCA_900546275.1 uncultured Mycoplasmatota bacterium
TCGTGGTATAATATTAATATAAATTTAGTGTTGACAAAACTTAGATAGTCAATTTTATAGTTATTGATTTATAGTAATTTACCGAAAAGATTGTCAGTAATGACAGTCTTTTTTGTTATATATTGACTTTTAACGGTAACTACTATAAAATATAGTAGTGTAGCTTATAGCAAAAAAGGAGATGTGGAGTATATGAAAAATTATGACAACTATTTTCTTCCAGTAGATAATATGGAAGAAGCAAAAAGATATTATGAGGAAATATTGGGGTTAAAAAAGAAATTTGATTTCTCTGATAAGGGAATGGTTGCTTATAATATTGGAAATGAAGAACCTGCAATAATTTTAAAAGACAAAAATAAATTTGAGAATTTAAAGCCTACAATATGGTTTGAAGTAGAAGATGTTGCAATCTTCTATAAAGAAATGTTGAATAATGGTATAAAATTTTTGAGTGAGCCTTTTAAAATTGGAACGGGTAATGCAGTCGAGTTTGAAGATCCATTTGGAAATAGACTTGGCGTTACAGATTATATTAAGTAAGAAGTAGAGATTATGTCAAATATAGATTTGGTATTATTAGGACTTATTAAACAAAAATCACAAAGTGCTTATGATATTAAAAAAAATATAGAATATCGTAATATACCAAGATGGGTAAAAATTAGTGAACAGTCTATTTATAAGAAAGTATTACAATTGGAATCAAAAGAATATATTGTTAGCCATAAAGAGAAAGAGGGAAATATGCCAGATAAAGCAATATATACTATTACTAACAAAGGTAATGATTATTTTAATAAACTTATGAATGATATTTCAAATTCTGATGTTAGTCTATATTTGGATTTTAATATTATTATCACGAATTTAGATTTAGTAGATGATGAACAAAAAAAGATTCTTGTTTCTAATATAAAATCAAAGATATTAGAATTAAAAGAATTACTAAATGAAAGACGTTCTCATAGACAACATATTCCTAATGTTGGAAAACAAATGTTCAAACAACAATTAGCATTAGTAGAAACATTAGAAAAGTGGATAATTGATTTTGAGAATAGTTTAAAAGAACAAAATTAGCAAATATTGATTTTAAATTAAAAGATAAATTTGTAGGGAGGGAAATTCCATGAAAATAATCAACATTGGTATTCTTGCTCATGTAGATGCAGGAAAGACGACTTTAACGGAAAGCCTGCTTTATACAAGTGGAGCGATTTTAGAATTAGGCAGTGTAGATAAGGGAACAACAAGGACAGATACTATGTTTTTAGAACGTCAGCGTGGAATCACAATTCAGGCAGCAGTTACTTCTTTTAATTGGAATGACTACAAAATCAATATTGTAGATACTCCTGGACATACAGATTTTATAACAGAAGTGTATCGTTCCTTATCTGTTCTTGATGGAGCTATTTTAGTAATTTCTGCTAAAGATGGTGTACAAGCACAAACCAGAATACTATTCCATGCACTTCAAAAAATGAATATACCAACAATTATTTTTATAAATAAAATAGATCAGTATGGAATTAACTTAAATAATATTTATCAAAATATCAAAGAAAAACTTTCAAATGATATTATTGTTATGCAAAATGTAACATTAACTCCAGAAATATCAATTAAAAATATTATTGATTTAGATGATTGGGATCCTGTAATTTCCAAAAATGATAAACTTTTAGAAAAATATATTGCAGGAGAAAAATTGACTATACAAGAATTAACGTATGAAGAATATAGGTGTGTTAAAAAAGGTTCGTTGTTTCCTATATACCATGGAAGTGCTAGAAATAATATAGGGACTCAACAACTCATCGAAGCTATTTCAAATCTTTTTTGTCCTGAAATGAATGAGAATGATTCAGAACTATGTGGAAGGGTTTTTAAAATTGAATATACAGACCATAAGCAAAGATTAGTTTATTTGCGTCTTTACAGTGGAACATTACACTTACGAGATACAATTATATTGCCAGAAAAAAAGAAAGTGAAACTTACAGAAATATATATTCCTTCAAATGGAGAAATGATACAGACAAAAACAGTTTGTTCTGGAGATATTTTTATTATACCTAACAATACATTAAGATTGAACGATATTATAGGAAATGAAAAGCTTTTGCCATGCAATGTATGGAATGACAAGACTGTACCAATACTACGAACAAGAATTGAACCGATAAAAATAGAAGAGAGAGAAAAATTATTGGATGCTCTTACAGAAATTGCAGATACTGATCCTCTTTTACGTTATTATGTTGATACGATAACACATGAAATCATCATTTCTTTTTTAGGAACAGTGCAGTTAGAAGTTATCTGTTCTCTGTTGACTGAAAAATATCACATAAACATAAGAATCGAAGATCCAACTGTAATTTATTTGGAAAAGCCATTACAAAAGGCAGATTATACTATTCATATTGAAGTACCACCAAATCCATTTTGGGCATCAATTGGATTATCAATAACTCCACTTCCAATTGGCAGTGGAATACAGTACGAAAGCAAAGTTTCACTCGGTTATTTAAATCAAAGTTTTCAAAATGCAGTAAGAGAAGGTATTGATTATGGACTGGAGCAAGGATTGTATGGTTGGAAAGTGACAGATTGTAAAATATGTTTTGAATATGGTGTTTATTATAGCCCTGTTAGTACTCCCTCGGATTTTCGCTTTCTTGCCCCAATTGTACTTGAACAAGCATTGAAAAAAGCGGGAACGCAATTATTAGAGCCATATCTTTCGTTTATACTTTTTACACCACAGGGATACCTTTCTCGTGCATATAATGATGCACAAAAACATTGTGCAATAATTGAAACTAGTCAATCAAAAAATGATGAAATTATTTTTACAGGACATATTCCTGTACGTTGTATTAATGAATATCGTAATACTTTAACTCTATATACAAATGGGCAAGCAGTTTTTTTGACAGAATTAAAAGATTATCAAATTGCTACTTGTGAACCAGTTATTCAATCACGTAGACCAAATAATCGAATAGATAAAGTACGCCATATGTTTAATAAAAAAGAAAATTAAGTTACTATTCGCTAAATTACAATTTATAGAGTAGATCATTAATGATTTACTTTTTTTATTAAATTATAATTTTATCCAATTGTTAAACGAACAAATGTATGATATAATTGATAATAGTTATATAGGAGGTGTAAAAATGAATAAAGTATATATGTGTATTGATTTAAAGAGTTTTTATGCCTCAGTAGAATGTGTAGAAAGAGGATTAGATCCTTTAAATACAAATTTGGTTGTTGCAGATGAATCAAGAACAGAAAAAACAGTTTGTTTGGCTATTACTCCTTCATTAAAACAATACGGACTGGGTGGAAGAGCAAGACTCTTTGAAGTTATTCAAAAGGTTAAAGAGGTAAACTATAAACGAAGAAAAGAAAATAATTATAAAAAGTTTTCAAATAAATCTTTTTTAGATAATGAATTAAAAAAAGATAAAACTTTAGAATTGGATTATATTATTGCTCCACCACAAATGTACAAATATATGAAGTATAGTACATCTATATACAATGTTTATCTCAAATATTTAGCTCCTGAAGATATATATGTATATTCAATAGATGAAGTTTTTTGCGATATTACTAATTATTTACATTTTTATAATATGACACCAAAAGAATTAGTTACCAAAATGATACAAGATGTTTATCATACAACTGGTATAACAGCAACTGCTGGTATTGGAACTAATATGTATTTGGCAAAGATATGTATGGATATTGTAGCTAAACATTCAGAACCTGATGAAATTGGTGTAAGAATTGCTGAAATAGATGAGATGACTTATCGTAAACTATTATGGAATCACAAACCACTTACAGATTTTTGGAGAGTTGGAAAGGGCATTGCAAAGAAACTAGAACAAAATAGAATGTTTACTATGGGAGATGTAGCAAGATGTTCACTTGTAAATGAAAATTTATTGTATAAATTATTTGGTGTAAATGCAGAATTATTAATTGATCATGCATGGGGTTATGAACCAACTACAATTGAAGAAGTAAGAGCATATAAACCAGAAAGAAATAGTATATCGTCAGGGCAGGTTTTACATTGTCCATATAAATATGAAAAGACTAAGTTAATTGTTAGAGAAATGATTGAATTATTATCTCTTGAATTAGTAGAAAAAAATCTTGTAACTAATCAACTAGTATTAACAATTGGTTATGATATAGAAAATTTAACTAATCCTATTATAAGTAGAAATTATTTTGGTGAAGTTACAACAGATAATTATGGAAGACAAGTTCCAAAGCATTCTCATGGAACAATTAATTTGGATTATAGAACTTCATCGACTAAAGTATTATCAAAAAAATGCTTGGAATTGTTTGAAAGAATAATTAATAAAGATTTATTAGTTAGAAGAGTAAATATTTCAGCCTGCAATTTGGTTAATGAAAGTAAGGCAAAAAATGAAATTGTTTATGAACAATTAGATTTATTTTCAAATAGTGTTGAAAGGTCACTTGAAAATGAAAAAGAAAAATTACAACAAAAAGATGAATTAAAATTACAACATGTATTATTAAATATTAAAAATAAATATGGTAAAAATGCTATTCTTAAAGGAATGAATCTTGAGGATGGGGCTACAACCATTGATAGAAATTCGCAAGTTGGAGGTCACAAAGGATGATAGAAGATAATTATGAAGATATTATAAATTTACCTCATTATGAACCTAAATATCATCCAAGAATGAGTAAACATAATAGAGCTGCACAATTTGCTCCATTTGCAGCTTTAACAGGTTATGAAGAACAAGTAAAAGAAACAGCACGATTAACAGAGAAAAAAATCGAAATTGATGACGGATTAAAAGAAATATTAGGAAACAAACTTATTTATATTCAGGAAAATTTAAATATTAAATCAGAATTGATTTTTACATATTTTATTCTTGATTCTAGAAAGTCCGGTGGAAGATATGTCGAAAAAAAAGGTATTGTTAAAAAAATAGATATAATAGAACAATATGTTCAACTTATTGATAAAACTAAAATACCTATAAATGATATAATTTCAATTGAAGGTGAGTTGTTTAATTTTCTGGAAATTGATTAACATACTTTAATAGATTGCTAATTTTGTCGAATAATGTTAAAATAATATTGCCAATAATAAATTGGCAATTATTAAACCATTTGACTTTTCCAAGTCACATTATACTTCTCACAATAAAGAAGTAAAAAAAGTAAGTCGAGCAGTAATAGACTGCTTTTTTTGTGATATAATGTATCTAACAAATAAATAGTAATTTATGGAGGTAATTTTAATGAAAGAAGAAAAGAAAGAAATAAAAATAACAGGTTTTGATGTTGCTTATTATGTTTCAATATTTACTATTATAGGAGCAGTAATTTTAACAATATTTCAATTTGTTAATAAAACTAATGAATGGGATAAGGTATTATTATTTTATATTTTAGGGTTTATAGGTTTTTTTACAAATAAAGAAAATAGAAAAAAACAAAAAGAAAATAATAAATAGAAATTACAATTTGTAGAGGAGATGGATCAAATGATTTTACACAATGGTGGAAAATATAATGGAGATGAAAGTATTTTGCCTAAAAGAGAACATCATCCAAAGGCTATACAATTTAAAGAAATTGAAAGTATGGAAAGACTTTCGTTAATTACTAATGTTGGGTGCATTTTAACAATAATTATACTAGCAATACCTTTTATATTGCTTGCAAAAGAGTATATTAAAGATAATGCTATATGGTTAGCACTTGGAGGAATATGTGGAGGACTATCATTACCAATTCACGAATTATTACATGCTTTTTGCTACAAAAAAGATGTATATTATTATAATAATTTAAGTCAAGGATTAGTATTCGTTGTTGGAACAGAAGATATGAGTAAGTCTAGATTTATATTTATGTGTTTATGTCCAAATATTTTTCTAGGGATAATACCTTATGTTATTTTCTTAATGTTTCCAAATATAGTCTTTTTAGGATTATTTGGGTTAATATGTATTGGAATGGGATTTGGAGATTATGTAAATGTATATAATGCTATGAGACAAATGCCTAAAGGGGCAAAAGCATATTTAAGTGGGCTTCACTCTTATTGGTATTTAGACAATAAAGTATAATAAGAAATTACAATTTGTATGAGGGACTATTTTAAATAGTTCTTTTTTGATTGGAGGAATGATAATGAAATGGAGATCTATTATTGAATAAACTAGATATTAATCAGGTTTATAATGGTGATTCTAATATAATGATTAAATCAATAGAAAGTGAATCAGTTGATTTAGTTATTATTGATCCACCATACAAGATAAGAAAGAAAACTGATGAAATAAATAGTTTAGCAAAAGCTGTAAAAAAATATAATGAAGAATTACAAAGAGATAATTTAATAAATGAATATGATAAATCTATATTAGAAGAACTTGTAAGAGTGATGAAAAGAATTAATATCTATATATGGTGTAATGGAGAACAAATTCCATCATATATAGATTTTTTTGTAAATAAATATAAATGTAAAATGGATATATTAGTTTGGAATAAAACAAATGCTATGCCTTTATTTAATAATAAATATATGACAGATAAAGAATATTGTCTTTATTTTAGAAAAGGTGGATATTGTAATCCACAATGTTATGAAGATGCTAAAACTGTATTTTATTTACCAATAAATTCAAAAGATAAAAAGAAATGGATTCATCCGACAATAAAACCTTTATCAATTATTAGAACTTTAATTAGAAATAGTTCTAAAGAAGGTGATTTAGTTTTAGATTGCTTTTTAGGAAGTGGAACAACAGCAGTAGCATCTATATTAGAAAAAAGAAACTATATAGGAATTGAATTAAATAAAAAATATTATGATATTTCAATTCAAAGAATTAATGAAATTAAGGAGTGTGATAAATAATGTATATAAGTAATGAAGAATTAGAAAAAATAAAAGAGTATGTGGATAATCTTTATTGGGATCAAGATAGAATGAGTAGAGATGGGAGATACTTTTTAAATAAATTAGATAATTATATTAAAAAACTAGAAAAGGAAAAAGAAAATAATATTTATGTAATTACTAATAATGCTGTAGTTGATGATGAAATTGATTATTCAATTTATGGAGTTGCAACAGATATCAATGAAGCAAAGAAAATATTTAATCAAGCTGTAAAAGATGCAAAAACTGATTCTAATTTTGATAACTTAAATGCTATAGAAGAAAATTCTCCTAATTTTAAAAATAATGATGGTGAATGGATTTATAGTGAATCAGATGATAGCTTTGAATTATGGTGTAATGGTGAATATAATTCAAATAATTATTCTATTCAAATTAAGAAATATGAATTAGATAAAGAAAAGGAATTAAGTGATGATTATGAATTATAATATGGAGGATAATGAGTATTAACATTATTATACTTTTAGTTGTGCTATTAGTTTTTACAATTGGATTTATGTATATAGAACCAATGATGGCTAAGCATAAAATAAAAAGTGATAATGAATACGGTAGTGCAAGATTTTCTAATAAAAGTGAGATAGAAAAATATTTTGTTAAAGAAAGAATAGGACACATCAGAGAAGCTGGTGTGCCTATTTTATTCAGTAAAGATTTGAAATATATGTGGGTAGATAAAGAAACACCACATTATGTATATTTAGGTTCTACTGGATCTGGTAAATCAGTTACAGCAGTTATTCCATTTTGTTCTTTTATAGCAACAGCAAAAAATAAAAGAAGTGTATTTATAACAGATCCTAAAGGAGAAATTTATAATATAACTTCATCAATGTTTAAGAAAAATGGATATAATGTTTTAACTATAGATTTTAGACATCCAGAATTATCAAATAAATTTAATATATTAGAACCTATTATTAAAGAATATGAAAAGTATATTGAATACGAAAAGAAAACAAAAAAAGAAACAGATAAAAATAAAAAGTTAGAATATAATAATTTATCTATGTCAGCACTAGCTGAAACAAATAGATTAATAACATCATTATCAACTATGATTATGATTGAAAAAGTTCAAGGAAAAGATCCATTCTGGAATAATAGTGCTAAAAACTTATTAGAGGGATTAATTGGATTCTTTTTAGAAGAATATAAATTAGGAAATATTAGACGAGATCAAATAACTATGACTAGTATTAGAAAGTTCCAAAATAGTTCTATGGAAGAAAAGAATTTAAAGAATTTTAAAAAGTATATTGAACAAAAAGAATATGGTAGTAAATCAAAAGATTCTTTAACTTCAATATTAAGTGCATCTGATAATACATTTAAATCTATAACAGCTGTGTTTGGTGAGAAAATGGCTTTATTTGATGATATCAATGTAGCAAATGTAACAAGTAGTAATAGTTTTGATTTTGATATATTAGGTAAAGAACCTACAGCTTTATATGTAATAGTTCCAGATGAAGATAAAACATATTATACTTTAGTAACTATTATTGTAGGTCTTTTATATAGGGAATTAGTAAAACTTGCTAATTCAAGACAAGAGAAAAAATTGAAATATCAAATAGATTGGATATTAGATGAATTTGCTAACTGTCCACCACTTGCAGATATAGAAGCAATTGTATCAGTAGCAAGAAGTAGGGGTATGAGATTTCATTTCTTTATTCAATCATTTTCTCAATTAGATAATGTATATGGTAAAGAAGTATCTCAAATTATTTTGGATAACTGTGGTCTTGTTTATTTAAAAACAAATACACAAGAAACAGCTGAAGCAATTAGTAAAAGATTAGGAAAGAAAACAATTGAATCTAATTCTATTAGTCAATCAATAAGTTTAAGAGATTATAACGGAAATAAATCCACTTCATTAATAGCAAGAGATTTAATGACACCAGATGAAGTAAAACAACTTCATTATAAAACTATAATATTTCCTATAATAGGATATCCAATATTAAGAGATACAATTATTTATAAAAAGTTTTCATCATATAGTAGTGGTGAAGAAGTTAGAACTGTAAATCCTTTAATTGATTTAAGTAATACATATTTTACTGTAGAAGATATTAAATTAAAAAGAATAGATCCTAAATCAAGAAATTCATCAAAAGATTTAGAACCAGTTGAATTAGAAGAATATGATGAAATGCTTGATTATGATAAGCAATGTTTAAAAGAAATTGAAGAAATAATTAATAAGATATTTGGTATTGAAAATATAAAATATGATTATATAAAGACAGATAATAATAGAGTTTATTGTTCTGTTACAGTTAATAAGAAAATACCACAATCTGATAAATCAAAAGTATTATCACAAATAAATAAAAATAAATTTCATGTAGAAATTCAAAATGATAAAAATACTAAAACAATAATTGAAATTCATAATAAAGAATTAGATATGAATCATTTATTAGAACTTAGTAGAGGAGAAACGAATAATGTCTAATAATAAGATGTTATTCATTTTTTCTAATATATCTTCATACAATTCATTGAAAATGGAGGTTCTAAATGTATAATCCAGATAATGATATTGAAATTAGATATAGCACTAAACATTTACCTATAGAGTATAAATTGTTAGAGTGGAGATTAATTATCAATAGAGAGTTATATGAAGATAAAGTTATAGATTTAGAAGTATTTAGTGAAATGGAGAAATCTATTTTAGGAAGAATGACAAAAATTAGAAATGAATATAAAGATAAACAAATTGTAACAAGTTAGTTTAGATGATTTGACAAGGACAAACAAGAGAGGTAACATGGCATCGTAAACTTTGGGAGGAGTTTCAGGAACACAGGAAAGGAAGTGGGAATAATGGATATAAAAAAAGCAAGAGAAGATTTAAGAAAAGGAAAAACAATATATGATATGCCACTAAAAGTAGTATATTATGCTCGTGTTTCTACAGATAAAGATGATCAATTAAATTCATTAGAGAATCAACAAAATTATTTTGAAGAAATGATTGCAGAAAATAAGAATTGGAAATTTGTAAGAGGTTATATTGATGAAGGTATAAGTGGAACAGCTGTTAAAAATAGAACTCAATTCTTAAATATGATTGAAGCAGCTAGTTTAGGAAAAATAGATTTAATATTAACAAAAGAAATATCAAGATTCTCAAGAAATACAGTAGATTCAATTAAATATACAGAATATTTATTAAAACAAGGAACTATTGTATATTTCTTATCGGATAACTTAAATACTATTCAAGAAGATGCAGAATTTAGATTAACAATAATGTCTAGTTTAGCTCAAGATGAAGTTAGAAAATTATCAGAAAGAGTTAAATTTGGAATAAATAGAATGATAAAGGAAAGAAAATTAATAGGTGGGAACTTAACAGGATATTATAAGAAAGATGGAATGTATCAAATAAACGAAAAAGAAGCACCTATGATTAGATATTTATTTGAAACTTATGCATCTGGAAAAGTAGGACTTAAAAAGATTGGTGAAGAACTTGCTGAAATGGGATATTTAAATAGAAAAGGTGAACCTTATTCTCAAACTTCTATGGCTAAGTTCTTAACTAATCCTAGATATAAAGGATTTTATACAGCTAGACTTACCGAAGTAGAAGATTATAAAACTCATAAAAAAGTTAATGTAGATAAATCTAGACAAATAATAGAAAAAGATGAAAGAATACCTGCAATTGTTTCAGAAGAATTATGGGATAAAGCAAATGCTTTACACGAAAAAAGAAAGAAATTACCATCAAGACATATTTTAAATACAGAAGAAATGTTAGAACATTCTAAGTATTCTTGTAAAATTAAATGCACTCATTGTGATCATATATATATAAGAAATGCTGGAAGTAATAGAGCAAATAATCCAACATGGTCTTGTAAAAATTATAAAGTAAATGGTGTAGATGCTTGTGCATCACCAATATTAAAAGAATCTTATTTAGATAAGATATTTATATCAATATTTGATGATTTTATAAATAATAAAAAAGATTATTTAAATCAAGTTATTACTGAATATAAAAATATAGTTGAAAGTATTTCAAATAATAAAAGTTCAAAAGATTTAGAAAAAGAAATAGATTTAATAAATAGACAAAAAGATAAATTATTAGATTTAAGTTTAAAAGGATTAATAAGTGATGTTGAATTCAAAAAGAGAAATGATGGATTCAATGAACAAATATTTAAATTTGAAGAAGAAATAAAAAGGATAGATAATAAAGAAATAGAAATCAAAAAAATGAATGAAAAAATGAATGAGTTAAGCAAAGCTTTAACAAAGAAGGTAGATATTAAGAATGAACTACCGCATCTAATTAAATTATTAATTGATAGAATTGAAATAACTAAAGTAAATAATAATAGAAAACATGTAAGAATGGTAGTATATTTCAACTTTAATACAGACATAATTGATAGAGAATTAGACTTATATGAAAAGAAAGAAAAACCTACTATAAAAGTAGATGTGAATTCATTACAAAGTGATGAAATTTCTTTTAATCAAAAATGTTCCTGTATAGACCAGAATATTCGTTCTGGTCTATACGAGAACATAAATGTAGGTATTGGGAATATCAATGATATCAAGGAAAATGATGATTCAAAATGTTGCCGTATTCACCAGAACGAACCCTGGATTTGTAAATTTAGGATTAAAACTTGGGAAAGAAAAATTATTTTCTTATATAGATAAATTTGGGTTTGGTAAAAAAACGGGGATTGATTTAAATGGTGAAAGCTCAGGAATTATATTTAATTTAGATAAAGTAGGTCCAGTTGAACTTGCTACAACCGCTTTTGGTCAAGGTGTAAGTGTTACACCTATACAACAAATAACAGCTGTTAGCGCAGCAATAAACGGTGGAACATTGTATAAACCATATGTAGTTAAAAGTTTAAATGAACCGGTAACAAATACGGTTGTAAAACAAAATGAACCTACAAAAGTAAGAACAGTAATAAGTGAGGAAACAAGTAAAAAAGTAAGAGAAGCACTTGAAAGTGTAGTTACTAATGGTACAGGTAGACCTGCATACATAGAAGGATATAGAGTAGGTGGTAAAACAGGAACAGCCCAAAAAGTACAAAATGGTAGATATATGGTAGGAAATTACATTGTTTCATTTATAGGATTTTTACCAGCTGATGATCCTGAAATAATAGTATATGTTGCAGTAGATAATGCAAAAGGAGTAACACAGTATGGTGGTACTATAGCTGCTCCTATTGCTAAAAACGTACTAACAGATGCAATAAGTATTTTAAACATAAAAAAAAGAAATACAACTACAGAAAAAAAATATAATTATAATGAAAAAAAATATATAACAGTACCTAATGTTACCGGTATGAATGTAGATGATGCAAAAAAAGAATTAAAAGGTTTTGAATTAGAATTTTCTGGAACAGGTAATAAAATTAGTTATCAATCTCCAGAAGCTGGAACAAGAGTATTAGAGGGCACAAGTATTAGATTGTTGTTAACAGAATAGAGGTGTAGATATGATAATGATGATAAAATCAGTTCTTTCAATGATGATAGGTTTTATACTTTCTTTAATAGTAGGATTTATTTTAATACCAATATTAAAAAATAAAAAAGCAAACCAAAGTTTAAGTGTTTATTTAGAAGAAAGACATAAAAAAAAGGTTGGTACTCCAACAATGGGTGGGTTAATATTTATAATACCTACAATTATTTTTCTAATATTTATGTTTTTTACTAAAAAAATAAATATTAATTATACTTTGATATTAGTTGTATTTACATTCTTGAGTTACTCATTTATAGGATTTTTAGACGATTATTTAATTATTAAAAGAAATAATAATAAAGGATTAAGTGAAAAGTCTAAATTTATTTTACAAATAATAACAGCGGTAATATTTTTTTACATCTTTATGTTAGCGGGAAATGAACCTTTGATATGGATACATGCATTGAATATAAAAATTAATATAGGATGGTTATATGGTATATTTATTTTACTTGTTTTAGTAGCAAGTAGTAATGCTGTAAATATAACTGATGGCCTAGATGGTTTAGCAGGAGGATTAAGTTTAATAGCTTTTATAACTTTTTCTTTAATATCTTGGAATACAGGATGGTTAGAAGGATATAGCGATATAGCTTTATTTGGATTCGCACTTGCGGGTTCTTTACTAGGATTTTTAGTATTTAATAAACCAGCTAAAATATTTATGGGAGATACAGGTTCACTTGCGCTAGGAGCAACTCTTGGAACATATGCAATACTAACTAGACATGAATTACTTTTATTAATAATAGGTATAGTATTTGTAATAGAAACACTTAGTTGTGTAATACAAAGATTTTATTATAAATTAACTAAAAAAAGAATTTTTCCAATGACTCCTATTCATCATACATTTGAAAAAATGGGTTGGAAAGAAGAAGACATTGTTAAAGTTTTTTGGATAATAGGTTTAATTGGTTCTATGATTGCACTTAGTGTTGGGGTGTTGTTATGAAAAAAAGAAGTGTTGAGATATTATTAGTAGTATCTGTTATATTAATATCAATATTTGGAATTATAATGATTTATTCGGCTTCATCAATATGGGCAGAATATAAATATAATGACTCTTTAAAATATGTAAAAAATCAAGCTTTATTTTTTATAATAGGTTTAATACTAATGTTTTTAGTAAGTAAAATCAATTATAAATTTTATTTAAAAAAATCTAATACTTTATTAATAGGATGTATAATACTTTTAATATTGGTTTTAATACCAGGTGTTGGTATGGTAAGAAATGGTAGTAGAAGTTGGTTTGGAATTGGTTCATTTGGAGTTCAACCAAGTGAATTTACAAAACTTGCTTTGATAATATTTACTTCTAAATATTTAATGAATAATGAAAAAAATATGAAAAATATAAAAAAAGGTGTATTGCCAATACTTTGTGTTTTGTTTTTTGTATTTGGACTTATAATGTTACAACCAGACTTTGGAACAGGAATGATAATTGTAATATCAATAATTGGTTTATTATTTGTAGGTGGAGTAAGTATGAAATTTTTTATAGGCCTTGGAATAATAGGCGTTCTTGGGATAACTGGTCTTATAATAATAGCACCATATAGATTAGCAAGAATTTTATCATTTTTAAATCCTTGGTCTGATCCACTGGGAAGTGGATTTCAAATAATTCAGTCATTATATGCAATTGGGCCAGGAGGATTGTTTGGATTTGGTTTTCTAAATTCTAGACAGAAACACTTTTACTTACCAGAACCACAAACAGATTTTATTTTTTCAATTATAAGTGAAGAGTTTGGCTTTTTGGGAATTGTAATAGTTGTAACCCTTTTTCTAACAATTATAATAACTGGATTTAAAATATCTAAAAATTGTAAGGATTTATTTGGAAAATACTTATCGTTTGGAATAATGTTTCAATTGTCATTTCAAGCACTTCTTAATTTAATGGTAGTAGTCGGTTTAATACCCGTGACAGGTGTAACTCTTCCATTTTTATCATATGGAGGCTCTAGTTTACTTATAACATTGTGTAGTATAGGAGTAATTCTAAATATATCAAGATATGAAAGATAAGTAAAAAAATTTTACTTCAAGATTGTTTATTTTACGTAATATAATAATATATATTTTATATCTTTTTATATGAATTATTTAATGATAAAAAATATAAAAAAAGGTTCAAAGAATTTATAATTCTTTGAATCTCTTTATTTAAATCTTTATTTAAATAAAGATTTAAATAGTGAATTTCCTATTTTTCTTCCTAAAGTATTAAGAGTACTGTTAGCAACCTTATTTGCAGCTTTTTCTAAACCACTTTTTTTATTACTTGATTTAGATGAATTGGATTTATTTTTTATAGTACTCATTTGAGTTATTTTTTCATTTTGTATTTTTTGTTCGATCTTTTCATAAGCTGAAATTTCTTCAGTTCTATTTATATATTTTATATATAAAGGATTATTTTTTATGACTTCTTGTCTTTTAACATCATCAATAGTTCCCATTTGACTTTGTGGTGGGAGTATAGTTACTTTTTCTGCAACAGTAGGTTGGCCATATTCATCTTGGAAAGATACTAAAGCTTCACCAGTTTTTAATGTTTTAATAACTTGTTCAGTATCATAGTTAGGATTTTCTCTAAAAGAATTAGCTGCTGCTTTAATAGCTTTTTCATCATTTTTTGTATAATACCTTAAAACATGTTGAATACGATTTCCTAGTTGAGATAATATTTCATCAGGAATATCACTTGGACTTTGTGAAATAAAATATAGTCCAATACCTTTTGAACGTATTAGTTTTACAATCTGCGTTACTTGTTTAATTATATAATCAGGCATCTCAGAAAAAAGTAAATGTGCTTCATCAAAAAAGAAAGCAATTTTTGGTTTTTCTAAATCACCAACTTCAGGTAATTTTTGATATAAATCAGTAAGCAACCATAACAAAAATGAAGCATATAAAGTTGGTTTTTGAAACAAAGTGGCTGCATGTAATATATTTATATAACCAGTACCATTTATATCAGTTTTAATAAAATCATTTATGTCTAATGCAGGTTTACCAAAAAAGAAATTTCCACCTTCATCTTCTAAGGTAAGTAAATTACGTTGAATACTACCAATACTCTGTAAAGTAATATTACCATAATTTAATGCATAATTTTTTCTTCTTTCACCAACATAAGCTAAAATAGCTCTTAAATCTTTTAAATCAATTAATTCTAAATTTTCATCCTCTGCAATTTTAAAAACAATCGTTAAGACACCTTCTTGAGCTTCAGTTAAATTAAGCATTCTAGAAAGTAATTTAGGACCAATACTATTTACAGTTGTACGTATTGGAATACCATATTTTCCATAAACATCAAAAAACGAAGTAGGGAAACTTTTAAACTCAAAATTTTCTAAGTTTAAATCATTAATTCTACTTGAAATATTATCATTTACAATACCTGGTGCACACATTCCAGCTAAATCGCCTTTTACGTCAACCAAAAATACAGGAACACCTGCAGAAGAAAAACTTTCAGCTAAAACTTTTAGGGAAATTGTTTTTCCGCTTCCACTAGCGCCACTTATAATACCATGTCTATTAGCCATTTTAGGAAGTATATAAGCTTCATAATTATCATTTTTACCAATCAATATTTTATCATTTATATACATAAAAATCTCCTTTACCAATTCTACTTAATATTATAAAAATTAACTATAAAAGTCAAGAAAACTTACTTTATAATTTACATAAAAAAAAATAAATGTTAAAATATATTTAGAAGATAGGTGTTATTTATGAAAAATGGATTTACATTAATCGAATTACTTGTTGTAATAGTAATTGTTGGAATACTTTCTACAATTGCTTATGTAACAATTGATAAATCAATAAAAGATAGTAGAAATAATCTTTATAATGTACAATTAAACCAAATATATGATGGAACAGAATCATGGGTTTTCGATAATATTACAAAACTTGAAAATAAACAGGTTTATTGTGTTAAATTAAGTACTCTTGAAGATGAAGGGTATGTAGAGAAAGGAATAATAAACCCAAAAACAGATAAAAAATTTAATACAGATTTATATATAAAAATAACACAAAATATATCAGGATATGATTATTTACTTGTAGAAAATAATGATGGGTGCGAATAGCACCTAGTTTTTTATTTTAATTTGTTATATAATATTATTTGGTGATTGAATGAAAAAAATTACAATATTTAGTTTACTTATAATAATACTAGATCAAATTATTAAGTTTGTTGTAATACAAAATATGGAATTATATAGTAGTATAACAATCATTAAAAACTTTTTTAATATAACATATGTACAAAATATAGGTGCAGCTTTTAGTATATTAAGTGGAAATGTAGTTTTCTTATCACTAATTTCTTTAATCGTTTTAGTAGCAATATATATATATTTAAGCAAGAAAAAAGGTTTTAATAAAATTCAAACTATTACATATTCAATGTTGATAGGTGGTATAGTAGGAAATATGATTGATAGAATATTTAGAGGATTTGTAATCGATTATTTAGATTTTTCTATATTAAAATATAATTTCCCAGTATTTAATTTTGCAGATATATGTATAGTTGTTTCAGCAATTATTTTATTAATATTTAGTATTAAGGAGGAAAAATCATGCAATACAAAGTAACAGAAGATGCAAATGAAAGAATTGATAACTACCTAATTAAAATACTTAATAAAAGTAGAAGTAAAATTCAAAATCTAATTAAAACTGAAAACGTAAAAGTTAATAATAAAATTATAAAAAATAGCTACATTGTTAAACAAAACGATAATATAGAAATAAATGAAATAGAAGAACAACCTTTGAGTGCTAAAGCAGAAAAAATAGATTTAGATATAGTATATGAAGATGACGATATAATAGTTGTAAATAAACAAAATGGATTGGTTGTACATCCAGCTGTTGGAAATCCTACTGGAACATTAGTAAATGGGCTTATGTATCATTCAAAAAATTTAAGCAAAGTAAATGGCGAATTTAGACCTGGAATAGTACATAGAATAGATGCATTTACAACTGGATTATTAGTAGTTGCGAAAAATGATTATGCCCATGAATTTTTAGCTCGTCAGTTAGAAAATAAAACAACACATAGAATTTATGTCGCACTCGTATGGGGCGTAATTAATGAAGATACAGGTACAATAGATGCACCAATTGGAAGAGATAAAAAAGATAGAAAAAAGATGGCTGTTACAAGTGAAAACAGTAAAAATGCAGTAACACATTTTAAGGTAATCGAAAGATATAAAGATGCAACACTAATAGAATTAAAATTAGAAACAGGTAGAACACATCAAATAAGAGTACATATGAATTATATAAATCACCCTGTTGTAAACGATTCTGTATATGGTAAAAGAAAACTAATAGATGAAACAGGACAATGTTTGCACGCAAAAGAATTAGGATTTATACATCCAACAACAAAGAAGTATATGTGTTTTACTAGTGAATTACCAAAAGAATTTATAAATATATTAAATAAATTTAAGGAGGAATAAAATGGACGCTATAACAAAAAGTGACGAAATAGTAATGAAATTACTTCATTATTTTATTACTGAAAAAGGATATAATCCAATAGTTCTTCATGGTGCAAAAGATGAAATTTGGCTAGAAAATTTAAATAGTGATTATAAAATAGTGAGAATTGTTAGTAATTATATTCATAATAATGAGCAATTTGATTTTGATTTGTTTAAAACAAAAAAAATAGTAAAAAAAATACAAAAAACAACTTTTTCACTTAATATGAATGCATTAAGTATATTTATTAATTTAGGAGAAAATGTAAATATAAAAGAAACATATAGGAATATAGATATAGTTAATTTAAAAGAATTTGATGATATAAAACAATACAAAACAGTTATGGAAGTATTTCCAGATATAATCAAAAAAAGCAAAATTAAAGAAAAAGGTATGGAATTATTTTTTAAATTAACAAGCGAAATAAATAAAAAAAATGAACAAGAAGGAATAAAAGCAGAAGAAATATTTAAACCAAAAAAACCAATTATAACAGTTTCGTTAATAATAATTAATGTAATAGTTTTTATACTTATGTATATACTTGGAAAAGGTAGTCAAGATGCATTTACTTTAATAAAGTTTGGTGCATTTCAAAAAGACTTAATTTTAGGTGGAGAATATTACAGATTAATTACATCTGCATTCTTACATATTGGAATATTTCATTTATTATTTAATTGTTATGCATTATATGTAATAGGCAGACAACTAGAAAGTTTTTTAGGAAAAACTAAATTCTTAATAATATACCTTGTTAGTGCGCTTTGTGGAAGCTTAATGTCTATGATATTTCCTATAAGCATAAGTGCAGGTGCAAGTGGCGCTATATTTGGATTACTTGGATCATTACTTTATTTTGGATACAATTATAGAGTATATTTAGGAACTGTACTAAAATCTCAAATAATTCCACTTATTCTAATTAATCTGATATTTGGATTTATGGTGTCTGGTATAAATAATGCAGCACATATAGGTGGATTAATAGGCGGAATACTAATAACAATGTCACTTGGAATAAAATATAAATCAAAAAAATCTGAACAGATAAATGGTATCGTTTTATTATCAATTTTCTTAGGATTCTTAATATATATGGGATTTTTTGTGTAGGAGGAATTATGAAAGGATTTACATTAATTGAAGTATTAGGAGTATTAATATTGTTAGGCGCAATATCACTTGTTACAATTCCGATAGTTACAAATGTAATAAAAGATAACAAAAAAACATTATATGATATTCAAATAAAAAATATAGAAGGTAGTTCTAGAAATTTTGTTGCCGAAAATCTATTTAAATTGGATTTATCAGAAGGTAAAAAGTTAGGAATAACTTTAAAAAAATTAAAAGAACTAGGTTATTTAGAAGAAAATGCTATAGATCCACAAACATCTGATAAATTTAATGATAGCACGGTTGTTATTATAAGCAATAAAAATAATGATATATTATATACAGTTTGTGCAACTAACGAATGCGATTTAGATGGAATAACATATTATGGAGAATAAATATGCAAAGGTACTTTTGTAAAAAAATAGTAAACAATAAAGTTACATTATATGATGATGATTATCACCATATAAAAAATGTAATGAGAATGAATGTAAATGATAAAATAGAAGTTGTATTTGAAAAAAAAGTATATGAATGTATTATAAAATCAGAAGATTATAAAACGATAGAAATAGATAAAGAATTAAATATTGATTTAAAAGATGAAATAGAAATAACTTTAGTAATTCCTTTACTTAAAGAACAAAAAATGGATTTTGTTTTACAAAAAGCAACAGAACTTGGAATAAGTAAAATAATTCCTTATTATGCACAAAGAAGTATAGTAAAAGATATATCTGAAAAAGAAGATAAAAAAATAATAAGATGGTCAAGAATATGTAAAGAAGCTAGCGAGCAATCCAAAAGAAACACTATCCCAATAATCACAACGGTAAAAAGGATAGAAGATTTAAATTTAGATGGTGTAAAGTTAGTGTGTAGTACGTGTGAAAAAAATGAAAACTTGAAAATGTTTTTGCAATCACAAAATATATATGATAAAATAACAATAGTAGTCGGACCGGAGGGTGGACTTACTAGTAATGAAGAACAAAAGTTTAACAGTCTTGGATACAAGTCTGTTACATTAGGAAATAGAATAATGAGGGTTGAAACAGTTCCAATATTTATATTAAGTGTTCTCAATTATGAACTTATGGAGTGATGTAAAAATGTTAGATAAATTAATGGAAAATTCGATTTTATTTTATGGCATAATTTTAGGGGCTTGTATTTTAGTTTTTCTTGTTATTTTTTTGATTGTAAATTTAATAAAAAAACATATAGAAAGAAAAAAATTAAAAAACACAAGTGAGATTATATTAAATAATCATCATGAAGAACCTAAACTTGAAAGTTTAGAAGAAGAAATAACTAAATTAGAAGAAAAAGCAAAACAAAAAGAAGAGCCTCTTATAGAAGAAAGAGAAAATGAAAATTTAATTCAAAATCAATTCATTAAATCTGAACCAATTCAAATAGAAATAAATAATGATCTTGTAAAAGAAGAAAATACACATACTGATTTTGAAAGCATACTTTCAAAAATGCAAGAAGATTTAACAAAACGTGATGAAAAACAAATATTAGAATTTGAACAAGATCAAGAAGAAAATGCAATTATAAGTTATCAAGAACTATTAAAAGCAAATGGTAAAGAAATTAGTAAAGATGAAACAAAATTTGATTTAAATGATTTCTTTGAAGAACTAGTTGATAAAACAAAAAAATCCTATAATTTATCAGATATAAATAAAACTGGCGATTTATCAATTATAACAATTGATGATGACATGGAAGAACAAAATAACTTTGAATCCAACTTTGATATACAAAAACCAGTAGAAGAAATAAATAATATAAATTCAGAATCTAGTACACCAATGTTAGAACATATAGATATTGACAAAAAGAATAAAAAAGATAAAAAATTTAAAGTTAGTGAATTTATTTCTCCAATTTATGGTAGAATAGAAACTAAACTTGATTATCCAACTATACCAAGTGAAGATAAAAGTCAAAAATCTATTTCAGAGTTAAAAGATGATGAATTTTTGAATGCATTAAAGGCTTTTAGACAAAATCTATAGTCTTTTTTTAGAAAGAAGTGTTGTAATGAAATTTTATATATATACATTGGGGTGCAAAGTAAATAGTTACGAAAGTAGAATAATGACAGAAGATTTAATTAATGCAGGTTATGTAGAAGAAAAAGATAATAGTATTCCTGCTGATATATATATAATCAATACATGTTCTGTAACAAATACTGCAGATAGTAAATCTTTAAAACTTATAAGACAAGCGATTAAAAAAAATAAAGATGCAATAATTGTTGTATGTGGTTGTCTTGCACAAGCTAAACCTGAAACTGTAAACATAGAAGGTGTAGATATTGTTATTGGAAATAAAAACAAATCTAAAGTTTCAGAATATATAAATGAGTATGTGAAAAATAAAAATAAAAAAACCGATATTTATGATATAAGTAACGTAGAATTTGAAACTATGAAACTTAATAATTTTGATAAAACAAGAGCATTTATAAAAATACAAGATGGATGTAATAATTTCTGTGCATATTGTATTATTCCATACACAAGAGGTTCTGTTAGAAGTAAACCAAGAGAGGACATATTAAATGAAATTGATCATTTAACATTAAATGGACATAAAGAAATAGTGTTAACAGGTATACATACAGGAAATTATGGAAGTGAATTCGATAATTATGATTTTGCTGATTTATTAAATGAAATAGTTAAAATCAAAAAATTATCTAGAATTAGAATTTCCTCAATAGAGATAACTGAATTAAATGATAGAGTTTTAGAAATAATAAAAGATAATAATGTATTAGTAGATCATTTACATATACCACTACAATCAGGTTCAGATGAAATATTAAAATTAATGAATAGAAAATATGATACAAAATATTTTATAGAAAAAATAAATAAAATAAGAAAAATAAGACCAGATATTTCAATTACAACAGATGTAATAGTAGGATTTCCAAATGAAACAGATAAAAACTTTAATGAAACAATAGAAACAATCAAAAAAGTTGATTTTTCTAAACTACATGTATTTCCATATTCTAAAAGAGAAGGTACAAAAGCAGCAACAATGGAAGGTCAAGTAAAAGAAGAAATAAAAAAACAAAGAGTTATGGAACTTTTAAAACTTTCAAAAGAATTGGAAAATAAATACATGAATAAATTTATTGGTAAAACACTTACCTTTATACCAGAAGTTTATAAAGATGGATATTTAATAGGACATACAGGTAATTATCTTTTAATCAAATTAAAAGGATGTGAAGAATTATTACACAAAGAAGTAAGTGTAAAACTAATGGAAAATCAATATCCTTATATAATTTCAAGTGCCATATAAATTGACACTTTTTTTTTACAATGATATAATTAAAGTATTGATAGGATGTGACAAACATGGAAAATAACTTTAACGAATTAAGCGAAATGTTCAAAAAAAGAAATGAAGAATTAGAAAAAGAAGAATTAAGAAAAAGAGAAGAGGAATACAGAAAAAATTTGAATTTTAGTCAATCAGTTCAACCTAAACTTTATGGTGTTGGAACACCTTTAGAATCAGCTATGCCTACTACTTTAAATAAAGAATATGAAACAATAAAAGCACAAAGTGTTTCAAAACCTCCAGTTTCTGTTAAAAGAAGTAAGGTTGACACAAAAAAAATAGTAGCTAATGTAGCACTTGGTACAATGGTAGCAGGAATGATATCAGTATTTCCAGTAGCTAAAGCTATCGAACAAGCTAAAATAAATAACGAAATAAGTGGCATAGAACAGGTATTAGATAGTAAGTATCCAGATTTAAGAAGTGAAGTATCAAAAGAACTTGCAAAAGATTCTTACTATATATTAAACGCTAAAAATAATTCTAATGATGAACAAGCAACTTTTGAAATATATAAGGCATATAGAATGTCTCAAAATAACATAGATGAAGTTTTTGGAACAGTATATGAAATATCTAACAATGAAGAAAAATATGACTTTGTTCCTGAACAAGGCTATAATATCGATTTTAAATATGATAATTTTGATGCATATTTAATAGGACAAGGTTATGTAGATGAAAATGGAAAACCATTATATAATTTATATGACCAAATGACACAACAAAAACAAAGAAGTGAAATAGAAAATAATTTAAATAAGACAAGATAAGAGGGAATTTAATATGGAAAGTGTTATACTAGAAAATAATAAAGAATACTTGATACTTAATGAAATTAAAAATGGTAGTGATAAGTATATATATTTAGTTAATACAGAAGATCCAAAAGATTTTTGTATTAGAAAATCACTTGTAAACAGTGAAAAAGAAGTTTTAATTGGATTAAAAAATGAAGAAGAATTTAGAAAAGCTTTATTATTATTTAATAAGAATTTAAAAAAAGATTAAATTCTTTTTTTTGTTTGACAACACTATTTCATAATGATATAATTTATACTCAAGAAATAAGTTTTATAATTAAGTTAGTTAGTGGGGGATACAATGAAAAATAACGATGAATTATCAAAAAGATTTGAAGATATAAGAAAGATATTAGATATAAGAAATTTAAATGAATATCAAAATAAATGCATAGAAAATAGTGTTGGAACGGAAAAACAAATAGAAGTTAAAAGAAAAAAAATTAATAAAAAATCATTAAAAAAATTTAAGTTATCTGATTTTATTTGCTGTTCCATTCTTGCGCTAAGTTTAGTGTCTGGTACAATATTACTTGTTAAAACTGATAGTGATATAAAAAAAGACTATGAAAATAAAATAGATGCAGTAGAACAAGTTACAGAAAAACAATATCCTGAATTAAAAAACGGAAGTACAGAAAAGATTACTCTTGAAGCATATAAAATATTAAATTCTAAAGATGAAAATGACTTAGAAATAAGAATTTATGAATCATATTTAGAACTACAAAAAAATATTGAAGATGTAAATAAAGCTGTGTTTGTTGCGCATCAGATATCAAATGAAGAAAACATTTATGGTTCAGAAAATTATATAAAAGTAAAATATCCTACATTTGTTTCATACTTAATTGCAAATGGATTTTATGAAAATACAAACGATGGAATCAAACTTTATATAGAAGCATATGAAAAACGTATGGAACTAATAATGAACGAAAAGGATGAAGATAGAAATTATCAACTAAAACATTCAGTTTGGAGATAAAATTTATCTTTTTTTTGTGGTATAATTATAATGGTGAATTTCATGGAAACATATATAAAAGGTAATTATAAAAGAAGCATATATACATCAGACAATGGCTTTGTAATAGGAATATTTAAAATAAAAGAAACAAATGAGGAAAACTTAAAAGAATTTATAAATAAAACAATTACATTTACAGGACAATTTGCTGAACTTAATGTAGATGATACATACTTTTTTTATGGTGAAATGGTAGAACATCAAAAATATGGTTTACAATTTAAAGTAAATGAATATGAAAGAGTAAAACCTAGCGATAAAGACGGTATAATTGAGTTTCTTTCAAGTGATTTATTTAATGGAATAGGTGAAAAAATAGCTACACAAATTGTAGAAACATTGGGAGAAAATGCATTAGATAAAATACTAGAAGAAAAATCAAATTTATATTTAGTACCTAAATTATCTTCAAAAAAAATAGATATAATCTATAATACTTTAACTAAATATGAAGAAAGTCATAAAACAATAGTATATTTAACAGAACTAGGTTTTAATATGAAAGATTCTTTAAATATATATAATTTTTATAAATCAAATACAATAATACAAATAGAGAGTAACATATTTAAAATCATAGATGACATAGAAGAAATTTCATTTACAAAAATCGATGAAATAAGTAAAAAATTAAATTATAAAGAAAATGATATAAATAGAATTAAATCTTGTATATTATATGTTATGAAAAGTCTTATATATAAAAATGGAGATACATATTTAAA
>URCH01000015.1 GCA_900546275.1 uncultured Mycoplasmatota bacterium
GTTTTCTCTTTTTTTATGTTTTAATAATTATTCCCACATCTAGTTTACTACATCGCAAAGTAAAATAACTTTGACAACTAATTATTTAAATGCTATAATTTAAATGTAATATTTATGAATGCGATGACGAGCTTGGAAACTTATCAGCATTATCAGACTTAAGAGAGATTCTTCTAGAATAAATAAGGTGGAACCGCGCTATTGTTATATTGCGTCCTTATATTTCTAGGAGTTTTTTTGTTAAAAGGAGGATTTTTATGTGTACTTTACAAATATTTAATTCAAATGAATCTAGGATTTATAATATATCAAGTGAAAATATTGATATAGATAGTAATAATGCAAGTATAAAAGATTTAAATAAGTTAATACATAAATCATTAGGATTTAAAGCAATAAAAACTGTAATTTGTGATGATACAACACGTTGTATAAATGTGTGCGATTTAACTAATTTTAAAACGAATTTTGTTGCAAGCAATGAAATTTTATATGATATTACTAAAGAATATATATTAAGAATATATGAAGAAGATAGAAAACATCAAATATTTAGTTCACTTCAAAAATATGATGACGTACAAGTAGATTGTTTTTATAATGATATTCAAACATCTTATAAATGTAATGAGTTAGAAGGAATTTTGAAAATTGATTTACAAATAAATGATATAAAAGATTTTGAATTTATTGAAAAATTAATTTCTGAAATGTATGATGAAAAACCTAGTTTTGAATATGAAACAATTCATGATGAATATGGAAAAATAACAAATGAATATGATAAAAATTATTTTAGGTTAAAATCAGGAAATAAGAAAATTAATTTTAAAAATTGTCCTGAAGAATGTGGAAAAAATGTTTTAGGATTTGTTTTGAAAAGGAAGGAAAGATAATATGAATAAGTTAGATATGGAAAAAGTAGTTAATTTGTGTAAACAATATGGATTTATATTTCAAGGTAGTGAAATATATGGAGGACTTGCAAATACATGGGATTACGGTCCACTTGGAAAAGAATTAAAAGAAAATATAAAAAAAGCATGGTGGAAAAAATTTATTGTTGAACAAAAAGATAGTTATGGATTAGATGCTGCAATACTTATGAATCCTGAAGTATGGGTAGCATCAGGTCATGTATCAAGTTTTTCAGATCCACTTATAGATTGCAAAAATTGCAAAACAAGACATAGAGCAGATAAATTAATAGAAGAATTTACAGAAGGAAAAGAAACTGGTGATGGATGGGATAATGAAAAACTAGAAAAATATATAAAAGATAATCATATAGTTTGTCCAAAATGTGGTAAAAGTGATTTTACACCTATACGTAAATTTAATCTATTATTTGAAACACATATGGGTGTAACTGAAGATTCTTCAAATAAGGTATACTTAAGAGGAGAAACAGCCCAAGGAATATTTGTAAACTTTAATAATGTTTCAAGAAGTATGAGAGCTAAAATACCTTTTGGAATTGGTCAAATAGGAAAAGCTTTTAGAAATGAAATAACTCCAGGAAATTTTATTTTTAGAACACGTGAATTTGAACAAATGGAATATGAGTTCTTCTGTAAACCACAAACAGATTTAGAATGGTTTGATTATTGGAAAAATCATTGTTTAAAATTCCTAGAAGAAATAGGATTAAAAAAAGAAAACCTAAGATATAGAGATCATGCTAAAGAAGAACTAGTTTTTTATAGTAAAGCAACAACAGATATAGAATATAAATATCCTATGGGTTGGGGAGAATTATGGGGAATTGCAGATCGTACAGATTATGATTTATCAGTTCATTCTAATCATTCTAAAGTTGATATGAGATATTTAGATCCAGAAACTAATGAAAAATATCTACCATATGTAATAGAACCTTCTGTTGGAGTAGATAGACTTTTATTAGCTGTATTATGTGATGCTTATAATGAAGAAACTTTAGAAGATAATACAACTCGTGAAGTATTAAAAATTCATCCTTTCTTAGCACCTTATAAAGTTGCTGTTTTACCTCTTGTAAAAAAATATCACAGTGAAAAGGCTATGGAAGTATATAATATGTTATCTAAAGAGTTTATGACTACTTATGATGAAAGTGGTAATATAGGTAAAAGATATAGAAGAGAAGATGTCATTGGTACACCATATTGTGTAACTATTGATGAAGATACAATAAATAATAATACAGTTACTATAAGAAATAGAGATACTATGATGCAGGAAACTGTAAAAATAGATGAATTAATTAATTATATTTCTAATAAGATTAAATTTTAAAATAGAATTGATTTTTAAAAGAAAACAAAAAAGTGTTTTCTTTTTTTTATTTTGTGTTATAATTATATATAGTAAAGTGTAGGCAAACGTGAGGAGGAGTTAAAAATGGGTTTAAATTTTAAAAAATGGTTTAAAGATGAAGAAAATGATGTGTTTGGTGTAGATGGTGTAGAAGATTCATACTATGCATTAAAACCAGAAGAAGCTTTAAAGGATAATAATGGTGGAAGTAAAATGATTTTACTTGAACCAAGAGCTTATTCAGAATCACAACAAATAGTAGACCATTTAAAAAATAGAAATACAGTTGTTGTTAACTTAAAAAGAGTTACATCAGATCAAGCAAAAAGAATTGTGGATTTTTTAAGTGGAACTATATATGCTATAGGTGGAGATATTCAAAAAATTGGTGGAGGAATTTTCTTATGCACTCCTAACAATGTTAATATTCAAGGATCTATTTCAGATGAAAGAGATGGAAAAGATATCCACGATAACGATGATATAAATATTGAATGGTAAAAAATTATTGAAAAAAATTTTTATGTGTGCTACAATATGCTGTAGCGCCAAGAGGTGAAGATATGGAAAAATTTAATCGAGCACTTCGTGGCTATGATCCTGAAGAAGTAAATGCTTTTTTAGATCAAGTAATTACTCAAGTTGAGAAAATGATTGCAGAGGGAAAAGAAAAAGATAAAAAAATATATGAACTTCAACATCTTGAACAAGAAAATATTCATTTAAAAGAAAAACTTGAACAATATGAAAGAATGGAAAGTACCTTGAATAAAGCAATTATAATGGCTCAAAAAACAAGTGAACAAATTAAAGTATCAGCTATAAAAGAAAGCGAAACTTTAATAGAAGATGCTAAAACAAATGCTAGCAGAATTGTTAATGAGGCATTGCTTAGAGCTGAAAAAACTGAAATGGAAGCAAACATGCTTAGAAGGAATATAAATGTATTTAAAAGAAGACTAAAAGATATCATTCAAAGTCAGATGGATGCTATAAATGATATAGAAAAGGTCGATTTTTAGAACAGATGATAGAGACGATATATTATTGATGTTTAAAGAGAGTTAATGTTTGGTGAAAATTAACAACTAAATAATATATAGATCACTCTTGATGTTTTTTATGGATAAGATAAAAACGGTAACGCGTTATAGTATTGAGTGTATAATATTTTTTATAAACTAAGGTGGTACCGCGCACAAGGCGTCCTTATTATTTAAGGACGCTTTTTATATTAAAAATTATTGGAGGTTAATATGGAAAAATTTAAAAGTTTAAGTAAAGAAAATACTTATGAAGTAGAGCAAAAAATATTAAAAGAATGGCAAAATGTTAATATTTTAGAAAAAACAATAGAAAACAGAAAAAATTGTAAAAACTTTGTATTTTATGATGGACCAGCTACTGCAAATGGTATGCCAGGACTTCATCATATGATGGCTAAATTTTTAAAAGACTCTTTTTGTAAATATAAAACAATGCAAGGATACAGAGTTCTTAGAAAAGTAGGTTGGGATACACATGGACTTCCTGTTGAATTACAAGTTGAAAAGGAACTTGGATTTACAGGTAAAAAAGATATTGAAAAATATGGAATAAAAGAATTTAACCAAAAATGTAAAGAAAGTGTATGGAAAAATGAAAGTGCATTCTCTGATTTAACAAATAAAATGGGGCAATTTATAGATTTAGAGCACCCATATGTTACATATGATAATAACTATATTGAAACAGAATGGTGGATACTAAAAAAATTCTTTGACGAAGGTTTATTTTATGAAGGTCATAAAATACTTCCTTATTGTCCAAGATGTGGAACAGGTCTTGCTTCACATGAAGTTGCTCAAGGATATAAAGAAGATAGTGTAAATACAGTTATTGTTCCAATGAAAAAGAAAGATGAAGATGTTTATTTCTTAGTTTGGACAACAACTCCATGGACATTGATTGCTAATGTTGCTCTTTGTGTTAATCCAAATGAAGAGTATGTAAAAGTTGAAAGCCAAGGCTATAAATTTATTTTAGCTTCAAAACTTGCTGATAAAGTGTTAGGTGAAGATTATAAAATTATAGAAAAATATATGGGTTCTGACCTAGAATATATGGAATATGAACAATTAATACCTGAAATTAAAGTAGAGGGAAAAGCCTTTTATGTAACAAATGATACTTATGTAACTATGGAAGATGGTACAGGTATAGTACATATGGCACCAGCATTTGGTGAAGATGATTCAAGAGTTGGTATGAAATATAAATTACCATATGTAAATCCTGTAGGTGAAGATGGTAAATATCTAGTTGGTCCTTGGAAAGATATGCTTGTATTTGATGCAGATATAGAAGTAATAAAGTATTTAAAATCAAATGATAAGCTATTTAAGAAAATTAAAATGGTTCATAATTATCCTCATTGTTGGAGATGTGATACACCACTTATTTATTATTCTAAACCATCATTTTATTTAGAAGTTACAAAACTAAAAGATGATATCATAAAAAATAATAAAACTGTGAATTGGCACCCAGCGTATGTAGGTGAAAAAAGATTTGCAAACTGGCTAGAAAATTTGAATGATTGGGCAATATCAAGAAATAGATATTGGGGAACTCCATTACCACTTTGGAGATGTTCTTGCGGACATGATGAAATGATTGGTTCACGTGCTGAATTAAAAGAAAAAGCTTTATGTGATATAAATTGTGAAACAATTGATCTTCATAGACCATATGTAGATGAAATAAAAATAAAATGTAGTGAATGTGGAAAAGAAATGTCAAGGGTAACAGATGTAATAGATTGTTGGTTTGATTCAGGAAGTATGCCATATGCACAGTACCATTATCCTTTTGAAAATAAAGAATTATTTGAAAGCCAATTTCCAGCTGATTTTATTTCAGAAGGTGTAGATCAAACACGTGGATGGTTTTATACTTTAATGATTTTAGGTACATTTGTGATGGGAAAAAGTCCTTATAAAAATGTATTAGTAAATGATTTACTATTAGATAAATTTGGTAAAAAAATGAGTAAATCAAAGGGAAATATAGTATCTCCATTTAAAACGATTGAAACATATGGTGCGGATACAATTAGATTTTATTTACCATATACTTCACCAGTTTGGACACCAATCAAATTTGATGAAGAAGGTTTAAAAGAAATTTATTCTAAATATATAAATACATTTAAAAATACTTATTCTTTCTTTGAAATGTATGCTAATGCGGATAATATCGATCCAAGAGAATATAATATTGATGTTGAAAAAAGAGATATAACTGATAAATGGTTGATTTCTAAATTAAATAAACTTATTAAAGAAGTTACATCTGCATATGAAGAATATGATTTAACAAAAGTAACTAAAGCTATAATTGTATTTTTAAACGATGATTTATCAAATTGGTATATAAGAAGTAATAGAAGAAGATTCTGGGAAAGTGAATTAACTGAATCTAAAAAAGCTGTATATTTAACTACATATGAAGTTTTACTTACTTTAACTAAATTAACTGCTCCTATAACTCCATATATTTCTGAGGAGATATATAAATGCTTAACTAATAAAGAGTCTGTTCATTTAGAGGATTTCCCTAAATATGATGATAGTTTAATAAATGAATCTATTGAAAAACAAATGGATTTAATAAGAGATATTTGTTCATTAGGTAGATTTGCTCGTGAAGAAGCAAAAATAAAAGTTAGACAACCAATTAGTGAATTAATTCTTGATAGTAATGATGAAAAAACAATAGGAAATTTACAAGTTATTATTAAAGAAGAACTTAATGTTAAAAATATTATATTTATTAAAGACATGGATAAATATATGGAATATATAGTTAAACCAAACTTTAGAGAAGTTGGAAAATTGTTTGGACCAAAAGTTAATATGTTTGCAGAAACATTAAAAACATTATCACATGATGAAATATCAAAACTAAGAAATGAAGAAATAGAAATTGTTTTTGATGGTAATACTATAAAAGTTACTCCAAATATGGTTGATATAAATGTAAAAGTAAAAGAAGGTTATTGTTCTTCTAATAATGGAAAAATTTTTGTAATATTAAATACTGAACTTACAGATGAATTAATATTAGAAGGAATAGCTCGTGAATTAATAAGAAAAATTCAAAGTATGAGAAAAGAAATGGACTTAGTTATTACAGATAGAATTAATGTATATTATAATGGCCCAGAAAAATTAGAAGAAACATTATTAAAACATTCTGATTTTATTAAAAATGAAACATTAACACGTTTAATAACTAAAGATGAAAATTTGAAAGAATGCTTTGATATAAATGACATAAATGTATATTTAAAAATAGAAAAAGCTTAAAATTTTTCTATTTTTCTTTACTTATAATCAATTTCTTGCTAAAATAAATCACATATTCAAGGGGGATATTATGAAAAGTAGAAACGAACATCCAAAAATAGTAAATGCAACTGAAAAAGATGAGTTAATTAAAGAAGTTAATTATTTATGTGGAACTAAAAAATATGAAGAAGCATTGAAAAAATGTACAAAAGCAATGAAAAAATATTCTGATTTATGTATTACAATAATGTATTGTGAAATTTGTATTAAACTTAATCAAAATTTAGAAAGAGCTAAAAGATTACTTGAAAAAATGCTATCTAAAAATTTAAAAAAAGATTCAGTTTTGAAATTACTTTCTGAAATAGAATTTATGTTGAACAATGACGAAATGGCTATTGAGTATTGTCAGAAATTAATAAATTGTACTGAAAATAAATCACTTATTGATGGTAATATATATAGACTTGCAGAAATATATAAAAGAAATGATGATTTAATTACAAGTGAAGCATATTTTGAAATGCTTTTAAATACTACTTATAAACGCGTAGCTATTATGAATTTACTTTGCATTAATATAGAATTAAAAGAATATGAAAAAGCTTTAAAATATGTATATTTATGCTTAAATAAAAATATATCTTTAAATTCAATTGAACCTTCTAAAATCTTATTTTTCTTAAAAAGTAAGTTGGGATTAATTGAAGAAAATTATAAACCAAAAAACTATTTTGAAAAACAAACTTTAAATTATAGTCCTAAAAGAGCCTACGAACATATTTCAACTCATTTGGAAGAAAATGAATTGAAAAGTAGACACTCAATATTTGTTCAAAACATTGATTTAAAAAATATATTTGAAAACTGCGTAGAACAACTCAATGTACTTGAACCAGTTTCTGATTTAATAGTTGATAGATATTATGTAAGTTTTGATAGTGTAATTGGTATTAGTAATGAAACAGAAACAAACATTGTTGAGGTAATAACTGTAAACGGTACAAAAAATATTTTAACTATGTTTCCTGCTGTTAATAAAAATATTTTAAATCATGCAAAACAAAAAAAGCTTAGTTAGCTTTTTTATTTTTAATAAATTCTCTTAGTATTTTAGTAAGTGCTCTTTTTTCTATTCTCGAAACATAACTTCTAGATATTTTTAATTCTTTAGCTATTTCTTTTTGCGTTATTTCTTTTTTTCCATTTAATCCATATCTTTTTATAACAATATCTTTTTCTCTTTCTGTTAATACATTAAAGTATTTTTTTAATAATCCTATATTATCTTTTAAATGTATATCCATAGCAAAGTCTGGATCTGGAGTTTTTAATATATCTAAAAAACTTATTTCATTCCCATCTTTATCAAAACCAATTGATTCATTTATACTTATATTTTTACTGTTTTTTTTATTATTTCTATAATACATAAGTATTTCATTTTCAATACATCTTGCGCAATAAGTAGTTATTCTTGTTCCATGTTTGTATGAAAAAGAGTCTATTCCTTTTATTAATCCTATTGTTCCTATACTTATTAAATCATCAGTTTCTTCTTTAGAATGATCATATTTTTTTACTATATGGGCAACTAACCTTAAATTATGTTCTATTAATTTATTTCTGGCTTCTTTATCTCCCAATTTTGCTTGTTCTATAAATTTATCTTCTTCCTCTTTAGAAAGTGGGTCAGGAAATATGTTATTAGAATAAGCAGCACTAAAAATATAAAAGTCTTTAAATAAGTATTGTAATATCTTTTTAAACATAATACACCTCAAAATAATTATATGTGATTTTATTCTTATTAACACTTTCTTTTTCTAGGCATTTAATATAGTGAGGGGATTGATTACTATGTTTAATTCATTTTTATTTAAAATAATTAATGATTATACTTCTATAGATAATATAATTAAACTTTGTAAAACAAATGGTATATTAAGTATAAAAAATGGAGTATTAAATGGAGAATGTTTTTATAAAGAGGAAAAAAAACAAGTAAAAATTATATATAGTGATAAAAAAATAAGTGGTTATATATTAAGTAGTTGTATGTCAGAAAATACTAAGAAGGAAATATTTGAGTCTTATATAAAAGAAAAAAAATATATATCTAAATATAGTATGAATTATACTGTAGAAAATAGTAAAACAAATTATTTTGTTCAAAAGATAGATAAAAGTACAATATATGATTGGAATAAAGAATTTTTAGTTAGAATGGAAGATACTAAAAATATATGTAAAATTAAACGTAATGGGACTTTATCAGATATTGAAACACTTTGTTATGAAGAAAAAGAAAATTATATTAAAGTAGATGAAAAAACAGTTCTTAGAAAACACACAAAAATATCTGAAAAAGGTAGTAAAGAAATTACTGATTATTCTATAAGTACAGATTATAGGAACGGTGTATTTTCATCAGGGGATAGTAGTAATTTAGAATACTATTTAGGATTTAGTCAAATTGATAGTACAAAATATAACAAAATGTTAAAAAAAATATATAAAGATGTTTATTAAAAAAATATATGTTATAATAAAGTTTATGAATAGGAGAATGTATATGAATAATGGAATGAATAAAGAAGAATTATTGAAATTAATAAATAGTTTAAAAATAGATAAGGAAGAGTTTTGGATATTATCAAGTGGTTCATTAGTTTTAAGAGAAATATATGAAATTGCTCATGACTTAGATATTGCTGTTACTTTTAAAGGATTAGAACAACTAAAAAAGAATTATAATTTAATACAAAAAGAAAATGGTTGGTATACAGTAAATGATAAAGTAGAATGTGTTTGTGATGGAAGTATAAAACATTTAAAATACAAGCCAGAAAAATTAGACTGTGGATACTACGTACAAAACATATTTGAATATTTTGAATATTTAAACTTAAGTTCTAGAGAAAAAGATATAAAAAGAATTCCTCTTGTAAAAAATTATATAAAAAAGATAAAATAAGTTCATTTATAACGTAAAAATAGTATTAAAATAAAAAAAATTGTATCAAAATATAAAAAGTGTGATATAATTATCCTGTAATTACTTTGAAGTGGAGAAGTAATATTAGAGATATTTTAAGAGAGTTAGTGGTTGGTGCGAACTAATAATTATCTAATATGAATAACACCATGGAGTAGCCTAGTTGAAAATTATAGTAAATTAGGCCGGCTAGTATCCGTTACCATATACAAAAGTTTATATGAACTTTGAGTGACCTTTTTAGGTAATGAGGGTGGTACCGCGGATAACACAACTATTCGTCCTGATTTTTGGATGATTATGTTGTGTTTTTATTTTAGAAAGGATTTTGTTTATGATTGAAAAAGAAAAACTAGAAATGTATGCTGAAAAACTATTGTTTAAAATGAATGATAGTGAATATGAAACATTACAACAAGAATTTGAAGTAATATTAAAACAAATGGATTTGATTGGAAAAATAGAAGGTATAAGTGAAGTAGAACCTATGACTTTCCCTTTTGTAACATATGATGCAAAACTAAGAGAAGATGAAGTAAAAAATACTTTAGAAACAGAAGATTTACTTGTAAACGCTAAATGCCATGATAGAAGTCAAATAAGAGTACCAAAGGTGGTGGAATAATGATAGAAGAACTAAGAAAAAAACTAGATAACAAAGAAATTACTATAGAAGAATTATTTAAAAAAGCAAATGAAAAAGCTCATAAATATCAAGATGAATATAATTCATTTGTAACAATAATTGATGAATTTAAACATATAGAAAGTAATTCATTATTAAATGGAATACCATATGCATTAAAAGATAATTTTTCAACAAAAGGAATTTTAACTACTGGATCTTCTAATATATTAAAAGATTACGTACCAGTATATGATGCAACTGTATATAGAAAATTAAAAGAAAACGGTGCAGTTCTTGTTGGAAAAACAGTTCTTGATGAACTTGCTATGGGAGGAACTGGAACAACAGGACACACAGGTGCAGTAAAAAATCCTTGGGATAAAACTCGTTTAATAGGTGGTTCATCAGCAGGTAGTGCAGCATCAGTAGCTTTAAATATTGTTCCATTTTCAATAGGTTCAGATACTGGAGATTCAATTAGAAAACCAGCAGCATTTGGTGGAGTTGTAGGATTTAAACCAACATATGGTAGAATTAGTAGATATGGATTGTTTGGATTTGCTTCATCTCTTGATCATGTAGGATGTTTTGCTAGATGTGTTAAAGATATTGCTATTGTAACAGATGCAATAAAAGGTCAAGACGAATTTGATATGACTTCACTTCCAGACGATAATAAAAAATATACAGAAACTTTAGAAAACGATATAAAAGGTAAAAAACTATTTTACTTTAAAGAAGCTTGTGATATAAACTTATATAAAGATACAAATGATAGTGAATTATTAGAAACTTTAAAACAATTTCATGAAAATATAGAAAAATTAAGAAAAATAGGTTTTTCTGTAACAGAAGTAGAATTTGGAAAAGATCTATTAGATGCATTATATCCAACATATATGACTATCTCTTGTGCAGAAGCAACAAGTAATAATGCTAATTTAACAGGAATTCAATTTGGACCAAGAGGAGAAGGTAGTAGCATAGAAGAAATTATGTTTGATGCTCGTACAAAAGGTTTTTCTGAATTAATTAAAAGAAGATTTATTTTAGGAAGCTATATACTACAAAAAGAAAATCAAGAAAAATTATTCTTAAATGCAGGTAGAATTAGAAGACTAGTTGTAAATAAAATGAATGAATTATTTAAAACATACGATGGACTTATAATGCCAACAAGTGGTGGTATCGCACCTAAGTTTAATCAAAAATCAGATCAATTATCTGATAGATATTTAATACTTGAAAATCATTTAGTAATTGGTAACTTTGGTGGATTCCCAAGTATTTCATTACCAAGTGGTTTTGTAAATAACATGCCAATAAGCATTAACTTGACAGGAAAGGCTATGGAAGATGATAAAGTATTAAACATGGCTTATAAAATAGAAGAATGTTTAGGATACAAAGGATTAGTAAAGGAGGAATACGATGTATAAAGTAGTAATAGGACTTGAAGTTCACTGTGAACTTAAGACAAAGTCAAAAAACTTTAGTGGCGCTAAAAACGATTACTCAAGTATTCCAAATTCTAATATTGCGCCAGTGGATTTAGGTTTTCCAGGAATACTTCCAGTCGTTAATAAAGAAGCTGTTAAAAAAGCTTTAAAAATGGCAATTGCTTTAAATTGTAAAACACCTGATGAAATAATATTTGATAGAAAAAACTATTTTTATCCAGACTTACCAAAAGGATATCAAATCACTCAAATGCATAAACCAGTAGGTGTAGATGGTTATGTAATGATAAATGTTGATGGTGTAGATAAAAAAGTATTAATTCATGATACACATCTAGAAGAAGATACAGCTTCATTAGATCACTTTGGAACATATTCATTAATTGATTATAACCGTTCTGGAATACCACTTCTTGAAACAGTAACAGAACCTTGTTTAAATAGTGCTAAAGAAGCAATTGCTTTCCTAGAAACATTAAGAAGTATGTTTTTATATTGTGATACAAGTGAAGCAAGAAGTGATAAAGGACAAATGAGATGTGATGTTAATATTTCACTTATGGATGAAAATGCTACTGAACTTGGAACAAAAGTTGAAATGAAAAACATAAATTCATTTAATAATGTAGAAAAAGCAATTATGTATGAAATCCAAAGACAAACTGAAATATTAAATAGTGGTGGAAAAATAATTCAAGAAACAAGAAGATATAGTGATGAAGATAATTGTACTTACTCAATGCGTAGTAAAGTTGATGCAATAGATTATAAATATTTTATAGAACCAAATATTGCTCCTGTTAAAGTAACAGATGAGTTTATAAATGAAATAAAAGAAACAATTCCTATGCTTCAATATGATAGAATTAATCTTTATATGACTAAATATATGTTATCAAGATATGATTCTACAATTCTTGTAAAAGAAAAAGAAATTGCTGATTATTTTGAAGATTGTATTAAAGAAGGTAGTGATCCAAAACTTGCAGCAAACTGGATTACTAGTATAATACTTGGACATTTAAATAAACTAGAAATAGGAATTAATGAAATCTTTGTTACACCAAAAATGCTAACACAATTAATAAAAATGGTTAGTGATAACAAAATATCAAGTAAACAAGGAAAAGAAGTTTTATATAAATCATTAAGTGATGAAAAAGAACCTACAAAAATTGTAGAAGAATTAGGAATTAGTCAAATTGCTAATGATGATGAAATAAGAAAAGTTGTTTTGGAAGTAATAGAAGAACAACCAAAAGCAGTAGAAGATGTAAAAAATGGTAGAGATAGAATACTTGACTTCTTAGTTGGTCAAGTAATGAAAAAAACTCGTGGAAAAGCTAATCCTAGTCTTGCTTCAAACTTAATGAAGGAAGAAATAGAAAAGAGGTAACAATGAAACCAAATAATAAATATAGAAACAATTATTGTGGTAGTTTAACAGAAGAAAATATTGGCGAAACTGTTAAATTATCAGGTTGGATTGAAAATATAAGAGATCATGGTGGAGTTATATTTGTAGATGTTAGAGATGAAAAAGGTACTATCCAAACAGTTACAAACGATGAAAAATTATTTGATGGACTTACACGTGAATCAACAATTTGTTTAACAGGAAAAGTTAGAAAAAGAAATGAAGAAGATTATAATGCAAGAATAAGTACAGGTACTATTGAAGTATTAGTTGATTCTTTAGAAGTGTTAGGTGCGGCTAAAAATGTATTGCCATTTGAAGTAATGACTTCTACAGAAGTAAATGAAGAAACAAGACTTAAATATAGATATTTAGATTTAAGAAATAAAAAAGTTCATGATAATATTTTATTTAGAACTAAAGTTATTTCATATTTAAGAGAAAAAATGAATAGTTTAGAATTTACTGAAATTCAAACTCCAATTCTTACTGCTTCTTCTCCAGAAGGGGCAAGAGATTTTATAGTTCCTTCTCGTAAATATCATGGTAAATTTTATGCATTACCACAAGCACCACAAATATTTAAACAATTATTAATGGTAAGTGGATTTGATAAATATTTCCAAGTTGCACCTTGTTTTAGAGATGAAGATGCTAGAAAAGATAGAGTGTATGGTGAATTTTATCAATTAGATATGGAAATGTGCTTTGCTGAACAAGAAGATATCTATGCTTTAGGTGAAGAAATATTTACAGATGTTTTCAAGAAATTTAGTGATAAAGAAGTTTCTACAAAACCATTTGTAAGAATTCCATATAAAGAATCTATGCTTAAATATGGTACTGATAAACCTGATTTAAGAAATCCACTTATAATTATTGATTTAACTAACGAATTTAGTGAAACTACTTTTAAACCATTTAAAAATACTACTGTAAGAGGAATAAAAGTAGATGGAATTGCTGATAAATCAAATTCTTGGTTTAATGAACTTGTAGATTTCGCATCTTCACTAGGTATGCCTGGTATTGGATATATTACTGTTAATGAAGATATGACTTTTAAAGGACCTATCGATAAATTTTTAAGTGATAAAGAAAGAGAAAATTTAATTAAAGTTGCTGATTTAAAAAAGGGAAGTGTGCTTTTCTTTATAGCTGATAAATATAATGCCGCTCAACTTGCGGGTGCTATAAGAGATGAACTTGGAAGAAAATTAAATTTACTTGATGAAAATAAGTTTGAATTCTGTATAATTAATGACTTTCCAATGTTTGAATATAGTGAAGAAGAAGGAAAAATGATATTTACTCATAATCCATTTAGTATGCCACAAGGTGGAATGGATAGTTTACTTAATAAAAAACCAGAAGATGTTTTAGCTTATCAATTTGATTTTGTATGTAATGGTGTAGAACTTGTAAGTGGTGCTGTTAGAAACCATGATATTAACATTATGAAAAAAGCTTTTGAAATTGCAGGTTATACTGAAAGTGATTTAAAGGAAAGGTTTAAATCATTATATACTGCATTCCAATATGGTGCACCACCTCATGCTGGTATGGCAATAGGAATCGATAGAATGCTTATGATGCTTAAAGATGAAGATTCAATAAGAGAAGTAATTGCTTTCCCTATGAGTGCTTCAGGACAAGATATGATGATGGGATCGCCAAGTGAAGTAACAGAACAGCAGTTGAGAGAAGTTCATATAAAGGTAAGATAATCTTGCCTTTTTTTATCAATTAATTATGTAAATACTTAAATATTTTGTTTAAACTTTTATTCATAGTGATATAATATTTATGTAAGAGAGGAATGAGAGAATGGGAAAAATTAAAGATATAAAAGCAAGAGAAATATTAGACTCTAGAGGAAATCCTACTGTAGAAGTAGATGTTATTTTAGAAAATGGAGTAATGGGAAGAGCTGCTGTTCCAAGTGGTGCTTCAACAGGTATTAGAGAAGCTTTAGAACTTCGTGATAATGATAAAAATAGATACATGGGAAAAGGTGTATTAAAAGCTGTAAATAATGTAAATACTGAAATTAGGGATTTAGTAATTGGTATGGAATCAACTAATCAAAAAGAAATTGATTATAAAATGATTGAACTTGATGGTACAGAAACAAAATCTAGGTTAGGCGCAAATGCTATGCTAGGGGTTTCAATGGCAGTATTAAAAGCAAGTGCAAACGAAAAGAATATTCCACTTTATAAATATATTGGAAATGGAAAAACACTTCCAGTTCCTATGATGAATATATTAAATGGTGGAGCACATGCTGATAATAAACTAGATTTTCAAGAATTTATGATTATTCCACAAGCTTCAACAATAAAAGAAAGAGTTAGAATTGGGGCAGAAGTATTTCATAATTTAAAAAATGTGTTAAAATCAAAAGGTTTAGCAACTTCAGTTGGTGATGAAGGTGGATTCGCACCAAACTTGGAAAGTAATACTGAAGGTTTTGAACTTATAATGGAAGCTATAAAAAAAGCAGGATATGTACCTGGTGTTGATGTAAAACTAGGAATAGATGTTGCTGCAAGTGAGTTTTATGAAGATGGAAAATACGTACTTGCAGGAGAAGGAAGAAGTTTAACAACAGATGAGCTAATTGAATTTTATAAAGAATTATGTAGCAAATACCCAATTATATCTATTGAAGATCCAGTAGATGAAAATGATTGGGAAGGATTTAGAAAAATAACAGAAGAGTTAGGTGATAAAGTTCAACTAGTTGGTGATGATTTATTTGTTACTAATAAAAAATGTTTACAAAAAGGAATTGATAATCATGCAGGAAATGCTATATTATTAAAAGTAAATCAAATTGGTACTATTACAGAAACATTAGAAACGATTGAACTTGCTCGTAAAAATAATTATAAAACAATTATTTCACATAGAAGTGGTGAAACAGAAGATACTACTATAGCTTCACTTGCTGTTGGACTTGATTTAGGTCAAATTAAAACAGGATCTTTATCAAGAACTGATAGAGTATGTAAATATAATGAATTAATGAGAATAGAAGAAGAGTTAGAAAACTAGCTCTTTTTTTCTTGTTTATTAATGGTATATATGTTAAAATACACTTGTAAAAGGAAGTAATAATTATGAATATAGAACAATTTGATTTTGAATTGCCAGAAGAGTTAATCGCACAAACTCCACTTGAAAAAAGAGATACATCTAAATTACTTGTTTTGGATAAAAAAACAGGTGAAATAGAACACAAACATTTTACCGATATAATAGATTATTTAGAAAGTGGGGATACTCTAGTTCTTAATGATACAAAAGTTATTCCTGCAAGATTGTATGGTGTAAAAGAAGAAACAAAAGCTTTAATAGAAATACTTTTATTAAAAGAAGTAAAAAAAGATACATGGGAATGTTTAGTTAAACCGGCAAAAAGAATACATGTTGGAGAAATAGTTAAATTTAGTGATAAATTAAGTGCACAATGTACTGAAGTTAAAGATGAGGGAATTAGAGTTTTTAAACTAATATATAAAGGAATTTTATATGAAATACTAGATGAGTTAGGAGAAATGCCATTACCACCTTATATTCATGAAAAATTAAAAGATAAAGATAGATATCAAACCGTGTATGCAAAAAATATAGGAAGTGCTGCTGCTCCAACTGCTGGTTTGCATTTTACACTAGATTTACTTAATAAAATAAAAGAAAAAAATGTAAATGTTGTTTATATTACACTACATGTTGGGCTTGGAACATTTAGACCTGTTAATGTAGAAAATATAAATGATCATAAAATGCATAGTGAATTTTATATGATGTCTAAAGAAACTGCTGAGGTATTAAAACAAACTAGAAAAAATAACAAAAAAATAATAAGTGTTGGAACTACTTCAACAAGAACTTTAGAAACTATAATGAATTTGTATGGTGAATTTAAAGAATGCAGTGGTTGGACAGATATATTTATTTATCCAGGATATAAATTTAAAGCAATTGATAATTTAATAACAAATTTTCATTTACCAAAGTCAACTCTTGTTATGTTGGTAAGTGCTTTAGCGGGAAGAGAAAACATAATGAATGCTTATAAAGAAGCAATAAAAAGAGAATATAGATTCTTCTCTTTTGGAGATTCGATGTTTATAAAATAGGGGGAATTTATGAACGATAAAGAATTAGAATTACTTAATGAAATTTTATCGACATATAAATATGATGATCCAGAGATGGTAATGGAAGATTATGAATTTTTAAAAACACTTAATGATTATGTTATTGAAAATACTCATGGGTTTAATAAAGAACCAGTTTATTTAAATAGAGTAGGTATTAATAATAGTTATAAATATTCATATAATTTTTTTAAAACAATAAATCCTATATATGCCGAGTATTTAGAAAAAAGATGGAATGAAGCTTTCATTTTTTGTGAGAATAATTTATATGGCGTTTCAAATACTTTTTATGATCAGAAATGTCATGATACAAGAATTAAGTTATTTATTAGAAAAAATATTTCAGATTCATATACAATAGTTCATGAGTTAATTCACGATATGAATTTAAAAGAAGCAACAATATCTGAAAATGATTCTTTTTACTTATTGTGCGAGGTATTTTCAATAGCAATAGAGCTGTTATTTGAGGATTATTTAAAAAAGCAAAATGTAAGTGAATTTGAAAAAAATAAAAAAGGAACATTTTATGCAATTTATGCAAAAGCAGATATTGTAGATTTCGAATATTATTTATTAGATAAATTTTTTGAAAAAGATTATGTAAGTAGAAAAGATATTATAAATTATTTAGAAAAATATCCTAAAAATAGTGCCTTAGTTGGATATTTAATAGATGATATCTTAGATAATGAATCTTTAAATTTAGACTTTGAACAAAGATATATATTTGGAATATTTTTAGCATCATATATGCATGATAGAATCCTTGAGGATCCAAAAAAAATACAAGAATTTATAGAATTAAATGATTATTTAAATTCTTTAGAAGTATATGATATATTTAAAATAATTGATTTAGATTTTAATAATGATTCGGAAACATTAACACCCAATTCATATAAAAAATTATTTAAAAGTTATAAAAATGAAATGAAGAGAACAAATGAAAAATAATAATAAATTTAATTTCTTTAAAAACTCAGTATTACTTTCAAATCATGTGTTAATAAGAAATTATTGTCCGTATAAAATAGAATATAAAAAAAATTATACATTAGATGATACTTTCAAATTATTAATCTCATTTTTAAATGAGTTTCAAAATGATTATTGTGATATATTTTCTATGAGTATAAATAATAATTTAAATATTTTACCTGATAGTTCTACTCCTTTTTTTGAGGGAGTTGATAGTAGTATAAATATACCAATAACTAATACATTACAAGATTCATATAATTTACTTCATGAGTTTCTGCACCTTACAAATTACATAAAAGAGAAAAAAGAAACAAGATATGAGTTTGGCGAATTTATATCTATATTATCTGAAATATTATTTGAAAGATATTTAATAAAAAATAATATAGATGAGGCCTTAATTGAATCTAATAACAGACTATTATATTTAAATAGTACATCTGTAAAACTTTTATATGTAGATGAAATATATAGAAATATGAGACTTAATAAAAATACAAACAATGATAAAATATATGAAGTATTTATGAATAAATATAGAGGCGCGAATTTAATTCCAGAAAATTCTTTTAAAATATATACTCAAGCAAATGAGGAAATATTAGAAGATGCTAAATTTGTTATAGGATGTTTACTTTCTTACTATTTAAAATATAAGTTAGATGATTTAAAATTGAAAGAAATATTAGTTACTTTAAATTCAAATATAAATAAATATGATATATATGAATTTTATAAAGAAATGAATTTATATTTGAAAAATGATTATTTAAATTATGATAGTTTAAATAAATTATATAAAAGTTTTGATAAGGAATGTTATGAAAATTTTAATAAAGTATATAAGAGGTATTTATGAAAAAAATTATTGCTATAGTAGGTCCTACAGGTGTTGGTAAAACAAAATTGAGTATAGAACTATCTAAAAAATATAATGGTGAAATAATAAATGCAGATAGTACACAAGTATATAAAGGTTTGGATATTGCAACAGCTAAAATCACTGAAAAAGAAAAAGAAAACATTGTTCATCATTTAATAGATATAAAACAAATAACAGAGGATTATACTGTTTTTGATTATCAAAAAGATTCTAGAAACGAAATAGAAAAAATATTTTCTAAAAATAAAACACCAATAATAGTAGGTGGTACTGGTTTATATATAAAAGCTTGTTTATATGATTATAAATTTGAAGAAAATAAAAATCAAAACATGTATGAAGATAAAACAAATGATGAATTATATGAAATATTAGTTAAAATTGACCCTAATACACAAATACATAAAAACAATAGAAAAAGAGTAGTTAGAGCAATCAATTATTATAATGAAACAGGAAACATTCCAAGTTTTAAAGAAAAAACAGAAAAGTTATTATATGATGTAGTAATTATTGGTTTAACAACTAAAAGAGATGTTTTGTATGAAAAAATAAATGATAGAGTAGATTTAATGATACAAAATGGTTTAATAGAAGAAGCTTTAAAAATATATAAAACAAATATTAGAACAAAGGCTGTACTAACACCAATAGGATATAAAGAATTATTTGATTATTTTGAGAATAAAAAAAGTTTAGAAGAATGTATAAATTTAATTAAACAAAAAAGTAGAAATTATGCTAAAAGACAATATACTTGGTTTAATAATCAAATGAATGTTAATTGGTTTGATGTCGATTTCGATAATTTTAATAATACAGTAGAAAATGTAATAAAGTTTATAAACAAAAAAGATGTTAATTAAATTCTTTAACATCTTTTTTTACATCCATTATTACAGGAAGAATAATTGGTCTTCTACCTGTTTTAATGTCAATATAATTAGATAAATTATTAATTATTTCGGATTTTATTTCAGAATAATTTAAATGATTACCAAGTTTAGAAATAATTGATTTTCTAACTACATTTTCAAGCTCTTTTAAAAGTGCTAAATTATCATTTACAAGTACGAATCCTCTAGTAGTAATATTGGGATTTCCAAGTAGTTTATTATTAATTGAATCAATGTTTACTATAACAACTACAATTCCATCATTTGCCATTATTTTTCTATCTTTCATAACAGCATTACTAACATCACCAATTCTGTTTCCATCTACATATATGTCTCCAGCTTGAACAGGTTCACCTCTTGTAATTTTGCCTTTATTTATACATAGAACATCACCATTGCCTAAAACGAAAGTGTTTTCTCTTGGAATGTCACAATCTACAGCTATATCTGTGTGTTTTTTAAGCATTCTATATTCACCATGAAATGGCATAAAGTATTTTGGATTTATTAATCTTAACATAAGTTTTAATTCTTCCTCATTACCATGTCCAGATGTATGAATATCACTAAGTGATGTATTTGTATAAACTTTAACACCTTTTAAATATAATTTATTAATTGTTCTTGAAATACTTAAAGCATTTCCAGGAATAGCTGATGAAGAAAATATGACTAAGTCATTACTTTGAAGTTTTATTTGTTTATGCGTTCCATTTGCAATTCTAGATAATGCTGCAAGAGGTTCACCTTGACTACCAGTACATAATAGACAAACCTTGTTTGGTTCTAAATGATTTGCTTCTTCTGGTGTTACAAATATTTCTTTGTTTTTTATGTATCCACCTTCAATAGAGATTTCTATATTATTTTCCATGCTTCTACCGAATATTGCAATTTTTCTATCATGTCTTTTACATGTATCTACAATATGTTTAAGTCTATAAATGTTTGATGCAAATGTTGCAATTATAATTCTCCCGTAATGTCTATCAAATATATCAGAAAGTGCTTCGTCAACTTTTGATTCACTTGCACTATATCCTTCATTTAAAGCATTTGTACTATCACTTAATAGTAGTGTAACTCCTTTAGCGCCTATTGCAGCCATTTTATGTAAATTAGCCATAGGTCCAATTGGAGTTAGGTCAAATTTAAAGTCTCCAGTTGTAACTATAGTTCCGTTTGGAGTATTGATTACTATTCCATGTGAATCTGGAATAGAGTGAGTTGTTCTAAAAAATTCAACTTCCATTGTTTTAAATTTAACTTTTGTATCTTCAGTATAAACATATAAATTATTATATCCAATATTTCTATCTTCTAATTTTTTTCTTATAAGTCCTATAGCCTGATTAGGAGCATAGATTGCTGGAATATTTACCGTTTGTAATAAAAATGGAATTCCTCCTATATGATCTTCATGACCATGTGTAATAAATAATGCTTTAATTTTATTTTCGTTTTTCTTCAAAAAAGTGAAATCAGGTATAACATAATCAACACCAAGTAATTCTCCTTGTGGAAAAGTAATACCGGCATCTGTAATAATAATTTCATTACCCGTCATAACGCAATACATATTTTTACCGACTTCACCTAAGCCTCCTAGTGCAAATACTAAAGTATTTTCACTATTATTTGTTTTCATTTTTTCTCCTTTCTTTTAAATAAAAAATTTAACTATATAATTATACCTTTTTTTTTTATTTTTGTCTAGTAGAACAAAAAGGTACGTATGTTGTCTATTGAATAGTAATTTTATTTATGATAATATTATTAAAAATAAAGGAGATTATTTTATGTTATCAGAAGAAGAATTAAATAAAAGAATAGAAGATTACGAGCAAAGAAACTCTACATTAAAAATTGAATGTCAAATTGATGTAATAGAAAAGTTATTAAAAAGTGACAAGAAAACTCTGGCTTTTGTATATATTAATGATAAAGTTATTAATTATCTTGGAATGTATGCTTTAGAAAAAAAGATTATAGAAACTAATGATGCTTATATTATATATAAATTTGCTAAGAATATAAAAGGTGTTGATATAGAAAAATTAGAAAATGAAATGATAATTTTAGGAGATAAAGAATATATGTTAAAATTTGCTGAAAATGTAGCAGGTGCTAATTTATATAAATTTCTTTATGCTTTTAAGAAAATAAATGATAGTGAAAAATATCTTAAAATAAAAGATAAAATATTTAATACGGATGAATCATTAATGAAAATTCATAATTCAGATAAGTCAGATACTATAAAATATTTAATAGAAAATAAAACTGAAAATAATAATGACATTAAATTGAGAATATATTTTAGTTATTTAAATTGTTTTAATACATCGCACATTGAACTTATTGAGTTTGATAAGGAATATTTAGAATATATGTGCTTTGTTGAATCACAAAAAGCTCCATTTAAAAATTATGGAAAAAAAGCAAAAATCAAGAAACTAGATATTGTATGATTTCTAGTTTTTTTCTAAATAAATTTATTTTACTTTAAATAATAAATTTGTTATAATTATATTAGATAATAGGAGGCTGATTATGAATCAAAACATTAATTATTCTAATTTAGATCCTTTCTATTTAAGAAACCTTATTATAAATACATATGATAAAAAAGATAAGCAAAATTTATTAGAAAAAGAAGAAGTTAAAAAAGTTTTTTTAAAAGAAGAAAATCACTATGAATTTATATGGTTAATTCAAGCTTTAAAAAAGGAAGAAATTTGCTATTTTATTGATGATTATGTATTGGAGGAAATATTAAAATCAGAAAAAGCAAATGATAAAATAAATGCAATTATGACGCTTGATAACGATTATAAAAATATCGCTTTAAATAAAGTGAAAGTTGTTAAATACGTATATAACAATTATTTACTTTCATATTATCTTGATGGAATGAATATTCCATTTTTAGAAACTATGTTTAATTTAATTATGGAAGAAAAAAAATCATTTAATTTACTAAATGAATTTAATAAAGAAAGTCTTCATAAAATTCTTATTAAAAATAACAATCTAAAAAGATTAACTGCATATAAAGATTATTTAAATATTGTCCCAATTGATTTGTTAAATGAAGTTATATCACAAGAACCACATTTTTCTAAAATATTAAATTCAGATATAAATACTATAAAAAACTTAATTGAAAAAGGTTTAATTTTGCCCATAAATATTTATACAAATCCTAAATTTGTTGATAAATGTTTAATTATAAATAATGGTGATATGTTTACTAAATGTATAAATGATTTAGATAAAAACAATATATATGCATCAAAGATAATACAAAAAAATATGTTTGATAAATGGGATAAGGAATTTAAAATAGAATTATCAGAGTATACAGATAAAAAGGAATTATTAACAAAATTAATAAGTAAATATTTCTTAGATTTAACATCCAACGTACTTATAAACATAGAATCAATAGTTGAATTTAATAAATATGTTAATGTTATTCCAAGTGAAAGAATTAAAAATTATAATAAGATTCTTTCTTTTGAAACTTTGAAAATAGAAGAAATAAAAGAATTATATTCTTCCTTAACATTAAAATATAGGGAGTATTT
>URCH01000016.1 GCA_900546275.1 uncultured Mycoplasmatota bacterium
GCCGTAAAACCATTACCATGCACACTATATCTTCCTAGTGTACATGTTGGTGCTTCTTTATCATCACCTTCTGTTACTGTTTTTGTATATACTACATTTCCTGTTGTAGATGATTGGGATGAGTTATTTGCTTTTACTACTATTATATCAGTACCATTATTATTATAATCAAAATAATATCCTGAAGCATCAATATCACTACTATATGGTGTTTCTATTACCACCTTTGAACTTAATTTTAAATTTCCATAATACTGTAAATTATTGTAGTAGCTTTCTGAAAATTCTGTTCCACCTATCCATGTGGAAGAGTCTGCTAATTTTATATTTATTTTCGAATTCACAAATCCTTTTATTGTGCCCCTATATTTATATCCAACAGCATATACATAACTTGTTCCAGATATTGTTCCACCTTCTACTATTCCTGATACTTGTCCACCTGCATTATATCCTACTATTCCTCCGACGAATTTTTTTCCTATAACATTCATATTTGATATAGAGTTTTTTATTATTGAATTAGATGATTCTGTAGTTCCTACTATTCCTCCAACAAAAGTTTGATCCGAATCATTTTTTTGTATACTTTCTATGGTGCCAGTTACATTTATTTCACTTATTACTCCTGAAAAACTTTGACCTGTTACTGCACCCAACCTAGTATTTCCTGTTACATATATATTTTCTACATTTAATCCTTGTATTAAACTGTTTTTACTTGTTCCTATAAGACCTATTGCATTTTTACCAAAAATTTTAATATTTTTTAATGTATGAGCTCCTCCTTCAAATGCTCCGGAAAATTGATTTTTACTTGTTCCTATCATATAATAATGTTTATTATTATAATCTATATCATTCATTAGTTTATAGTAGTTTTGCTCTGTTGGCATTGCTGCTATTTTTTTCATATCCTCTTCATTATATATTAAATATGGATTTTCTTTTGTTCCACTACCTTTTGTAAATATTGTATCAATTGGATATTTTTTTGTACTTCTTAATACTATTTTATTGCTTGTTTCACTCTCATAATCAAAGTAGTAACCAGAATCATCATTGTCTCCACCTAACCATGTATCTATATAATCATTATATAAATTTATATTTCCATATTCACTGTTTGAATATTTTTCGCCTTTAGATTCATCATAATCATATACATAAGCATCACCTGTTACTTTTGCATCTTTATTTACATGAGCTGTTTTCATTGTACTCAATACAGATGTGTTTCCACCACCTACAATGTATATATATCTAAAACCAGATATTGTTCCACTTTCTACTATTCCTGTTATTTTGGTAGATGAAGTTAAATTATTAACATATCCTATTATTCCCCCAATATAATTTGAAGATTTCTCATTTCCTGTTACATTTGTATTACTTATTACACTTGTTACATTTACGCTATTATTCTCATTATATGCATAACCTACTATTCCTCCAATATTATTGGCTTCTCCAAGCACATTTCCGCTTACCATTACTTCATTTATATCAGCGTAACTATGGATATATCCTGCTACTCCACCTACAAATCCATTTCCATTTACTTTTATATTTTCTACATTTAATCCTATTATTCCAGCTTTTATTATGTCACTTCCTCTTACGTGGCCAAACAAACCTATATAATTATAACCATATACATTTATATTTTTTAGTGTATGAGCTCCACCTTCAAATGTTCCTGCAAATGACTTTCCACCAAATGCTGAAGAGTATGTTCCTATCATATAATAATGTTTGTTGTTATAATCTATATCATTCATTAGTTTATAGTAGTTTTGCTCTGTTGGCATTGCTGCTATTTTTTTCATATCCTCTTCATTATATATTAAATATGGATTTTCTTTTGTTCCACTACCTTTTGTAAATATTGTATCAATTGGATATTTTTTTGTACTTCTTAATACTATTTTATTGCTTGTTTCACTCTCATAATCAAAGTAGTAACCAGAATCATCATTGTCTCCACCTAACCATGTATCTATATAATCATTATATAAATTTATATTTCCATATTCACTGTTTGAATATTTTTCGCCTTTAGATTCATCATAATCATATACATAAGCATCACCTGTTACTTTTGCATCTTTATTTACATGAGCTGTTTTCATTGTACTCAATACAGATGTGTTTCCACCACCTACAATGTATATATATCTAAAACCAGATATTGTTCCACTTTCTACTATTCCTGTTATTTTGGTAGATGAAGTTAAATTATTAACATATCCTATTATTCCCCCAATATAATTTGAAGATTTCTCATTTCCTGTTACATTTGTATTACTTATTACACTTGTTACATTTACGCTATTATTCTCATTATATGCATAACCTACTATTCCTCCAATATTATTGGCTTCTCCTGACACGTTTCCGCTTACAGTTACTTCATTTATATCAGCATAACTATGGATATATCCTACTATTCCTCCTACATAATTTTCTCCATTTACTTTTATATTTTCTACATTTAATCCTACTATTGTTGCATAATTATCAGAATCTCCTGTTACATATCCAAACAATCCTACACTATTCTTATCTGGTCTATTTATCATTAAATTACTTATTGTATAAGCATTTCCTTTAAATTTACCTTTGAAATTATTTTCACTTGTTCCTATTGGTTGAAATCCTTTATCTGTTGTCATTTCATCCTTTAAACTTGTTTTTTCTCCGTCACCATTTATATCGTATAATGCTTTTTTGTCTGGATCTACATATGATTTTTCTTTAGCATAATTTTTTATATCTAAATCTTTATCCAAATATACTGTTTTTCCTTCAAAGGTTTTTCCACTATTTACTAAATATGAAAATGCTACTAAATCTTCTACACTTTTTATATGACATTCTTCTTGTTTATCATAGTCTTCATTTTTTCCACTCCCACATATTACTCCTGGATTTTCATCTTTTATTTCTTGCTCTATTACATAACCACAACCTTCAGTTACATAATTACTACATTTTAGACAACCTTTTAATTCTCCATTATTGTCTTTAATTACTTTTCCTTCACATGTTGAACCATTTCCTGTATCTTTTACTGAATTTATATATCCTTTTTCTACTAATGTATTTAAAGATATTTCATCCTGAAATGGAAATATCTGACTATTTGTATAATATAATTCTGCTGCTTTTTCTAATGACTTTTCTTCTACTTTATATTTTCTTATTTTTACTGTTTCTATTATATTTATTACTACTACTGTTGTTATTAGCGCTATTATTGCAAGTATTACTATTACTGCTAATAACTCTACTAATGTAAATCCTCTTTTTTTCATACTTTCTACTCCTTATTTTTCTATTAAAATTATATAATATTAAGTATTTTTTTTCAAGAAAAAAACTACCAGTTTAAAACCAGTAGTTTAAAGGTTATTTTAAGGCTTCTTTTCTAGATAAGTTAAGTCTTCCTCTTTTATCATATCCTAGTGATTTAACTACAATTTCATCCCCAACTTTTACCATGTCAGAAGGTTTTTCAACACGTTCATTTGCAAGATGTGAAACATGTACTAGACCTTCACATCCTGGCCATAATTCAACAAAACATCCAAAGTCTTCAACTTTAACAACTTTTCCAGTATATATTTTTCCATCTTCAACTTCTCTTACAACTGCTTTAATCATTTCTGCAGTTTTTTCAATTATTTCTTTATCATTATGATAAATAATTACTCTACCATCATCTTCTAAATCAACTTTTACTGCATTTATATCTGTTACTGCATTTACATTACTTGCTTCACAAATGATTTTTGTAATCATTTCTCCACCTTTACCAATAACTTCTTTAATACGGTTTGGATTAATCATAAACGCCATTGTTTTTGGTGCATATTTGCTTACTTCTTTTCTTGGTTCTGGAATTTGTGCAGTCATAACATCTAATATTTCAAATCTTGCTTTTTTAGCTTGTTCCAAAGCTTCTTTTAGTATTTGCTTAGTTATACCTTTAATTTTAATATCCATTTGAAGAGAACAAATTCCTTTTTTAGTTCCACCTACTTTGAAATCCATATCTCCCAAATGATCTTCCATACCTTGTATATCAGTTAAAATTGTATAGTCATCTCCTGCTGTTATTAATCCCATAGCAATTCCTGCAACTGGTGCTTTAATGGGAACACCTGCTGCCATTAAACTCATACATCCTGCACATATTGTTGCTTGACTTGATGAACCATTACTTTCAAGTATTTCTGATACAACTCTTATAGTATATGGAAATTCATCTTCAGATGGAATTACTTGTGAAAGTGCTCTTTCACCTAGTGCTCCATGTCCTATTTCTCTTCTACCTGGTGCTCCATATCTTCCTGTTTCACCTACTGAGAATGCTGGGAAATTATAATGTAACATAAATCTTTTTTCATCTTCTAAAGATAATCCATCAAGTATTTGATGTTCTCCTAATGCACCTAGTGTTGTAACTGCTAAAGCTTGTGTTTCACCACGGGTAAAAAGTGCACTACCATGTGTTCTTGGAAGCAAATCAATATCTGTTGAAAGTGGTCTTATTTCATCCATTTTTCTTCCATCAGCACGTGTATGTTCTTTAACAACAATTTGTCTAAATATTTCATATTCTATTTCTTCTAAAACTAATTTTACTTTTGTTATTAATTCTTTTAATTCAGTATCTTTTAATTCTAAATTTTCATTTTCATATTTTGATACTATATCTTCTTTTACTTTATCTATTGCAGCATATTTTTCTAGTTTTTCTTTAATTCTCATTGCTGAATTTAATTTTTCTTCTGCAAGTGCTCTTACCTCAGTTTTAAGTTCATCAGTAATTTCTAGAACTTCATATTCCATTTTAGGTTTTCCAATTTCTTTTATTATTGTTTCTTGGAATTCTACAAGTTCTTTAATTGCCTCATGTCCAAACATTAAAGCTTCAAGCATTAATTCCTCACTAACTTCTTTAGCTCCAGCTTCAACCATATTAATTGCTTCTTTTGTACCAGCTACTGTTAAATCTAAATCAGATTTTTCTAATTCTTCTGGAGTTGGATTTATAATAAAATTGCCATCAACATGTCCTACTTTAACACCAGCTATTGGGCCATCAAATGGTACTTCTGATATAGAAGTTGCAAGTGATGAACCAAACATAGCAGTAAGTTCTGGTGAATTATCTTGTTCTACTGATAAAACAGTATTTACAACTTGTACTTCATTTCTAAAGTTCTCTGGGAACATTGGACGCATTGGTCTATCAATCATACGAGCGGCAAGTGTTGCGTTATCTGTTGGCCTACCTTCTCTTTTTATAAATCCACCCGGTATTTTACCTACTGAATATAGTTTTTCATTATATAAAACCATTAGTGGAAAAAAGTCTGATAAGATATTAGCAGTTTTTGATACACATACTGTTGATAGTATTACTGTATCACCATATCTAACTAATACAGAACCATTTGCTTGCTTTGCTACTTCTCCATGTTCTACTATAATTTTTCTTCCTCTAAAATTTAATTCAAATGTTTTTTTCATATTTCCTCCTAACTTAAACCTCTAATAACATTTATTGTTTTATTTGTTTCTTCTGATATTTTATGATAAAGTTCTCTTGTTTCTAAATCATATAATTTTCCGTTTTTTTCATAAATAAGTACTTCTTTTAAGAATATTTTTTTATCTAATTTGTTTATATATAAGTTTCCTATAAATATATTATCTAATTGCATTTTACACCCTCAAAAATAAAGACACTCAAAAAAGAGTGCCTACTTATTATCATTATTTTCTTAAACCTAAACTTTTTACGATTTCACGATATCTTGTTACGTCAGTTTTGATTAAGTATTGTAATAAACTTCTTCTTTGTCCTACTTTTTTAAGTAATCCACGACGTGAATGGAAATCATGTTTATGTTCTTTTAAATGTTCAGTTAAAGTATTGATTTCTTCTGTAAGAATAGCTATTTGTACTTCTGCTGAACCTGTATCATTTTCACTTTTTGCATATTTTTTAACAATTTGTGATTTTACTTCTTTACTTAAAGCCATTATTTATTTCTCCTTTCATATATTCGCTTATATCCTAGAAAAAAGTCGGAGACTCTAAATTCCAAGATGCAAGTACGTATATAATATACACTATTTATTTTTTTTTGACAAGTGTTTATTTAAAATTAAAATAAGTTTTTGATTTATCTAGCTTAATATTTTTTAAATATACCATTTCATCTATGGTTACAAATTCATATCCTTGTTTTTTTAATTCATCTATTGCTTTTAAAACACCATTTACTGAGGTTTTAAATATATCATGTAATAATATTATATTTCCATCTTCTGCATATTTTATTATTTCTTTGTATACTCTATTAGAATTTTTATATTTCCAGTCTAATGTATCAACATTCCATAGTATATGATTCATATTTGAAATACTTCTTATTTTTTTATTGATGTTTCCATATGGAACTCTTATAATTGTTGGCTTTGTACCAATTACATTATAAATTGCCTCATTTGTTTTTTCTATTTCTTTTGTTATTTCTTCTTCATTTAAATAAAGTAAATTTTTATGACTGTATGTATGACTTCCAATTTGATTTCCCATTAAATATGCTTCTTTTAAAACATCTTCATATTTTTTTACTCTATTTCCAACAACAAAAAATGTAACTAAAGCATCTCTTTTTTGTAATTCTTTTATAAAATATTTTGTATTATTGCTTGGTCCATCATCAAATGTTAGTGCGATTAACTTTTTATTTTTATATTTATTTAAATCTCTTTTTGTAGGTGTTAACACAGGGATTACTATATCATCCATTTTATATTCTTCTTTTAAATAGGTTTCTATTTCATTATAATTGATTTTATATTCTTTTATTTTGTTTAAGTAATTATATTTTATAACCAATCCACTTTTACTTAAAATAAAATTGTTTTCTTCATTTATTTGTTGTTTATCCTGATTTATCGTTTTTGTTGTTAATTTTGATATATAGTATGGTGTATTAAATATATCTTTTAATTTTAATATTTCTTTTGTATCTGTTTTAAAAGATATTATTTCATTATTTTCTACATAATCATCTTCATAATATATAAATGAATTTAGTTCTACAAAAGTTATATTTTTATATTCTTGTATTTCATAGTTTACTATCATAGATTTTATATTATCACTATTTTGATTATATATTTTTTTATTTTCTTCTACAAAGTTATTTATTTTTAAATCTATTTTTTTGTTTTTTATTAGTGGATAGGATAATATAAATTTATAATCGTCTTGTATTATGTATTTTTCAGTTTCTCGATTACCATGAATTAGTAAAAATATATTTAATATAATAAGTATTATAACAAGTATTTTCTTTTTCATTTTTTCACCTATCTATATAAATATAATTAATTAAAAAAAAAAAAGAACTCAATAATGAGTTCTCAGTGCGTGAATAATTTATATTCACATTATTATATTGTACCTATTTTTTTATATTATTCAATTTTTTTAACATTTTCCAAGGTTTTATTTTTTTATTATCTTTTTCATATATTTTATAAATAGCAATAGGTTCTTTATTTTTATTTTCAAATATAATTGGTTCATTATATATATTATCAAACATTTTACCATTGATTACTTCGTTTTCATTTTCTACAGTTATTCTTTTATATGGTGGTAGACATAAATCTATTGGTAATAATTTATAATCTTTTTTTTCTACTTGTTCTAATGTTACTGCTTGGTTTATATCAAAATTTCCTTGTTTGGTTCTTCTTAAATTTTCCATTACTCCAAATGTATTTAATATTTTAGCTAAGTCATTTATTAAACTTCTTATATATGTTCCTTTACTTACTAAACATTTTATATCAAAATAGATTTTATCGTTATCTCTTTTTATATCACTTACAAGTTCAATTTGTTTTATAGTAACTTCCCTTTTAGGTAATTCTACTTTTTGATTATTTCTAGCATATTCATATAATTTTTTTCCATTTATTTTTACTGCAGAATAAATTGGTACTTCTTGCATGTATGTACATTGCATTTTATTAATTGCATTTTTTATTTCTTCATCTTTTATATTTATTTTTTCTTCTTCTAAGATATTACCTGTAATATCTAATGTATCTGTTTTTATTCCAAGAATTACTGATGCTATATACTCTTTATATTCTGATGTTATTATTTCTGATAATTTAGTATAATCTCCAAGTGTTAGGACAAGAACTCCAGTTGCTATTGGATCAAGTGTACCTGTATGTCCTACTTTTTTTGTATTAAATATTTTTCCTACTTTATTTACAACATCTCTACTTGTACAATTTTTAGGTTTATCTATTACTAGAATACCATTCATTATTTCACCATTTCCATGTTTTCATTTAGTATTTCTTCTACTGCACTTGAATCTTTAAATGGAATTTTTTTATCTTTTATTATCATGTATTCCTCATGTCCTTTTCCAAGTATTAATAATGTATCATATTCTTTTAATAGGCTTATACCTTTTCTTATAGCTTGTTTTCTATCTAAAATTATTTCATAGTTTTTTGCTTCTACTCCACTAATCATATCATTTACTATTTGAATTGGATCCTCAAAATGTGGATCGTCATTTGTTACTATTGCATATCTACTTAGTGAAGTTACAAGTTTTAACATAATAGGTCTTTTTGTTCTATCTCTATCACCTGTACATCCAAATACTGTATATATATTACCTTTTGTTACTTCTTTCATAGTATTTATTATTTTTTCTATAGCGTCTGGTGTATGTGCATAATCAATGACTATACTACTATTGTTATATCTTATTGTTTCCATTCTACCACTTGGTGTTTTTAATTCATAAGATATTTTTTTTATTTCTTCTTGTTTTATTCCAATTAAATCTAATATAACTAGTGTTATAAGTAGATTATATATATTGTATTTTCCTATTAATTTTGTTGAAATATTATATATTTCATTATTATGTTTATATTTTAATGTGGTTCCTAAATTATTCATTTTATAATTTTCTATTTTATAATCTCCACCATTAAATCCATATGTTATATTTTTATTTTGTTTTAATAAATAATAGTTTTTATATTTATCGTCATAGTTTACGATTGCTACTCCATCTTTTTTTAGTTTTTTAAATAATTCTTGTTTTGCTAGAGCATAGTTTTCCATTGTTTTATGATAATCTAGATGATCTTGTGTCAAATTTGTAAAAACCACATAATCAAATAAAAATCCTTCTACTCTTTTATGTGATAATCCTTGACTACTTACTTCCATACAAACGTATTTACAACCATTTTCATATGATTTTAATAATAATTCAAATAAGTCTAAAACATCCGGTGTTGTATTATTTAGACTTTCTATTTTTTTATTAATATAAAAACCTATTGTTCCTATATAAGCTGTTTTAATACCAAGTAGATTTAATGCATTATGAAGTAAATAAGCACTTGTTGTTTTTCCATTTGTTCCAGTAATACCTATTATTTTCATTTCATTTAGATATTTACTGTAATTTTCTTTTAAATAGTTTATTAGATATGCTCTCGTATCTGATACTATCTCATATTCAACACTATAATTTTTATCTTTTTCAACGATTAGTTTAGAAGCACCATTTTTAATTGCTGATTCTATATAATCATGACCATCACTTGATATGCCTCTAAGAGCAATAAATGTATCACCTTTTTTTACTTTTCTTGAATCAACTTTTACATTTAATTCCATGTTAATCACCATATATATTTTACTATATATAAATATTAATAACAATAATTATTTTTATAACAAAAAAAATACCAAGCTTACGCCTGGTATCTATTTTATCCTTCAATTTGAACATATTTTTTATTAGGAAGTTCTTTTTTATTTTCTTTCTTTGGAACTTCTAATGTTAATGAACCATTTTTAAAACTTGCCTTGATATCTTCTGTTGTAATTGAATCTCCTACATAAAAGCTTCTTGAACATTCACCAAAATATCTTTCTCTTCGAACAAATTTTCCTTTTTCTTTTTCTTCGTTCTTAGAACTCATTGTTGCATGTATAGTTAAATATCCATCATCTACTGCAACTTTTATATCATCTTTATTGTATCCTGGTAAATCTACAACTATTGAATAATTGTTTTCATGTTCTTTAATATCTGTTTTCATAATTTTACTTTCTTCGGCGTGAAAAAATGGATCTCTAAACATGTCCTCTAATAAATCAAATTCTTTTCTTCTAGGTATCATCATCATATATATCAGCTTCCTTTCTTTATTTGTGTTGACACCATTTAGGTAGCACATCATACAACTTAATACCTTGTAAGAGTTATTATCTCTTACATTTTTAATTCTACCACTTTTTATTAGCAATGTCAATATGTGAGTGCTAAAAAATAGTAAAAAAAATCCTTTGACATAAAATCAAAGGTTAATATACTTAATGGCGGAGCAGGAGGGATTTGAACCCTCGCGTCAGTTACCCGACCTACACCCTTAGCAGGGGCGCCTCTTCAGCCTCTTGAGTACTACTCCAACGCAACAAATACATTTTACTATATTTTTTTGTTTTTAGCAATATTATATTATAAAATATTTCGTTTTTTTCTAATCTCCTAATTTATAAGGATTATAACACAATCCTTTTTTTGTTTTTACTATGGTCTGATTATAAGGTATTTCATACTTTTTAACCTTTGGATTAAACTCTTCATCAAAAACACTATTTTCTATTATTTGATATCCCATATTTTTATAATAATGTTTTAAATAAGTTTTTTCTATGCTTAACATATTTGGAAGTAAACAATAAAAATGACCTCTTTGTGCATATAGTTTAATTGCGCCTATATAATTTATTAAAAATTCTTCCTCATCAAAGCCTGGTTCACTTTCTTCTTTTACTTTATTATACAAATCCATAAGGTTATTTTTCTTAATCCATTCAAATGCAGTTTTCTTATGCCCATTACTCCATGGAATTTCTTCTTTCCAATCTGGATTTACAATAATAAATCCTATTTTTATACTTGGATCAATCATATTATTACACCTCTTGTTTCTATAAAAATAACACAAAATTGCTCTAATTCCAATATTTTTATTATAATTTTTATGAATAAAAAAGTTTCACTATAAAGTGAAGCTTTATTTCATATATGGAACTCTATAAAAATCTCTTAATCGTTCTTCATATGCAGCTTTTAAATCTTTTTCTAAATATAATTTTGGTTTATCAACACCCAATATTTGTAATATTTTTTTTGTAAATAATGGATTCAATATTAAAATAGGTCCTGTTAAATAAGTTCCAAAAAAGTTATTTTTATTTATACCCTCTAATTTTGATTCTTTATTTATTCCTATACCCTTTTCTACTTTTAAAAAATAATTATCTGTATTATTCCCATACATCATTGTAAATTGGCTTTTAAATCCAACTATCTTTATGTTATTATACTCGCCAATAAATAAACTATTATGTCTATGCATCATATCCCTTTTAGCGTACACATCAAAAATTCCTAAGGCTTCAATTTTTATTCCATCTTCATTTTCAATATACTTTCCAAGAATTTCTAATGCATTTCCTGTAAATAGAAATACTGTATTTTTTTCTATTAATTCCTCTATTCTTTTTTTATACGGCATTAATTTTTTTATTACTTTTTCCTGTCTATTTTCAGTCATTGGACCAAGATAAATAAAATTTATATCTTGAGTTACAAAACTCGGTTCCATATCAAAAGATGTTTCTATATATTTTACTTTTTGATTTGATAAACACTTTTTTAAGTATTTAATATTACTGATATCACCATATAGATTACAAAATTCTGGAAATAATATTTCTATTTTCATATTATACCTCTTCCTTGTCTATTATTTCTTTTAGTTTATCTTTAACTTTATCTCTTAAATGTACAGTATAAACATCATATAAAATATAAATTGAATCTATATTTTTTAACTTTATTTTTTTTGTTGCATCTATTTCATCTTTCATGTGTTCTATTTTTCTTTTTGGTATATCAGCAAGTCTTAATCTAACATATGTATCTAAATGTCTTACTCCAGTAACAATAATTTGTTTTATACTATCATCATTTAAAAATTCAAAATCCGTATCATAATGCCAACTTATATTTTCTGAACTTTCAATTGAATCGTGTAAATCATCAAGTATTAATATAACTGCTTTATTTCCTTTTTCTTTTTTTATGTACTCAAAAACTCTTGAACAAGCAATTGGATTCATTCCTTTAGCTAAATGTGATATAATTTTTATTTCTTTATATTCTTCTTCTAGATATCTTGATTCCACTATTTTTTGCTTTTTTAGTGAGTTATTTATTTGTAAATTAGTTAATCCAAACTCTCTAAGAAGTGATATTGTAGCTACCATATTATAAATATTTATAATATTATTTGTTATTAAATCGTATATTTCTTCCTTTTCATTATTTTTTAAATGTAATTTATCTTTTTTAAAATCAATTTTTGTTACTTCATAATTTATTTTCTTAGGAGAAGAAAAATCACATTTTTTACAATGAGCTCTCCCTATATGATGATACCTAACAAAATCATATTGGAGTTTTGAATCACATTTTGGACATGTTGGCATATCATTTACAATGTTATGACATACTTTTTCATCTGTCGTTAATTTATCTATTCCAAAATATACTCTTTTATTAGTTGGAGCAATATTACAAGAAATAAGGTCATCTGCATTTAGTATAAGCTTAGTTTTCTTTGGAATGTATTTTGTTAAAATATTTGAAATAAACTCAGAATGTGCATTTCTAAGCATTGAATCTCTAAATAAATTTGTACAAATTAAATATGTTGGGGTCAAATATGGATAGATTTTAACTGAGCTTCTTTCATCTATTTCTAATACTGCTAGATCTTTTTTTGTTTTTCCTAGAAAATTTGCACCATTTATTAATGTAGTAGCAACTCCTACATTTACATTAGCTCCTAGTTTATTATCAATAAAATCATATCCATTATCTCTTAATACATCTTCTATCATATTGCATACAGTTGTTTTTCCATTTGTACCAGTCACTGCAATTATAGTTCTAGGTTTCTCTATTTTTCCTATAAAGTCTGGACATATTTTAAGTGCTATCTTACCTGGCAAAATCGATCCATTTCTTCTTAATACTTTTGTTGCTATGAATTTTCCTGTTTTTGCGCACCATAACGCTATATAAAATTTAAATGACTTCATTATTTTAGTTTTTCTATTATAGATTCTTTTATAATATTTAAACCTTTTATAAGTAAATCTTCTTCTATTAGTAATGATGGCATTATTTTTAAAACTGAATCATTTCTACCAGCAAGTTCAATAATAAGTTTTTTCTCAAAACATTTATCTAAAACTGAGCGAGCTAAAGCACCATCATTAAATTCTATTCCCCAACTAAGTCCAATTCCTCTTATTTCCATTTTTTCTTTTAATAATGGTTTTATTTCTTTTTCTAGGTATTCTTTTACTATCAATTCTTTTTGTTTTACTATTTTTGGAATATCTTTTTCAACTGTCATTTCTAATGCAGCTTTAGCGGCTACAATAGAAAGTTGACATCCTCTAAATGTTCCATTATGTTCACCTGGTTTAAAAACGTCTATTTCTCTTTTTAATAAAGTAAGTGCGAATGGTAGTCCATATCCACCAATTGATTTAGACATACAAACTATATCTGGAACTATATCAGCTCTTTCGAATGAAAAGAAAGTTCCACTTCTTGAGCATCCTATTTGTACTTCATCACAAATTAGTAATATATTATATTCTGTACAAAATGTTCTCAAATCTCTTAAAAATTCTTTACTAAATACATGTATTCCACCTTCTTGTTGTACTGTTTCTATTATAATTGCTGCTGGACAAGAATAACCAGAGTGATCATCCTCTAATAATTCTCTCATATATTTAATAGTATCAAAATTTCCACCCATTGAGTATGGAGCAGGAATATGAACTGTATTATTAAGTGAAACGCCTGCTGCATTTCTTGCTGAGGCTTCTGTTGTTAAAGACAAAGCACCTAATGTCATCCCATGGAATGCACCTGTAAATGCCCAAATGTCTTGTCTACCAGTATACTTCCTTGCAAGTTTTAAAGCAACTTCTATTGAATTTGTTCCAGTAGGTCCTGGAAATAAAACTTTGTAATCTAAATTACGTGGTTTTAAAATTTTTTCTTCAAAATAACTAATAAATTTTTCTTTGGGAAGTGTGTACATATCTAATGAATGTATAATACCATCTTCCTGTAAATAATCAATTAATTTTTCTTTTATATAGTCAGGATTATGACCATAATTAAGTGCCCCTGCACCATCAAAAAAATCTATATATTCATTTCCATTTATATCTTTAATTATAGAACCTTTCGCATGAACCATTTCAACAGGCCATTTTCTACAATAACTTCTTACGTTTGATTCATATTTTTCAAATATATTTTCCATATTAACACCTCAATTATAATTTTATTACAAATAAATATTTATTACAAGATTATTTGTTTAAATAAAAAAAATCGTTAATTTTTATTTTAATTTTCATTTTAATAAACTAACAAATTTAAATTCTAATTATATGTAATATACTCTATGTTTCTTTATAGTTGTAAGATAAAATAAGTAAAATTATGATTAATAGAGATTAAAATTCCTACACTATTATTGGTTCTACCAGTAGTGTATGGTAATGAAATGACATTTTATTTATGAAAATGCTTGTACAAAGAACAAAGGATTTTTTAATTCTATCTCTAGTAATAATTATCTTCCTTTTACTATTCTTACTATTTATAGTATTAATATAAAAGAAATCCACCTAACTAAGCAATGATTTAGGTGGACCAAAACAAATTGGCAACACTCAACATGCGAATATTAAGTGTTCCTTTAATATTTTATGAAATTTCTTTCATCTATATACAGAATAACATGAAAGTAATTTTTTTGACAAGGTGTTTTAAATTTTTACTCAAAAAGATCAAGTTTCTTATCAAACAAATGTAGAATCATAATAATCTACAACTTTTATCAAAAATTATTGATATAAAAATTAGTCTCTATAACAATAATGTAATTAAAAGAAAATAGCAGTAATAATTTAAGTGCTACTTTTTAAAAAAATAATTTTATATAATATAAACTTAAAACTATCATTTTTAAAATTTTATTCTAAATATACGATTTAATTTTTAATTATAAGCTTACTACTCTTTTTTATATAATTTAACATTCTAGTTATTATTGGCTTAAATAATAGATATAATACATATCCAACAATCCCTCCAATTATGTTTGTTATTATATCTGTTATATCAGATGACCTAACACCATTTATTAAAGGTTGCAAAAGTTCTATAACTAAACTTAATAAAAATGTACAAAATATCACATTTAATAATTTAGTTTTTTTATTTCTTACTAACGGTATTAAAAATCCAAAAGGTATTGTCATTATTACATTTAACCCTACCTGTCTAATAAAATCACCTCTACCATTTAAGACATCAATAAATGGTTCTAAATTCATTTTAATATATGTATGATTAAATATAAATGGTAAAGATGTTATAATTGGCATTAAAGTAAAATATAATACGAAAGATAAATATATATACATTAGAATATTTACAAATAATATATCTTTTCCTTTTTTATTCCAAATTTTATAAAAAATGCAAATATATAAAATTATTAAAACAATAAAATCCAGCATTTCCTTCATAACATTTCCTACTTTCAAATTACTTATCTACATTTTATCAACAACAACGATTTTATCTTTTAATAAAATCTTTTTAACTATATAACCATATTCTTTTAATTCTTTTTTATAATTAAGAAATGAGTGATCTATACTAAATCCAAGAATTCTTTTTATTTCATCATAAGATAGTTTATATTCATTTTTGTTATTACCTTTTATATATTTCCATAATGGCTCATATTTACTCATTTTCATACCTTATATGTATGCATTTATCTTTTTCTTGAAGTTTAAATGTTATAAACTCTTTTGTGCTACTTCTTATAATTAAATCTTTTGCCACTTTTATCATTTCCTTGGTCTTAATTTTTAATTAGTGTATGTTTACGTATACTTATATCATAAATAATTAATAAATTAACAAATTGTAATTGAATTACTTCTTTTTTTGTTTTCTTTATAGTATTCTTCAATTCCTTTTTTTACAGTCAATTTTGCTACGAAATAAAAACATACTAGAATTAAAACAAATCTTCCTATTCCAATACCTAACCCTAAAAAATTGTGCATAATGTTTTCTCAAATTTCAACTACAAATTACTATTCATAAAACTAATAGTAATTATAACTTCAAATGCATACTTGCAATTTTATATATTCTAATCCTTAAACCATTTTACTAATAGTGGCTTAATTAATTCGTAAATGAATATTGCCATAAAGTTTATTAAAAATACTACTAATATTAAACTAATATCTATTGATGTTATGCTTATTAATTTCCTAACTGGTGTAATGAATACTATAAGTTCAATTAAAAGTATCAATAATAATCCATAGTTCATTGCTTTATTAGAAAATAGTCCTTGTTTAACAACAGATTGTTTTAAATTTCTACAAGATATAGAATAAACTATCTCTTGAACTACCATTGAAAGAAGTGCTAAAGACATAGCGGTTTCTTGCCCATACACTTTTAAACTAATAAAGTAAGTAAGAACTACAAATATAGTTTCAATTATAGCTGAAGATGCGATGCAGGATTTTATAAATGGTGTAAATAATGGTTTATTTATTCCTCTCGGTTTTTTATCCATTATGCCATTTTCACTCTTTTCAAAAGATAGGCATATACTAGGAATAGAATCAGTTACCAAATCAATAAATAAAATATAAATTGGTAATAAAATTGTCGTTTTAGAAAATAGTCCTATTATAATAGTAAATATTTCAGCGAAATTACTTGATAATGAAAATACTATATTATTTCTAATATTATTATATATTCTTCTTCCTTCTTCAACAGCGACAACTATTGTTGAAAAAGAATCATCCATTAATACTATATCAGAAGCTGACTTTGTAACATCAGTACCAGTAATACCCATTCCAACACCTACATGAGCATCTTTAATAGCAGGAGCATCATTTACTCCATCTCCAGTCATCGCTACTATTTTCCCACTATTTTGAAGTGCAAAAACAATTCTTTCTTTATGATACGGATTAACTCTTGCATACACAGAATATTGTTTAACGATATTTTTTAGTTCCTTATCATTATATTTATCAAGTTCACTTCCAAGTATTGCTTCATCATCATTACTTATAATTCCAACGTCTTTGGCAATAGCAGTTGCAGTATCTATAGAATCTCCCGTAATCATTATTGGTCTAATACCAGCATTTTTACATAAAATGACACTTTTCTTAACACTTTCTCTAGGTGGATCTATCATTCCTAAAATACCAGCAAAAGATAAATTACTTTCCCCTTTTTCTAATTCTTTAATATCTTTTGGTATATAATCTAACTTTTTATAAGCAAACCCTAAAGTCCTTAAAGCATTTTTAGAAAAACTCTTAACTTTATCTAAAACTTCTTGTTTTTCAGTTTTAGATAGATTTACTTTTTCAATTAAAGAGTCCATACTACCTTTGCATAATATATATACATCATTATCAATCTTATTTAGAGTAGTAAACATTTTTCTATCACTATCAAAAGGTATATCTAATATTCTCTCACATTTCTTTCTCAATTTAAGAGAATCAATTTTTTTATTATATAGATAATCATATAAACAAGTTTCTGTAGGATCACCTACATATTTATCTTCATAAATAAGGCCATCATTGCAAAGAGCACATATATAATTAAGCATATTTTCATCTATTATATATTCTTCTTTAACAGTCATTTTATTTTGCGTTATAGTACCTGTCTTATCAGAACAAATAATATCTATTGCTCCAAGTGTTTCCACAGCTTGCATTTGTTTTACTACTGTTTTCTTTTTTGCTAAATTAGATATTCCAACAGATAATGTTATTGTAATTACAGTTGGTAATCCTTCTGGAATAGCAGCCACTGCTAATGATGAACATAACATTATAATTTCAAGTATCGTGTATTTATTAATTAAAGCTAAAATAAATATAAAAATTAAAATAATAAATACTATAAATGTAATTTTTTTAGAAAGTTCTTTTATCTTTAATTGTAATGGTGTTTCTATTCTATCGATTTCATTTAATGATAATGCGATCTTACCTATCTCAGTATTTTTTCCTGTACTTATAACTATACCAATACATTTTCCATTAGTAATGCTTGTTCCTAAAAAGAGCATGTTTTTTTGTTCTTGAAGAATTAAGTTTTCTTTTAAAACATTGGCACTTTTTTGAACTGGAACACTTTCGCCAGTTAGTGCTGATTCATCTACTTTTAAACTTTCACATGAAAGTATTCTAATATCAGCTGGAACAGTTTCTCCGGATTCTAAATATATTATATCTCCAGGAACTAATTCTTTGGTGTTTATTACTATTATTTTGTCATTTCTTTTAACTTTACAAGTACTAGTTTCATATTTTTTTAAATCTCTTAATATTAAAGCAGCTTTTTCTTCTTGTATAAATCCAACAATAGCATTTATAAAAACTACAAAAAGAATTACTATAGTATCAGTATATTCGTGAGAATAAAAATATCCATAAAAATATAAAAGCAATGCAACTACTAACAATATGATAATCATGGTATCATTAAATTGTTTTAAAAATCTTAAAATCCAAGGCGTTTTCCTTTTATTTAGAATAATATTTTGTCCATAATCATTTAATCTTTTCTCCGTTTCTTTACTATCTAATCCATAAATATTACTATTTAAAGTTTTAAATATTTCTTCTTCGTTTTTAGAATACAATTTTATCTCTCCTTTTTACATATATTTCTAAATCTCAAATGTTTGTTCTATGTCATAAATATTCCACCAGCCTAGTCAAATAAAGAAAACAATATAAGTGTATAATCTTTTTTTTGCATCTTCAATTGCATTTTTTTTTTATATTTTTCTTATATTTAAAAATCATAATTTTATGTCATCTTCAAAAGAATTTGTATATTCAATCTTTACTGTTTTTCCAATTTATTCTTGGTCAGAAAGCCATTTTTACAATTCTAGCATATCATTTTTAATTTCTTCATTCATAATGATACCTCTAATTCAGCAAATTACTATTTATCTATCAATTTAATTATAACATAAATTCTGTTTTTAATATTATTAATTATAACTTTCGTTATTTACATATTAAAAATTTTAAGTAAAAAAAAGATTATCATAATAAGGATGATAATCAAACATTTAAATAAGTATTAGTACTTAAAATATCAAAATAATGGTGTTCCCGAGCAGAATCGAACTGCTGACCTATCGCTTAGGAGGCGATTGCTCTATCCTACTGAGCTACGGAAACATATATATAAATTATAACACTAGGAAAAATTTTATTCAATAAAAAACAGTATTAATATTATTTAATACTGTTCAATAAAAATACCATTAACACATTTGTTGCATAAACTAACTTATAACCAAATTTTCTAGAAAATTCATAAGTTCCAACTATTTTATCAACAATACTTACTACCCATGACTCAGCATATTTAGGTACTGACAAATTAATTGGGAACATGTGTGATCTAATAATATCTTTTTCCTTATCTGTTATTTCAAAATGCTCACTAGCATTTTTTACAGCTTTTTTAGGATGATTAAATACTGATAAAAATCTATCTTTTTTAGTTCTATCTTCATCACTTAAAAAGAAATCATGTAATAAACCACCTGTAGCAACTTGTTTATAATCCAATTTTAAAATCTTAGAAACTTTATAAGAATAATATGATACTCTTAATGAATGATCAAAACGAGTTACTCCATGATGTTCTATATTTTTAATTTTATTAAATTCCTCATTATTCAAAATATTATTTATTAAATTTAAGTATTCAATATCATTTTGTACTTTTTGCAATATCGTTCACCTCAGATACTAATACAGTATATCACAAAATTAAAAAAATTATAATGTTTTTTTTATTACATAAATTACTTTTTATTCACTTATTGTTAAATTTTGTGATTCTGGTTGAATTTGTATATATGTATTTCCATCATTTACAGTTATTTCTGTACCATCTTCATACATATAAACTGTTTGTGCGAATCTTGATGTTTTTTTCCATTTTATTTTAACCGCATATCCATCAGTTATGTAATAACCAGTTCCCTCACCTACATTATCAAATTCTTGTCTTCCTTTTGGATCATTTGTAATTGTTGAATTTTTTATTTGATAAGTAATAATATTCTTAGCTGTATATTGATTATTTGTAACTGCATCTGTATGTTCTTTACCATTTACAAATCTTTTATATACTTTAGCTTCACTATCATAAACATAGCTTGTAACGACTGAACTTGAGTAAGCTATTTTAACATTGTTGGCAACTAAAGCATTTTCTTTACCACTTAAATCTATTTCATCTACACTATAATTTAATAATAAATCTTGATTAGTTGTAGTTCTATAATTTAAATCTGTTGCAGCTTTTTTTAACATTTCCATTTTTGTAAATCCAGTATGTTCATATGCTACATTAAGTGATTTATCTCTGAAAAAGTATTTTCCTTCATATGTAAGACCATTTATATTATTTATTCCATATGTACTTATATCGCTTTGTGCTTGTGGACTCCAGCCCCAATGTACATACATTGCATCATTTTCCATAGCATAATCTAAAAAATAATGTCTAGAACTTCTAACAGAACCTATTTTGGCCGTATCTTTATCTTTAAATACTGCCATATATCTTGTCATACCACCTTCTACAATCATTTCATATATTAAATATGCATCTTGAAGTCCAGCATGATTTTGTCTAGCACTTGGATGATTGTTAATCATTACTGCATATGGTCTAGTATTAGAAGATAAATCAACTATCTTCAATTTTTTTTCTTCTTTCTGTTCTTTTGCTTGATTATTATCTTTAGTTCCACAACCACTAAATAAAAAACTAATACATAAAATCAAACAAAGAATCTTAGTTATTTTTTTCATTTTACCACACTCCTACTATAATAGTATATCAAAAAAATAATGATATTACTATCATTATTCGACATTTATTTTTTTAACTTTCTTTCTATAAAGTTTATAACACCTGCTGAATTATCTAAAAACTTATTATATACAACTTTATTATTTTTTATATCTTTAATTATTTTTATATCTTCTTTTGACATTTTTATTTTATAATCAGTATTTTCTTCACTTACAAGGTTATCTCTTCCTAATAAATAGTTTGGTTCTACCTCAAATATATCTAATAACTGTAAAAATATATTAAGAGATGGTGTTCTTGTTTCTTTTTCATATCCACAAACTGTAACTTTTGAAACTCCTAATTTAGTTGCCAAAAATTCTTGAGTGTAACCTTTACTTTTTCTTAACTCTCTTAACCTTCTTCCAGATAACATTTAATACCTCCATTTACTGTAAACTAATTATAGCAAGTATTAAAGTTTATATTTTAAAATTAACTTCTAAGTAATTTTTGCACTTGAAGTTATTAAATAAATAATATATAATGGTTTTAGATAAAAGGAGTTAAAATGATTGAACTTAAAAATTTAAGAAAAAAAAGCAATTATTCATATCAAGATATGGCAAATCATTTAAATATAAGTAAAACTTATTATTGGCAACTTGAAAACGATAAAAGACGTTTAACATATGAAATGGCAGTCAAAATAGCAAAAGTATTTAATTTAAAGCCAGATGATATTTTTTATAATGATTTTGTTAAATAATATGAATTATTCATATTTTTTTTATAATAAAATTCATAAAAGAAACAGAAATTAATCTGTTTCTTTATTTCTACTAGATAAAAATGTAACTTTTTCTGCTACTACTTCAACTACTTGTTTTTTTGTTTCTTCATCTATTTCTATATTTCTTGATTGTATTCTTCCTTTAATACCAACTAAATCTCCTTTCTTACAGTATTCTACGGTATTTTCAGCAATTCCTTTCCAAAGTACACAAGAAATAAAATCTGTTTCATATTGTCCCTCTGAATTTTTAAAACTTCTAGGAACCGCTAATGTAACATTAGTAACTTTTTTCCCCGTCTCTGTTTCTTTTAGTTCTGGATTTTTAACAATCCTCCCTACTAAAACTGTTTGATTTAACATTATTTCCTCCTTTCATGACTCAATAATAATTCAAATAAAAAAATAAAGCAAAGTCATATTTTTGCTTTATCTTGTATATTTTTTAACAGAATATAAAAATTATATATA
>URCH01000017.1 GCA_900546275.1 uncultured Mycoplasmatota bacterium
TAAAAAGTGTAGAAGATTTAGTAGCATTTTCATATTTAGTAAATAGTGGAAAAACATTTGAAGGAAAAACAGTATATTTGGATAAAGATTTAGATATAACAAATTATGCTAAAGAAAAATCATATGTAGATCCAGACAAAGAAGCATTATACGATATAAATGGAGATGGAGAAACAACAAGTTTAAAGGATGAAATGACAACAGATAAAGGATTTCAACCAATAGGAACGAATGAAAAAGAAAAAAATTTCAAAGGTAAATTTGAAGGAAATGCTTATACAATAAGTAATTTAATGATAAATAGACCAGATGAGGATAATGTAGGTTTATTTGGATATATAAAAGGAATAGATTCTGATAATTATGCAACCATAGTAGGATTAAATATCAAAGGTATAAATGTAATAGGAAAAAATAATGTGGGCGGAATATCAGGAAGTCAAAGCAATTACTCAAATATTAAAGAAGTAACATTAAATGGTGACATAACTGGAAAAGAAAAAGTAGGTGGAATAGTAGGGCACACCGATTATTGGGGAACATACCAAAATATTAATAGTGTAATAGTAAATGCAAATGTAACTGGTGAAATATATGTAGGCGGAATAGTAGGAAATCGTGAAAATGGAACAATAACAGGAGTAGTAGAAAGCGGAACAATAAAGGGAAAAAATAATGTGTATGGAATAAGTAGTTATGCTTATAACAGAGGTTTTTATGTAGTAGATACTGGTTATGTAAATTCCAATGTAAATATAATTTCAGAAGAAACAACAAATAACAGAGGTGGAATTGCATATGAAGATAGTCCTACGGGAAACATAAATTTATATGATGAATATTTGGATACATGGTTAGGTGGAGATAATGACGGATCTGGTTACTACTTTGATTATGAGAGCGAAGAAAGCAATAAAAATAAAATAGTATTAAGGAGTAATCCAATTGATACAACATTTAAAAAAGGTAGTGGAACACAGGAAGATCCATACTTGATATACAGCGAAAGTGATATGAAAAAAATAGCAGCAATGCCAACAGGGCAAAAATACTATAAACTAATGAATGATATAGATTATAATAATAAACACTACTATATGATAGGAACAAAAACTTCTCAATTTAAAGGAATGTTTGATGGTGTAGCGCATACATTAAGTAATATAAATATATATGGATATAATAATGTAGGCTTGTTTGGATACGTAAATGGAGAAAATAGTAATAACCCTACGACAATAGTAGGTTTGAATATTAAAAATATAAATGTAAAAGGGAATAATAATGTAGGTGGAGTAGCCGGATATTTATTTGCAAATGCAAAAATAAATGAGATTGCAATAGATGGAAACATAGAAGCAACGGGAAGTCAAGTAGGAGGCCTAGTAGGATACGTATATGCAAATTCTATTTATGTAACAAGCGTAATAAGCAATACCAATGTAACAGGATATGATAATGTAGGAGGCCTAGTAGGAAATTGTTTTAGCTATGGGGCAGTACAAGGAATAGTAGAAAGTGGAACAATAAAGAGTAATAAAAGTAATGTATATGGAAGTGGAAATAAAATTTCTACAGCGTATGTGAATTCAAAAAAGGTAAATTTAATAAAAAATTTAGAAGAAGAAACTGATAATTATGTTGGAATTGTGTATGAAGATAGTCCTACAGGAAACATAAATTTATATGATAAATATTTGGATACATGGTTAGGTGGAGATAATGATGGTTCTGATTACTACTTTGATTATGAAAGCGAAACAAGTAATAAAATAGTATTAAGTAGTAATTCAATTGATACAACATTTAAAAAAGGTAGTGGAACAAAAGAAAGCCCATATTTAATATATAATGCAGAAGATATGAAAAAAATAGCCGCAATGCCGAAAGTACAAAACTATTATAAACTAATGAATGATATAGATTATAATAATAAACATTATTATATGATAGGAACACGGAATGAAGAATACAGTAATAAATCATATTATTTTGCGGGAATAATAGATGGAAACTTACATACCATAAAAAACGTAGAAGTAAAAGGATATAATAATGTTGGATTAATTGGGTATGCGAATTCTGCTGGAGTACAAGGTTTAAATGTAGAAAATGCAACAATAGTTGGTAACAATAATGTAGGCTTGTTTGGATACGTAAGTGGAGAAAATAGTAATAACCCTACGACAATAGTAGGTTTGAATATTAAAAATATAAATGTAAAAGGGAATAATAATGTAGGTGGAGTAGCCGGATATTTATTTGCAAATGCAAAAATAAATGAGATTGCAATAGATGGAAACATAGAAGCAACGGGAAGTCAAGTAGGAGGCCTAGTAGGATACGTATATGCAAATTCTATTTATGTAACAAGCGTAATAAGCAATACCAATGTAACAGGATATGATAATGTAGGAGGCCTAGTAGGAAATTATTTTAGCTATGGGGCAGTACAAGGAGTAGTAGAAAGTGGAACAATAAAAGGCGAAAATAATGTATATGGAAGTGGAAATAAAATTTCTAATGCATATGTATCTAACGCATATGTAAATGAAAAAGTAGTAATAACATCAACAGGTTCTTCTTCTGGAATTGGTGGAACAGAGTTTTCAGAAAACTATTACAATAATTTACAGTATTATGGAAACTTAAAATTAAGTTCAAAGGTAGTAATAGAAACACCATATAGTGGCGATATTGATGCTTCAGGATATTATTTTAATTATAATAATGATGGCACTGATATAATAGTAGTAAAAACAAATAACTCATCACAATCATTAACAACAGGAAATGTAGTATATACAAAAACAGTAACAGAAGGTGATGATAAAAAAGCACCAACATGTACACTAGGAAGATATAGTGTGCATGGTAATGGTTTTACGGCATCATATACATGTACAGATAATACAAAAGTAAAAGCAAGAAAACATATATATTGGGTGGCAGAACCAAGTAAAGTAAATTATGAAGATTTAATATCATGGCCATCTACGACAGATTCAAGTAGTGAAACAGTAAGTAGTGTTTGGACAGTAGAAAGTGCAAATAGTAGTGGAATAGAACCACCAAGTAAAGGAAGTTGTTACTATTTCTATTATGGAGCACAAGATGAAGCAGGAAACACAGTAATATATGCAACACCAAACTGTATAAGTTATTAGAAAGGAAAGAACATGAAAAAGATAATAATAGTATTATTAATAACAATAGGAATAATAACAGGATGTAAAGAAAAGACAATAGAAGAAACACATGGAAAACAAAATGAAGAGATAAAGGAAGAATTAAAAACACTAACATTTGGAGAAGAAGAAAAAAAATATTTTAGTGATTTAATGATATTAAGTGGTAATACATTAAGAACAGAATTAGGAATAAGAGAAGAACAAGTAGAAAATTATATAGCAGCAGTGTCATATGAAAGAAATGGAAATTATTATATAATAATAAAACCAAAGGAAGAATATAAAGAAAGAATAAAATCAGCACTCGAAATATATACAAGTGTATTAAAGGATGGAGCAACGGAAGAAGCAAAACAAATCCTAGATAAAAGTATAAATACAGAAATAAACGGTTATTATGTATATATATCATCACAAGATAATGAAAAAGTATTAAACATAATAAAAGATAAATTAAAATAGATCAAACTAAAATTTGATCTTTTTTTATAAAAAATATTTTTTAGTAAATATTAAAAGTGGTGATAAAATGAAAACAATTTTGATGACTGGAGCAAGAAGTGGGATAGCTGCTGATGTAATAAAAAAACTAAAAACTAAAAATTATAAAATATATGTAGCAGTACATACAGATACTCAATGTAAAAGAATAAAAAAAATATACAAAAATGATAAAAACATTTATTGTATAAAATTAGATGTAACAGATAAAGAAGATATAAAAAAACTAAATAAAATAGATGTTGATATATTAATAAGTTTTGCTGCTATAGGAAATGGTGGTTCAATTTCAGAAATAAAAATGGACAAAGTAAGAGAAAATTTTGAAGTAAATGTATTTTCAAACTTTGAAGTAGTTCAAATAGTTATTAAAAATATGATAAAAAAAGATAGTGGTAAAATAATAATGATTTCGTCATTAGCAGGTATACTTCCACTAAAATTTTTGGGTTCATATTGTGCAACTAAGTCTAGTATAATTATGCTTACCCAAGTATTAAAAAAAGAAATTAAATTGATTTCTAAAAATATTAAAATATCTTTAATAGAACCAGGTATGTATCATACTGGTTTTAATCAAGTAATGCTTGAAAATAAATATGATTGGATGAGTATAAATAGTTATTTTGAAGAACAAATAAATATTATAAGAAAAAAAGAAAATTTATTTTTTAAAATACTTGAAAAACATAAATTAAATTCAATTTCAAATAAAATAATTAAAGCAATTGAAGTAGAAAATCCAAACTTTATTTATAGAGCACCCTTTCTTCAAGTAATTGGTACAAAAATATATCAAATATTTAAAACATAAAAAAACTCTAAAATTAATTTTCAGAGTTTAAAATTTTATATATTTCTTTAACATCCTTAATATCTTGTTTTTCATTATAAAATGGTTTTAAATGTAGGTGAAAATGTTTTACTTCTTGTACATCTCCATTATTTTGTATAAAAGTTAAACCATCTATATTTAATTTTTCTTCTAAAACTTTTTTCATTTTTTTCGCACACTCAAAAATCTTAGATAGAGTTAATTCATCAATATCATCAATATCTTTAAAATGTTTTTTGGGTATAACTAAACAATGTCCATTTCTATCAGGATTAATATCTAAAAAGCATTTTACAAAATCATCTTCATATAAAGTATATGAAGGAATACTACCATCAATTATTTTACAAAAAATACAGTCCATAAATACCTTCTTTCTACATTAATATTATATAATAAAAAATAATAAAAAAAAAGAGAATTGATCTCTTACAAAGTGAATATCTGCGAATATTCATTTTTATTATGTAAAAAAACAAAAAAAATAAACAAAAAAATTAAAAATATCTAATATTATAATCTTTTATTTTGCCTTATTATTTAGTATAATAATTGCTGGAGATGATAATATGCATACTTTAAAAATAGAAAATTTAAATGTGACGGTTGAAAATAAGAAAATATTAAATAATTTTAATTTAGAAATAAAGAGTGGAGAAATACATGCAATAATGGGTCCAAATGGAACAGGAAAATCAACACTTTTAAAAGTAATAATGGGGGATTCTAACTATACAGTTGAATCTGGAAATATATATTTTGATGAAACATTGTTAAATGAATTAACAGTTTCACAAAGAGCTAACTTAGGAATTTTTCTAGGAATGCAATTACCACCAGAAATAGAAGGTGTTACGAATGCAGATTTCTTAAGAACTGCACTTCATACAAAACAAAAAGAACAATTTAAATTATTTAGTTTTATAAAAAAATTAGATGAAAATGTAGAAAAATTAAAAATGGATAAAAATATGATACATAGAGATATAAATGAAGGTTTTTCAGGTGGAGAAAGAAAGAAAAATGAAATACTTCAAATGTATACACTAGAGCCATCAATAGTAATGTTAGATGAAATAGATTCAGGACTTGATGTAGATAGTTTAAAAATAGTTGGTCAAAATGTGATGGACTATTATAGACAAAATTCACCTGCACTTTTAGTTATAACACATTATCAAAGATTACTTGATTATATAATACCAACTCATGTTCATATAATGAAAAATGGAACAATTATAAAAAGTGGTGATAGTTCACTTGTTGATTACATAGAAAAAAATGGTTATGATAATATAGAAGAAAATCAAATAAATAGTACGTGTATCATTAAGGAAAACAGTGAAAATGAATAAAATAAGAATAGTTAATGATGAAATAAAAATTATTAACTTAAATAATTCTATAGAATATGAAATAAAAGATAACTTAATAAAAACATTAAAAATAGAAATATTAAAAGATACAAACTTATTTATAGATTATGAGTTTTCAATCCTTACAAAATTAGAAATAATAATAGAACTAAAAGATAATGTAAATTTAAAACTATATGAAATAAAAAATGGTAATCAAGCAAAAATAAGAATAAAATATATTTTAAATAAAGAATCAAATTTAAATGTACTTAAATTTAATGATGTTGATACAATAAATGAAAATATAATAATAAATTTAAATGAAAAAAAATCTAAAATAAACTATATCTTTAAAACTATAAGTACATCAAAAGAAAAATATGATATAACAGTTTATCATAATCAAAGTAATACAGAAAGTTATATAAAAAATAATGGAGTAGCACTTAAAGATGGAAAAATTAAATTTAATGTATCATCATTTGTTCCAAATGGAAATAAAGAATGCCAAGTTGATCAAGTAAATAGAATAATAAATTTAACCAAAAATAAATGTGAAATAGATCCAAACCTTTATATAGATGAATATGATGTAAATGCATCACACAGTGCCTTAATAGGTAAATTTAGTGATGAAGAAATGTTTTATCTTGAAAGTAGAGGTATAAATAAAACAGATGCTTTAAAACTATTAATAAAAGGATTTATATTAAGTAATATAGAAATAGAAGAATTAAAAAATCAAATAAATGAAAAAATAGAAAAATATTGGAGGTGAAATATGAATAGAGAAGATTTTCCAATGACAAAAGAAAATCTAATATATTTTGATAATGCTGCTACAACATTAAAACCTAAAATAATGTTAGACTATCTTAAAAGTTACTATTATGAATATTGTTCGAATGCACATAGAGGAGACTACGATATAAGTTTAAAAACAGATGAAATGTATGAAAAAACACGTACAATAGTAAAGAAATTCATAAATGCTAAAAGTAATAATGAAATAATATTTACAAGCGGATGTACAGATTCACTTAATAGAATTATATTTGGATACTTTAAATATACTTTAAATCCAGGTGATGAAGTAATAATAACAAAAAGTGAACATGCTTCAAATATATTACCTTGGTTTGAATTAAAAGAACAAAATAATTTAAATATTAAATATGCAAAACTAAATTCAAACTATGAACTTACATTTGAAAGTATAAAAGAAGCTATAACAGAAAAAACAAAAGTAATTTCTATAGCCCACATAACAAACGTTATAGGAGATTCAAGACCTATAGAAAAAATAATAGATTATGCACATAAATTAGGTATTTTAGTAGTAATAGATGGAGCACAAAGCGTACCTCATATGGAAATAGATGTTCAAGCACTTGATATTGATTTTCTAGCATTCTCTGCACACAAAATGTGTGGTCCAACAGGAGTAGGAATTTTATATGGTAAAGAAAGTCTATTAAATAATATGAAACCGTTATTGTTTGGTGGTGGAATGAATGCATCATTTGATAATAATGGAGTTAGAATATATAAAGATTTACCTTATACTTTAGAAGCAGGAACACCTAATATTGCAGATGTAATCTCTTTTGGAGGAGTAGTTGACTATATACAGAGTATAGGTATGAAAAAAATACATGAATACGAAAAAGAATTAAAAAAATATGCAATTTCAAGATTAAAAGAAGTAAAAGATATCATAATATATAACGAGGAGAGTGAAAATGGGATAATATCATTTAATATTAAAGATGTTTTTTCACAAGATCTTGCTATATATCTAAATAAATATAAAATCTGTGTTAGAGCAGGGAATCATTGCGCTAAAATTCTTAAAGATGAGTTAGGCGTAAAGAATACATGTAGGGCTAGTTTTTACTTTTATAATACAAAAGAAGAAATCGATAAATTAGTTTTAGCCCTTAAAAATCCTAATTTAAAAGCTGAAATTATATAAACTTGCAATATATTAAAAAATGTGATATATTATATGCCTAAGGAGGATGTCTATGCAAGTAGTACTCATTATAGTGTCAATATTATTAATAGCAATCGCAATTTTACAAAGTGGAAAAGCAGAGAGTGCTTCTAATGCTATTACAGGTGGAAATGACAGCTTATTCGCTAACCGTAAAGAACGTGGCGGAGAGTTATTTATGAGTCGTTTAACTTTAGTATTGGGAATAATATTCTTTATAATCTGTACATTCTATGGAATATAAAGAGTTATATATATAAACACACATATGTGTGTTTTTCTTGTGTTTTTAAATAAATTGTGATATTATACATAACATTAATTAAAGAGGGGATTTTATATGTTAAAAACGCTTAATTCATTTGATATAACAAAACCTAATATTAAACCATTTTACACTACTTCAAATACAGAAGGATATATATATCATGATGAAGAAAACTTTTACAAACTTTATAGAACAAATAAATCATATATTCTAGAAAGAAAAGAATTAAAAACAAATATGTTGGATGGTTATTCATTAGATAACGTAGTATTACCAAAAGGTAAAATTAAATTAAATAAAAAATTTAGGGGTATATATACAGATTATGTTAAAGATTCATATCCACTATATGATTTTAAATTTGTAAACAATAAAGCAAATGATTTTTTTATGATATTAGATCAAGCTTCAAATACTTTAAAAAAAATTCATGAAGCTCAAATAGTTGTATCAGATCTTAGTTTTGATAACATAATATTTGATAAAAATAAAAACCATTATTTTATAGACTTTGATAGTTGTTCACTTAATAATGTTCCAGGAGATAAGGTTCCATATATAACTAATAGATTTGTTTTAAGTAGATGCGCTAGTTATGAAATAGATTATAACTATGATAGAATTTCATTTTATTTATCACTATTATATTTTATCTTTAATAAAGAAGTACATGAATTAAGTATCAAAGAATATGATGAAGTTAGTGAGAAAATAAAAACATTAAAAAACATAAGAAAAATATTTATTAAATTAAAAGAAACAGAATTAAAAATACCTGAAGTACCATATATTAATGAATACATAGAAAAAGAAACTCATATTTTTACTAGATAATTATCTAGTTTTTATTTTATAAATATGATAATATATGTAAGGTTGGGAGTGAAAAAATATGCTAAAAATAGAAAACTTATCAATTAGATTTGGAACAAAAACATTATTTGAAAATGTAAACTTAGAATTTAAAAACGATTGTTGTTATGGAATAATAGGTGCAAATGGAGCAGGTAAATCAACCTTTTTAAGAATAATAAGTGGTGATTTAGAATCTACAAAGGGAGATATAATAATTGGTAAAAATGAAAGAATATCTGTATTAAAACAAAATCACAATGAATTTAATGATTATACAGTTTTAGAAACTGTTATAATGGGAAACAAAGAACTATATAGAATAATGAAAGCAAAAGAAGCATTATATATGAAAGAAGATTTTAGTGATGAAGACGGTATAAAAGTTGCAGAATTAGAAGCAAAATTTGATGAAATGAATGGATGGCAAGCAGAAAGCGATGCTGCAATATTACTTTCAGGACTTGGAATAGAAAATGATTTATTAGAAAAAAATATGTCTGAATTAAAAGACAAAGAAAAAGTTAAAGTTTTGTTAGCCCGTGCATTATTTGGAAATCCAGACATACTTTTACTTGATGAACCAACAAATGGATTAGATCTAAAAAGCAAAATGTGGTTAGAAGAATTTTTAATAAATTTCAAAAATACGGTTTTAGTAGTATCACATGATAGATATTTTTTAAACAAAGTTTGTACACATATGGTAGATATAGATTATGGAAAAATAACTTTGTTTGCTGGAAACTATGATTTTTGGTTAAAATCAAGTGAGTTAATCCAAAAACAAATGAAAGAATCAAATAAGAAAAAAGAAGAAAAAATAAAAGAATTACAAGACTTTATTGCCCGTTTCAGTGCAAATGCATCAAAATCAAAACAAGCAACTTCTAGAAAAAAATCACTTGAAAAAATAGTTTTAGATGATATAAAACCTTCTACAAGAAAGTATCCATATATTAATTTTGAATTTGACAAAATGATAGGAAGAGAAGGAATCGTTTTAGAAAAAGTTAATTATTCATTAAACGGAAAAGAAATATTAAAAAATATAAATATTACAATAAGACCTGAAGATAAAATCGCACTTATTGGTGACAATGAAATTGCAAAAACCGCACTTCTTGGTATAATAAGTGGACAAATAAAACAGGATAGTGGAACAGTTAAGTATTCAAATAATGCAAAAGTTTCATATTTTATGAAAAATCACGATGAATATTTTAAAGATGATATAACTTTGGTTGATTTTTTAAGATTATATTCTGAAAATAAAGAAGAAAGTTATGTTAGGGGTTTCTTAGGTCGAATGTTGTTTTCTGGTGAAGATGCTCTAAAAAAAATAACAGTATTATCCGGAGGAGAAAAAGTAAGATTATGTTTAAGCAAAATGATGCTTGAAAAAGGAAATGTTTTACTTTTAGATGAACCAACAAACCATCTAGATATGGAATCAATAACATCACTAAATACAGGACTTGAAAAATATTTAGGTCCAATTGTATTTTCAAGTTTTGATCAAGAATTAATAGAAACAATTTCAAATAGATTAATAGAAATTAAAAAAGATGGAACTATAAGAGATAAACAAATGAAATATCAAGAATATATTGATAAATTTGGACTAGATGGGGAATAAAATGGTAGGTATAGATGAAATATTAATTTATATTATTATCCCATTAATATTTTTAATAATAATATACTTTATTTGGAAAAAATATGGAGAAGATGAAAAAGTAAATTCAATTACAAGCAAATATCCTCCAAATAATTTAAATATATTACAGGTATCTTATTTATATACTGATGATATTAATGATGAAGATTTTACTCCATTTATGATACAGCTTGCTAAAGAAGGATATATAAAAATAATTAAAGATAAAAAAAATTACAAAATAATAAAAATTAAAACTCCTAAAGAAGAAATCAAATCTTATTTTATAAAAGAATTATTTAAAGACAAAGAAGAAATAGAAATAAAAAATTTTAAAAACATAATATCAAAACTAATGAATGTAATAAAGAAAAAAATAGAATCAAAATATGAAGTTGAAAATGTGTATGAAAGTAAATCATTATCTAAAAAATCACTAACAAAATTTATGATTTTTATAATTTATATAATGAGTATACTAAAATTATTAATTGATCTTAAAAATATTAAACTATTTTTACTTTGTATTATAATTCCATGTATTGGAATAAGTATATTATTTAAAAACTCAAAAAGTAAAAAGTTAAATATAAAAATAATTGGTATAATAATTTCAGTAATTTTTATATTATTACCAATTATATTATTAGAATCAAAAATAGATAATTTTACTTACTCATTTATATATTTAATAAACATAATATTAATAGATATAATGTTAATACTTAATGCACTTATGCCAAAGAAAAAAACAAATATAATAAAATTGAAAAGTAAAATCGAAGGCTTTAAAAATTTTATAAGCAATAATGATAATATTATTCCGTTAATAAAAGAAAATATAGATTATTATTATGAAATATATCCCTATAGTTATATTTTTAAAATAGATAATATTATAAAATTAAAAGAAACTTTGGATATTAAAAATCCAAGTTGGTACGAAGAAAAATAAAAAATTATTTTTCTTTTTTTGTAATAAAAATTATTAATTCTAATATTATTTATTAGAAAAGTATTGGAGGAATAATATGATTAATAAAAGAAGTATCTGGTTTTTAACACTATTTTGTTTAATTTTAGTATTAAGTGTATATTATGTTACTATGCCAAGTGAGTTATTACTTAGTACTAATAGTAATTATGTTAGTAAAGAAACTACTGAAGAAACACAAACTCCTACAGTAGAAGTAACAGAAAGTACTATTTTAACAAGTTTAAGAGTTGAATCAGATGAACAGATGATGAACGAAATACAAAACTTGCAAACAATATTGACTAATAAAGATTCTACAGTTGATGAAAAAAATAATGCTTATGAAAAAATAAAACAATTAAACTTAAATAAAGGAGAAGAACAACAAATAGAAAAACAAATATCTGATACATATAAATTAAAATCATTTGTTAAAGTAAATGGCGATCAGGTAAGAGTTGTAGTGTTAAGTAAAGAACATGATTCTTCTTTAGCTAACAATATTATGAGAACAGTGCAAAGTAATTACGAAAATGAAATGTATGTTTCAGTAAAGTTTCAACAATAATAGGATTAATCCCTCACTAAAGTCGTTTGGTTTCATAAAATATTATGAATGAATATAAACCACCCAACTTAATAGGAAGTGAGGGAAACAATGACCAAAAGTATTTTGACTAAAAGAGAAAAAGAAGTGTTTGAATTACTTGTTCTAAATAAAACAACAGCAGAAATCGCAACAGAATTAAAAATAAGTGAAAAAACAGTTAGAAATCACATATCAAATGCTATGCAAAAACTAGGAGTAAAGGGTAGAGCTGGCGCATTAATAGAACTTTTAAAAATTGGTGAAATTTCATTATAAAAGCATATTATATGCTTTTTTTCATATGATTAATTAGAGGTGGACTATGTTAAAAAAAATATCAATTAGAAAATTAATAATATCTTTTTCTGCTTTATTTGCGCTTTTTTTAATATATTTAATACCAAATAATGAAAATGATAAAAACAAACTAGAGTATATCCCACAAGAATTAGAATATGTTAATAATGATTTAGTAACTTCAAGTGTGTTTTTACTAGATAGTTACAATATGCTTGGTAAAACAGAAGTACCAGTAAGTTCCAAAGATATTGAATCACTTGCCAAAGAATTATTAGAGGTTTTAATAAATGGTGGAGCAAATGAAGATAGAATTCCAAGTGGATTTAAATCTGTATTACCAAGTGATACAAAAATATTAAGTTTAAAATATGATAAAGATTTAATTAAAGTTGATTTTTCTAAAGAACTTTTAAATACAAGTAAAGAAATGGAAGAAAAAGTAGTAGAAGCAATTGTATATACCTTAACAAGCATTAATGGTGTAAATAAAGTAATAATATATGTAGATGGAAATATATTAACTAAATTACCACAAACTAAGATCAATTTACCAAGTACTTTAGATAGAAGTTTTGGAATAAATAAGGAATATGATATTAATTCAATTAAAGATATAAACCAAGTTACAATTTACTATGTAAATAAGAATAATGATAATTATTATTATGTTCCAGTAACAAAGTATTTAAATGATGATAGGGATAAAATAAAAATCGTTATAGATGAGTTGAGTGGAAATTCAATATATAACACTAATTTAATGAGTTTTTTAAATAGTAATGCAGAACTAATATCATCAGAAAAAAAAGATGATTTAATGCATCTTAATTTTAATGAATATATATTTAGTGATATAGAAGAAAAAAATATTTTAGAAGAAGTTATATATACAATTAGTTTATCTGTATGTGACAATTATGAAGTAAAAGGTGTTGTTTTTAATGTAGAAAATGAAGAAATTTATAAAACTGTTTTAAAAACTATTGAATAAAATAAAAAATGTGATATAATTAATTTGTTCTTATTTAAAGAACAAGTGTCTCAGTAGCTCAGCTGGATAGAGCAATGCCCTTCTAAGGCAGCGGTCAGGGGTTCGAATCCCTTCTGGGACACCATTAAGTAATTATTCGAACTTTTATAGTTCGTTTTTTTTGTTTAAAAATTATAGCGAATGAAAAGTGGTCTAATATGTTAATATTTTTTTATTCATAATATAGATTTTTTTGAATATAATAATAATATATTGACGTACGGTAAAAAGTACGTTATAATTTATACATGAGAGGTGATATTATGAGTACAATTAATATAACTAATGCTAGACAAAATTTGTTTCAACTTGTTTCAGATGTTAATATTGGATTTAATCCTATTACAATTGTTAATAATAAAGGAAAAAATGCAGTTTTAATATCTGAAGATGAATGGAAAAATATTGAAGAAACTTTATATTTATCTTCAATACCTGGTTTAGTTGATGATGTTACTAATATTAAGAATACTGAAAATTGGAAAAATGCAAAGGAATATGATCCAAATGAAGACTGGTAATTATATTATTAAATTTTCTAAATTGGCTGAAGAAGACAAAATAAAATTAAAAAATTCAGGATTAGAAAAGAGTGCAAAAATAATTTTAAATTTAATGATGGAAGATCCATTTTGTTACCCACCCAGTTTTGAAAAGTTAACAGGTGATTTAACAGGTTTATATTCTAGAAGAATAAATAGACAACATAGAATTGTTTATGAAGTTGATAAAGAAAATAATGAAATACATATTTTAAGAATGTGGACTCATTATGATAAAATATAAATGATTGATTTATATATTTGATTTGTTAAAAAAAGTTGTAGACACCAACGGCACCATATAGATATTAAAATTGAACTTTTCGAGTAAAAATTTGAAACGGTTTGAAAAAGATCGTTTTTATGTTATCATGAATATGTCAAGGAAACTTGCATAAAATAAAAAAGGATACATTTGATTTTGGTTGATCAAATGTAATCCCTTATGGATATAGCATCTGAAATCACATGGTTGTGGAATCAGATGCTTTTGCTATTTTATGAGTAAAATAATTACTACTTTCAACGCTTATTGCTTTGGAAAATTTTATATTTTTTTGAATCTTCATCATAAAAATTATATAAAACATTAATATCATTTATAAGTTTAGATGCAGTAGCTAAAGAAATTTCATGATTTTTTAGTTTTAGTTTTATAATATCTAAAAGTTTATTTTTTTCATTTTCAAATTCTTTAGAAGTTTTATTTCCATTAGATAAACTAGAATCTAAAATTGTATTATTATGATTGTTTGGGACAAACTCTAAATGATAGTTAATCGATACATTTTTGTTATCATTTGAAAGTTGTTCTTTATACATTTTTTACTTCAAACTCATTTAACTCTTTAATTTCTTTTTCTAAATTAAAATGTTCAATAAAGATTTCAAAACATTTTTCATGTATTTCATTTCTATCCATTATGTCCATAATTATATCTATATAATATCTTGCTCTTAATTATAATAAAAATTTGAGAATTTTTTAATCCAAAAACACCATATTAATAATGGTGATTTTATGAGGGTTAGACTTGGGTATGTATCTATTAGTAAAACATTAGAAAATAGCATAAACTACCATAATATAACATATACAGAATTTAATAAGAATAAAGATTATGAAAAACTTGATAGGATTATTTTGTCTAATTTTGAAACATTAGAAAACATAATAGAATATAATAAAAAAAAATAATATTCATTTTTATAGATTAACAAGTAAATTTATACCACTTGCAACGCATAAAAGTGTAAATATTGAATATGTAAAAAAATATAAAAAACATTTTTATAAAATATCAACACTAATTGGTGATATGAGAATAGATACACATCCAGACCAATTTGCAGTTTTAAATAGTACAAAGAAAGAGGTTTTAGAAAATACATTTGATATTTTAAAATATCATTATAAAATGTTAAATGCATTTAAAATAAAAAATTCAATTATAATTTTACACGTAGGAAGTAGTGTATTTGGAAAAGAAAATTCAATAAAAAGATTTATTAACAATTTTAATAAATTACCAGACTGTATAAAAAAAAGTATAGCTTTAGAAAATGATGATAAAATATACAATATTTTAGATGTTTTATCTATTTGTAAAGAAATAGAAGTCCCTTTTGTTTTTGATTATCATCATTATAAATGCAATAATAATGGTGAAAACTATTTGGATTATATTGATGAAATATTCAAAACGTGGAAAGATCTTATACCAAAGATTCATTTTTCATCTCCTAAAAATAATACAAAAAAGGAATATAGAAGTCATAGTGATTATATTGATTACAATGAATTTATTAAATTTTTAGAACAAGTAAAAAAATATAATAAAGATATTGATATCATGTTAGAGGCAAAAGCAAAAGATGAAGCAGTTTTTAGATTAATAAGACAATTAAAATATAAAACAAATTATAAATTTATTGATGATACTTCTTTTCTAGTATGAAAAATGCTATAATTAAATGTAGGTAAGGTGTAAATATGAAATGTAATAAAAAAGAAATTGTTAAAATGTTATTAAACCAAGAAATTGATAAACAAAGTGAAGAAGAACTTATGGATATGTTAGTTGATAATCCTATAAGCGTTGATATAGATAAATTGGAAGAATCAAATATGAAATTTGGAGATAAAGTCGCAGATAAAATAACAGAATTTGCAGGTAGTTGGGGTTTTATCATAGGATTTACAATATTTTTAATATTCTGGATTATTTTAAATGGAATTATATTAGCGCATGCAGTTGATCCATTTCCATTTATTTTATTAAATTTGGTGTTATCATGTATTGCTGCTCTACAAGCACCTATAATTATGATGAGTCAAAATAGGCAAGCTAAAAAAGATAGTTTAAGAAATAAAAATGATTATAAAACTGATTTAAAAACAGAACTTATAATAGAAGAATTACATGATAAAATAGATTTATTATTAAAAAATCAAAAAAATATTGAAAAAAAGTTAGAAGAATTAAAAAAATAGTATGAAAAAACTAGATGCTGAACTAAAAAAATATATAAAAGAACAAAATAATTATGAAATATTTAGGTTATTATTTGAGTTTTATGATGATATTGATATTAAACAAGTAATTGATTATTATATTAAAACATTAAATTATAGTGATTTGTGTACTTTAATAACACTTGTAGATATTGATTATTTAGATTACATATTTGAAAAAATAGTTTCAACTAAAAATAAGGAATTTATATTTTATATATTAAAAAATGGTGCGATTAATAGTATTATAAGTGGTACAAAATATGAAAAAATACTGGAAAAAGAATTAAATTAATTCTTTTTTTGCATTTTATTTTAAATTTTTGCTCAATATATATTTGGAGGGAAAAATATGAAACATAATAATGAATTATTAAAACATATATATAAAGATGCATCTATGGCTACATATACAATTACGATATTACTAGAGAATCTAAAAGATAAAAATAATAAAATAAAAAATACAACAGAAAAAATATTAAAAGATTATCAAGAATTTGAAACGAAAGCAAAAGAATTGCTAGAAAAAAATGATGAAGAACCTAAAGGTGAAGGAATGATGACAAAAATGATGTCATCAATGGGTGTTACTAAAGAAGTAAATAAAGATAATAGTGATTCTGCAATAGCAGATATGCTTATAAAAGGAATTTCTATGGGTAGCATAGAAATGGAAAGAAAAATAAAAGATTACAGTAAAGAAGTAGATAAAAAAATATTAAAACTTGCAGAAGATTTTTTAGAATTTCAGGGAAATTCAATAGAAAAATTAAAAGAATTTTTGTAAATATTGAATGAATCTATTTTATATGATATCTTATAAGTGGAGGTACATATGAAAAAAGATAATAAAATATTAAAAAAAGGAAATAAAACAATAAAAGAATTTAAGCAATTTATTTCAAGAGGAAATGTAATGGATTTAGCTATTGGTGTTATTATAGGTTCAGCATTTGGAAAAATAGTAACATCAGTTGTAAATGATATATTAATGCCATTAATTGGTATAATTATTGGTGGACTTGATTTTACTAATTTAAGTATAAAGATAAAAGATGCAACAATTAATTATGGAATGTTTATACAAAATGTAATTGATTTTTTGATAGTTGCAATCTGTATATTTATATTTATAAAAATAGTTTCAAAATTCACTAAAAAATCAGAAGAAAAAGAAGAAGTAAAAAAAGATGAGCAAATTATTTTGTTAGAAGAAATAAGAGATTTGTTAAAAAAGCAAAGTAAAAGTAAATAAAATCCAAAAAAATTGGATTTTTTTATTAAGTTACTTTTAAAAATTATAAAAATATGATATTATGTTTAAGGATATATGAGGTGTTACCTATGAGTGAAACAAAAAACATAAACGTAACTGTAAATGATTTAAAAGATAAAAATTATGATTTTTTTGAACAAATAATTTTAAGTCTTATTGCTAAATATAAAAATAATCCAAATTTAAAAAATTGGTATGCTGCAATAGGTGACAATTGTAATGGTTCATTAAAAGAAAATTTTATTTCAATTGGAATGATTGATAATAGCGATAAAATAAATTATAGTAGAATAAGAATCCCTAAAAATGAATTAGGAAAAAAAATAATAGAAAAGTTTATAAGATCATATCTTCATGAGGGTATAAAAGAACAAAAAACAGTTAAGAATTATGGTGAAAACCTAAATACTGTTTGTTATATAGAAACAAATGATGAAAAATTCTTTGAAGTATATACCATAAAAAATGATTTAAAAATAGATGGATTTAATATAGATTTAGAATATTTACCACAAACTAATATAAAAGATACAAGGAAAATTGAACTTGCTTCTATATCAGATAAAATTAAACATTTAAATGATATGTTAAATGAAGATGATGAAATAATAAATAAAAAAACACTTTAGTCTTTAATTAAAGTGTTTTCTTTTATTTTTATATTACATAATTCAGTTAGTTGATTTATTAAAGAATTAACATTTTTTTCTTTTACAATAATAATGTATTTAACATTTTCATCAAATTGTTTATCAACGATATTTATATCATTAAGAATATGGTTAATTTTTTTTATATCATCATAAGAAAAAGTAAGTTCTATTTTTTTTCCATTTACAATATTTATAATTTCAGTTTTATTTAATGCTTCACTTACCGATGAACAATATGCCCTAATTAATCCACCAGCTCCTAATTTTATACCACCAAAATATCTTATTACAACACATAAAACATTATTTAAATTATTATTTTTTAAAACATTTAATATAGGCATTCCTGCTGTACCAGAGGGTTCTGAATCATCATTAAATCTTTCAACATTATTTAAAATATATGCATAACAAATATGAGTTGCGTCTTTGTACTCGGTTTTATTTTTATCTAAAATACTTTTGATTTCAATTTCACTAGTTACAAAATATAGCTTTGTAATGAATTTTGATTTTTTTATAATAAACTCATTTTCTATATTAAATTTAATTGACTTCATTTAATCACCTTATTAACTAAAAATATTATATATTATAAAAAAATATAAATCAAATATTAGTTATTTTTAAATCTTAATTCAAGATATTATTTTATTGACAAAATTTTATATTAAAGGGTATAATTTTAATAGAAAAATAAGGAGTAGAAAGTATGAAAAGAAAAGGATTTACATTAGTAGAGTTATTAGCAGTAATAGTAATACTTGCAATAATAGCG
>URCH01000018.1 GCA_900546275.1 uncultured Mycoplasmatota bacterium
GACGTGATTTAACTTCTAATGCTGGTTTAACATTTTCCATAGCTTGTTCGAAAACTTCCATTGGATCTTTACCAGTTTTTTCTTTGATTATATCAAATGCGTCATATAAAATTGTTTGTGCTTTTCCTTTTTTACCATCAATCATCATATTGTTGATTAATTTAGTAACTAATTTTGAATTATAAATTGGATCTGCTAAAACATCTCTTTTAACTGCACGTCTTTTACGCATAATTTACCTCCTCTCATTTTTTATTTGTATTTAATTATTTTTGTTTTGGTTTTTTAGTACCATATTTAGAACGACCTTGACGACGTTTTTCAATACCTGCTGTATCTAATGTTCCACGAATTATATGATAACGAACACCGATTAAGTCTTTAACACGTCCTCCACGAATCATTACTACACTGTGTTCTTGTAAATTGTGTCCTTCTCCTGGAATATAAGCTGTAACTTCCATTCCGTTTGATAATCTAACACGAGCATATTTACGAAGAGCTGAGTTTGGTTTCTTTGGAGCCATTGTTCCTACACGAGTACAAACACCACGTTTTTGTGGAGAATTTAAATTAGTTCTCTTTTTTTCTTTGCTGTTGTATCCTATTCCTAATACTGGTGATTTACTTTTTCTAACTTTATCAGTTCTGTTTTTTCTTACTAATTGATTAATAGTTGGCATATTTTCACCTACCTTTCTTTACACATATCCAGGTGTATCATTTTCATGTTTAATTAAAGATTTACTTGCGTAAACCTGAAATTAAATACATAAGTAATATACCATTTTAGTATATGTTTGTCAATGTGTTTTTTAACTATTTTTTTATATATTTTAAAATAAGTTTAATTCTTCTATATTTTCTTTAAATTTATATAGTTTAGCTGGTCTTCCGTTTGTAAGCTCGTTTATTTCTCCTGTTTCTTCTATTATATTTAGTTTAACTATTTTTTTTCTAAAATTTCTTCTATCAAATTTTTCATTTAATAATTGTTCATATATATCTTGTAATTCAGAAATTCTAAATGTTTTAGGAAAAATTTGCTTTATTAATGTTGATTTTATCAATATATCTTTAAGTTGCTTTTGTACTTCTTTTATTATCTTTGAATAATCAAATTCTATTTTAGGAAGATCATCTATTGGAAACCATGAATATAATATATTTTTATCAATAGACTTTTTAAATTCATCTATATTTATTATTCCTATATAAGAAAGTGATATTGAATTATTATTAGTAGATGTTTTTATATTACTAGAAAAATAAGATTGTTTGAAATATATATCATCAAGTTTTAAATCAAAATATATTATATTTTCTATTTTTTTTGAAACATCTTCCATACTTTTTAAAGTTTTACTTGGCAAAACCAAATGGTTTTTGTATGGTTCATCTTTTTTCTTTAACAACAAGATTTTAATTTTGTCATTTTCTATTGTAAATAAATTTAAGTTTACTTCTACATAATTATTATTGGTTTTATCATCTCTTTTTTCATTGTTTTTACCATTAATTTCATTTATAAGTTCATCAAATTCATCTGGAATTTTCAAACCATCTTCTGTTGACTTTCTATACTCTTCAAACATACTACCACCTTATTGTATTTTTTACACATTCATTTTATTATAAAAAGTATTTGTTGTCAATAAAAGCACTTGTTTGTTAAGTGCTTAGCTTTATTTTGTTAATGTTTTTGTTTTTTGTTTTTTATTGTTAGATAATATATGTTTTTTTCTATTAATTAATAATAGTGCTCTAATCAAGGATATTGTATTGCTTGATACAACATGATAATCATCATCCTTTAACACAAAATTTGGATAATAAGCGTCATATATTTCTTTTTTTCTTATTGAAGGTAAGGCATCTATTGCTTGTTTTATTTCTCCTTCTTTGTAACCATCAAAATAATCTAAAAAATACCATTTCATATATATTTCCCCCTGTTTTTTTAAAATTGCAACTATAATAGCATATTTTTTTTAAGAAATCAAATTAATAACTTAAAAAAAACAAACTTTTAAAGCTTGCTATTCATTATTTTTTTATTTTTAGACGTTTTATTTTATGATTTAATACATCCATCATTCCTTGATTAATTTCTTCTTTTGATAATACTTCGCTTTCATCTAGTGTATTTAAATATGATCTTACTCTATTTAACATTTCTATTTGTTTTCTTTTACTATTTTTTTCTGTTATTACTTCTTCTTGGCTTTTTTTATCAGTTCCAACTTTTAAGAACCATTTAATTCTTATCTCTTCTAATAGTTTAATTTGAGTTTCTGTTATTTTACAAGTATTTTGGCCTTTATATGTTTGGCGTTGATTTGTTATCCACCTTCCCAAAGCTATTCCTTCTTCTGTATATTCATATCCATTCAATGTTTTATAATCTATTGGAATTTCCAAATTTCCATGATGTTCAAAATAAGCTTTAGCTAGTCCATACTTTTTATTCCATTCTTCTTCTTTATAATTAGTTTCAAAACGCATTCCTATTTTTTCTAATAATTGGATTTGGTTTTCTGTTATTTTGTTGGAACCTTGACCTTTATATGCTTGACGTTGATTTGTTATCCATATTCCCAAAGCTATGCCCTCTTCTGTATATTCATATCCGTTTAATGTTTTATAATGGTATGGAATTTCTAAATTTCCATGATGTTCAAAATAAACTTTAGCCAAATTATATTTATACATCCAACTTTCTTTTGTATTATTCTTCATAATATCACCCTTTAAATGTTATGTATTATATCACGATTCAGGTAATTGTCAAAATAACTATTTTCCTAAATATTCTTTTGATATTTCAATATATTTTTTAAATACTTTAAGTGATGTTTTGATATTGTTTTTTACATAATCAATATCGTTTTCTTTTATTGCTTTTTCAAGGTTTGAAAAAATACTATTTAATTCTATAAAACCTAAATATCTTGTATCTGTCTTAATTGTTCTAAAAATATTATAACATTTTTCTAATTTATCTATTTTCATATAACCCTGTAATAAATTATATTTACTATCAGCTTCTTTTATAAAATCAGTTAAAGCATCATCATATGTACTCATTTCACCAAGTAATTTTTCTGCTGCGTCTACATCTATATTATTTTCTATTAAAAATTTTTTATTTCTATAATTTAATTGTTTTTTCTCTTCTATTTTTTCTTCTATTTGTTCTATATCGTTATCTATTTCTATATCATTTACTAATTCGACTTCTTCAAGTAATTCCTTAGATAATTGTTCAAATTTTGAGTTTGGTGAAAATAATATTGTATCCTCTATATCTGATTTTCTATCTATCAAAAACTTATTCAAGATTTTTTTTAATTCTTCTTTGTTTATTGGTTTAGCTAAATAATCATCGAAACCTTCTTCTATATATTTTTCTTTCATTCCTTCTAAAACATTTGCTGTTAATACAATGACTGGTATATCAAATCCTTTGATTTTTTTTAATTCATTTAAGGTTTCTTTTCCATTTTTTTTGGGCATTATATCATCTAAAAATATAAGATCATATTTTTCATTATTCTTAATTTTATTAATAGCTTCATAACCATTTAATACTTCAGTAGTTATTATATTATAGTTTTTTAGTAATCTTGTTGCCACTTTTAAATTCATTTTGTTATCATCAACTATTAATACTTTTTTATCTGAATAATCTTCTTGTTGTGGTTTTATGCTCTCTTCTAATTTTGAAATTTCAGCTATTAATGGAACACCTTGCATTTTAATTTTTTGATTAAGATATATAGTAACTTTTGTTTTGTTTATGTTTTTTTCATCTAAAACTATTTTGCCACCTAACATATCTACAAATTTCTTTGCAATCAAAAATTCTAGTTCTGATTGCTCTACTATATTTTTATTAAATTCTTTTAAATTATTAGATGATTTATTTTCTTTTTTTATTGTTTTACCTGTATTTTCTATAGATATAACCAGATTGCATTTACCTTTCTCACTAGTACAGTTAACTTCAAAATTGATGCTTCCATCTTCTGTATGTTTTATAGAGTTCATTAATATATTAGTAATTATTCGCTTTACTTTATTTGAATCCCCAAATAACATGTATGGAATATTCTCATTAAAATTAGTTTTAATTTCAATTTCTTTTTCACTTAATTTTGGTTTTAATAAAGAAATTACATTTTCAAATATCTCAAGCGGTTTATAATCTTCTTCTGTTATTTTCATATTATTTGTTTCTAATTTTGATATATCAAGTACATCATTTATTATTTCAAGTAAGTTTTGACTTGATGTTATTATATCATCAGCATCATTTTTGCAAGCATCTATAGAATCTTCTTGTTTTATGCATTCGCTAAATCCTACAATTGTATTTAATGATGTTCTAAATTCATAATTCATATTTGTTAAAAAATCTATTTTAATATTATTTAATTTTTCTGTTTTTTCTTTTTCTTTTTGTAATTCTAAAAGCAATCTTGAGTCTGGATCTTCTGTTGAATTTATAATTAAATTTATATATGTAAATATAGAAGAAATAATTAATAATTCAGGATTTATTTTTTTTATTATGAGTGCTGTTAACATTAGCAATAAAGAAATTGTAAATACTATTATATTTTTTTTATTACTCATATTCTTTATATTTTTTATTATCAAAATTATTAAAACTAATAAATATACAAAGTATATAATATACGAAAATGTTTCAGATAATCCATTTAAATATATATTATTATAAAAACTAGTTGGAAGTATAAAAATAAATATTCCTAGTAATATATTGATAATTACAGTAATGATTTTTATGAGATTATATTTTTTCTCTTTATTATTACATAACATATATAACATATAAAGAAATAAAAGCCATATCCATCCTAACTGTATAACATTATTTAATTTATTAAGTATCTTTAAAAATATTATATTTATAATGTTTGTTTTTTCTATAAATACAATACTTAGTGTGAATATAGTATTTATAAAATTAAATATAAGCATATATGAAAATATTTTCGTTTCCTTATTATCATATCTTTTTTTAGAAAAAAAGTTGATTAGCAAGAAAAACGAAATTAAAAGTGCACATATTGAAACATATAAATTTATATACATATTACCACCTACCATACAACTTGAGTATAGCATTTTATATATCAAAAATCAATAAAAACGCTATTCATTGAATAACGTTTTATTAAATATTTACTTTGTTTTTTTTAATACAAATTGATTATTAACAGATATAGGTTCTAATAATTTCTTTATATATTCTAAATATCTTTTTTCATAAGCAATTTTATCCTGAACTACTTCAAAATGTTTTGATTCATAAATTTGTTCTAGTGCTTCCCATCTTAATGTTGAAAAACATTCTTTCAATAAAAATTCATCATCTATATTAAAATCACTATAAATTGGTTTTCCTACATTAAGAATATTTTTTGTTTTATCTTTAACAATTGATATTGGTATGATTGATGTATTATGATGCTCAGAAATAGTAACTATTCTTTCAATAAATTCACGTAACTTTTCTTTATTTTTAATACTCATAAAATCATCTATAAAGATTGCTACATTTCTCTTATAAAGCAAGCAATTAATTATTTTATAAGTTTTATTTAAGTCTTTGTTGTCATCTAAATCATAATATATATATTTATTAAATTCATATTCATCAGGTGCGATTTGTAAATCATTAAATTCTGGTGTCAATATCACACAATCGTTTTTATATAGTTCATTTATAACATCTTTATCGCAACCATTAACGTCATCAATTATAAAAACTGATGTTTTTTTATCAATTTTATAATTATTCATAACCTGCATTTTTTCGTTATCTATGTTGTTTTTTGCATTATAAACACTATATAACATATAATTTATACTTTTAGTTATTTTTGATTTTGAAATACTATAATTAGCATCTATTATACTTTCTTTTAATTTTTTATATTGCCGAGTCAGCCCGTCTTTATCCATTAATTTTTAACCTCACAAACTAGATTTATATTAACAAAGAAATTATTATTTGTCAAATTTAGTTCTCACATTATAACTTATATTCAAATTCAAAATCTAATATTCTTACAGTATCTCCTTCTTCAGCCCCTAACTCTCTTAGTTGATCATCTATTCCCATTTTTCTTAGTTTATTAGAAAATCTTAATGCTGCTTCATCAGAAGAAAATTTTGTCATTCTAAGCAATTTTTCTACTTCGTCTCCACGTACTACCCAAGTTCTATTATCCCTTGTAATAGTAAATGGTTTTTCAACTTTAAATTTATATAAAACATGACTTTCAAATTTTTGTTCATCATATAATGGTTCTTTTTTTATATTATCTAACATATCAGCTAATTTATTTATTATTTTATCTATTCCCTCTCCATTCATAGCTGACATCTCAAATACTTCAACATTAACTTTTTCTTTAAATTTTTTTAAATTTTCTTTTGATGTAGGCATATCCATTTTATTTGCAATTATTATTTGAGGCTTATCTATTATTTTTTTATTAAAATCTTCTAGTTCTTTATTTATGGTTAAATAATCTTCATATGGATCTCTACCTTCAAAAGCACTCATATCTATAATATGAGCAATTACTCTTGTTCTTTCAATATGTTTTAAGAACTTATCTCCAAGTCCCTCACCAAGTGAAGCACCTTTAATCAATCCTGGAAGATCTGCAACTACGAATGATCTGTTATTGCTTGCTCTTACAACACCCAAATTTGGTTTTAATGTAGTGAAATGATATGCGGCAATCTTAGGTTTTACTGCCGATATTTTTGAAATAAATGTTGATTTTCCAACACTTGGTAAACCTACTAAACCAACATCTGCAAGAAGTTTTAATTCAACTTTTACTCTTTTTACTTCGCCTGGTTCTCCATTTTCAGCAAAGTTAGGAGCAGGGTTTGATCTTGTAGCAAAAGCAATATTACCTCTTCCACCACGACCACCATGCGCTACTACAGCTTCTTCACCATTTTTTACTAAATCAGCTATTATTAACCCAGTATCCATATCAGTTATTACAGTACCTTCTGGTACTTTTACAATAACGTTTTCTGCTGCAGCACCATGCATTCCTTTTCCAAGGCCGTTTTCACCCTTATCACCACGAATTAATTTTTTATATCTTAAATCAAGTAAAGTATTTAAACCTTCGTCAACTTTAAATATTATATCTGCGCCTTTTCCACCATTTCCACCATATGGTCCACCCATCTCTACGTATTTTTCTCTTCTAAATGCCATACATCCATTTCCACCACTACCAGCTTCTAAATCTATTGTGACCTCATCTATAAACATAATATCGCCTCATTTCAATTCGTATTATACATTATTTTTTTATAAATTAAAAGTTAATTAAATTCAAATTCAATTTTGCCATTATTGTTTTTTAAATATGCATCAAAACTTTTCCCGTTTTTAGATGTGAATCCAACTATTTTTGATGTTTTCCCTGTTTTTAATAATAATTCTGCATTTTTTTTAGAAATTATTCTATTACATATAGTAAAATTTATTTTAAAGTTGCATCCATCTTTATATCCAATGCATCCATATCCATATTTACTTTTTAATACATCTTTACCACAGATTGGACATACTCCTATTTTATCTTTATAAAAGCCTGTATCTATATCATTTTCTATTGCTTCTTGTTTTATACTAAATACTTTGCTTATTTCTTTTTTAGCAATATCTACAGAATCATCAACAGTTATTTTATTATGATATACGCTTTTTAATGCTTTTCCAAGTTCAACGGTTTTATATTTATCCATTTCTATTTGCATTTGTTTTAATGAATTAATTAAATATTCTCCATTTGGAAGTATTGTATAAACATCTTTTTTTAATTCTATATATCCACTTTTTATAGCATTATCTATTATTCCAGTTCTAGTTGCTTCTGTACCAAGTTCTAATCCTTCAAATATTGCTTTATAGTCATCTGTATCATCATTTTCATCTATATTTTTTTTATCTTCTTTAAAAGGATTTTTTAAGTAATTATTAAGTGTTTCTATTGTATAGTGTTTAGGAGCTGTTGTCTTTTTTTCAATTGGTTTAAAATTTATATTTATGATGTCCCCTTTTTCCAAATTTGGAAGTATTTTATCTTTTGAATTATAATCATCATATTTTGTCCAACCTTGCTCTAATATAACTGTTCCTTTTAGGGTAAATTCCTCTAAATCACCCAACTTTATTTTTATTTCTGTTTTGCTTATTTTGCATTCTTCTTTACAAAACACTGCTACAAAACGTTTAAATACTGTTTTATAAACAATTTTTTCATCATCACTTAACGTAGATAATTTAGGAATTTTATATGTTGGGGTAAGTGCTGAATGTGATTCTATTTTTGAATCATCAAATATTGTTTTTTTATCTTTAAATTCTATTGGATATTTTAATTCAATTAAATTATTAATTATTTTTTTTATTTTATCTTTTTCATTGGTAGCAAGATATTCAGAATTTGTACGTGGATACGTTAAGTAACCTTCTTCATAAAGTTTTTGAACTATTGATAGTGATTTATCCATAGACATTTTATATTTTTTTCCTAAAACATTTTGAAGTTTAGATAATGAATAAAGTTTTCCTGGATCTAGTTTATCTTTTTTTACTTTTTTTTCTACTACTATTGCTTGTTCTTTATTATATTCATCACATAATTTATTAGCTGAATCAATTTCATTTTTATCGAATTTTTTTTTGCTATTTAATTCTATTTCTTCTCCGTTTGTTATTTCTTTACTATTTATTCCATAATATATATCTGGAATAAAGTTTCTTATTTGTAGATCTCTATCATATATAGCTTTAACGATTGGAATAATTACTCTTCCAACTCTAAGAAGCGTTCCTGTTTTAAGGGTTGCATATCTAGTTAAGTTAACTCCATATAACCAATCTATATAAGTACGCGCAAATCCCTCATTTGCAAGTGAATCATATTCTTTTTCATCCTTCATGTTTTTTAATGCTTCTTTTACAGTTTCTTCTGTTTGATCCGGAAGCCAAAGTCTTACAAATTTTTTATTTGTTTGTAACGCATTTTCAACGCAAAGTCTAACTATTATTTCTCCTTCTCTATCAGCATCTCCTGCATTTACTATTGTATCTACATCGTTTCTGTTAATTAAATTTTTTATTATATTGAATTGTTTTTCTATTCCTTTATCTGTTCCTAAACCTTTAAGCTTAAATTTAAATTTTTCTGGAAAGCAAGGTAAATTTTCTATAGTCCATTTTTTATCTTCTGATTTTGTATAATCTTCTATATCACATAATCCAAATAAATGTCCAAATGCCCAACTAACTATATATGTTTCATTTTCAAAATATCCATCATGTCGTTGCATTTTTCCTATACCTGATACTATATTACGAGCAAGTGAAGGTTTTTCTGCAATTATTACTATCATTTTACCACCTAATTAATTGTAACAAATTTTAGAGTTAAAAAAAAGATATAAAATTTTATATCTATTCATATTTACTTGTTATTCCATAATAATCTTCTAATGTAATCCAATCTCCATTGTTATATAATTTTTCAGCTAATGATGTTCCAACATATCTATAATGCCATGGTTCAAAACTATATCCTGTTTCTTCTGTTTTTGACTCTGGATATCTAAGAACAAAACCATATTTATATGCATTATTGTTTAACCATATACCTTCTTTTGTATCTTTAAAACTTGTATATAATGAATTTATATCTGCTGCAAGGCCAAGTTGATGTTCTGAATGTCCTGGGCGAGCTGATATTTTATCTGCTTCTTCTTTTCCATACTTACTTACCCAATAATTATAAGTAGATACCTGTGTATTATATGATCTATATCCACTTATTATTTTTATATCTATATTATCTTCTTTAGCAGCTACTTTCATTTTATTAAAAGCCTCTGTAAATTCTTTTGTTAAGCCATTTCCATATGATTGTGGTATTGAATATGTTTTATTTACAATTATTATACCATCTATAGAATAAACTCCATCATTTTCTTCTAATATATATCCTTTTTTTGTTAGGGTTTGATTTTCTTTCAATTCTATTTTTTCTTCCTTTTTTTCAGTTTCAGTTTTGTCTGGTTCTTGATTATTTACTTTTTCTTCACTATTTTTTGATGGTTTTAAAACATTTGTATATATTATAAAACTAATAGATAATATTAATAAAAATATAAGTATAGGTATTATTAATTTATTATTTTTTTTCATTTTATTCCTACCTTTATTTTATGAAACATTGTTTCTATATAAATTAGGAGTTAGAACATATTGTCTTCCACCTAATTTATGTTTTTTTGTTGCATTTTTTCTTTTTAATTTGATGTTTGAAATTATGATTGAAAGCGCTAAAGCTAAATTTATATTCTCAAATTTTTTATTTTTCTTTATTAAATTCTTTTCTGCAATACTTGCTATTGTTTCATCATTTAAATTATTATCTAAACCTTCATTTATAATATTTTCAAGTTCTATATCATTTTCAAGTTCTAACATAATTTCATTTGGTATTTCAAAATTATTGAATTCTTCTTTTTTGCTACTTTCTACATCAATTTTACTTCCATATGTTTTTTGACTAATTTGTTTAAGTGTTACTTTTCCATTTTCATATACAGGTGATAATAAAATGTCTTTTTCTGTTTCGTTTCCTTTAACAATGTAAAAATTTTCTTCTATTGATGTAATAATTTCTCTTCCTGGAAATTGTTTTTCTAATGATTTGATAACAGAAACTTGATATGAATTTTTATTTTCTGTTTCTGCTTCTTTTTTCATTTTTATTTCTATAAATTTTTTCTCATTTAATTTTTTAAATATTTCACTTGCATTCTTTTTTCCATCACCATAATTTATACTTGATTCATTTAAAATGTTAGTAAATAATTCTTTAGAATCTTCACCTAAATTTCTTACAACGTATATTTGATTATTACTATCTTTAAATTTAAAATAATCTTTATTATCATGGTTAAATTCTGTTACATTTGATAAATTAAGTTGTTTTTTTATTTTATCAGTTAAATTATTTACACTATCTTTTACTTTAACACCTAGATTCGTTAAATAACTAATAGCTGTTTCTTTGTTTCTGACAAGATTTGATAATGTTTCATATATTTTATCACTTGGAATTTTACTAAAAGCTGTTTTGTAGTCAGAATATTTGAAAGAAAGTCCTAGAGCTTTTAATCTAAACGCATATGATTCAATAATGCCTTTTTTTATATTATTTTCCATTTTTCCCATTAGGATCGCCTCTTTATTATATATTAACATTTTTTTAGATAAAATATATATAATTATATTAATTTTATACTTTTCATTTTACAATAATTAACGTTATTTTTGTATTTAAAAAGAAACAAATTAAAGTTTCTTTTAATCATATTTATTTAATTAGGCTTTCTAAAGTTATTTTTTCTTCTTCTAATTTTTTTCTTTCCTCATCAACTATTTTAGCTGGAGCTTTATTTATGTATCCCTCATTTGAAAGTAATTTTTCGCGTCTTGAAATACTATTTTTTAATGTTTCTATTTGTTTTTGTTTTTCTATTAAATCTGCTTCTGTTTCTTCTTTTTCAAAATATATATCTACATTATATTTTGAGTTTGCGACGTTATATTTATTAATTTTTAAGTTTTCTTTTGATATATTTAGTTTAAGAATTTTTATTATTAATGTATAATCTTCATCATTATTCAATTTTACTACGGCAGTTTTATCTATATTATTTTCTGCTTTAATATTTCTATATTGTCTAATAAAATCTAACATTAATTCTACATTTGAAGTTTCGCATTTAAATTCAAAATCATTATTATATACAGGATATGAACTTAATATAATGTTTTCTTCATGTATTGGTAGCATAGAATATATTTCATCTGTAACAAAAGGCATAAATGGATGTAATAATTTTAATATATTTTCTATAACATAATGAAGTGTTGATAAAGTTGCATTATCATCTAAACTAAATTTAGAAAGTTCTATATAAGAATCACAAAAGTCATTCCAAATAAATGAATAAAGTGAAGAACCAACGTTATTAAATTCATATTTTTCCATACTATTTGTTACTTCTTTAATTGTTGTATTTAATTTTGATATTATCCATTTATCAATATCTTTTAAATTTTCTAATTTATAATTTTCTTTTGTAAAATTCTCCATATTCATTAAACAAAATCTTGATGCATTCCATAATTTATTGATAAAATTCCATGTTGATTTTACTTTTTCAGTATCATATCTAAGATCCATACCAGGTGCTGTTGAAGTAGCTAGAAAATATCTTAATGAGTCACATCCATATTCGTCAATAACATCCATAGGATCTACTCCATTTCCTAAGGATTTTGACATTTTTCTTCCTTCTTTATCTCTTATTAATCCATGTATTAAGCAATCTTTAAATGGTCTTTTATTTGTAAATTTAAGACCTTGGAATGTCATTCTATTTACCCAAAAAGGAATAATATCATACCCAGTAACTAAAACATTATTAGGATAGTATCTTTTATAATCTTCTGTTTCATTTGGCCATCCTAATGTAGCAAAAGGCCATAATGCACTACTAAACCAAGTATCTAACACATCATTATCTTGTACCCAACCTTCTTCAAGTGGTGCATCTTCTCCAACATAAATTTGATCATCTTTATACCAAGCTGGAATTCTATGTCCCCACCAAAGCTGTCTAGATATACACCAATCATAAGTTATTTCCATCCAGTGATTCATTGTTTTTTCATATCTAGGAGGTACAAAGTTAACTTTTGTATCTTTATTTTTTTGATTTTCTAAAACTTTATCTGCAAGTCCACGCATTTTTACAAACCATTGTTTTGACAAGTATGGTTCAACTACTGCATCTGTTCTTTCACTATGCCCAACACTATGAATCATTTTTTCTATTTTAACTATTAAATCTTTTTCTTTTAAATCGTTTACTAATTGTTTTCTACATTCTTCACGAGTCAATCCTTTATAAATTCCAGCATTTTCATTCATAGTGGCGTCAGGATTCATAACAACTATTCTTTCTAAGTTATGTCTATTTCCTACTTCAAAATCATTAGGATCGTGTGCTGGTGTTATTTTAACTACACCTGTTCCAAATGTTGGATCAGCATGTTCATCAGCTACTATAGGTATTAATTTATTAACAATTGGAAGTATAACATTCTTACCTATTAATTTTTTGTATCTTTCATCTTCAGGATTTACTGCAACAGCAGTATCTCCAAACAATGTTTCTGGTCTTGTTGTAGCTACTTCTAAATAATCATTACTATTTTCAATAAAATATTTTAAATGATAAAATGCACCTTCATCATCTTTATAAATAACTTCTTCATTAGAAAGGGCTGTTTTTGCTACTGGATCCCAGTTTATTATTTTTTCTCCCCTATATATTAATCCTTCATTATATAAACTTACAAATACATGTTTAACTGCTTTGGTTAGATTTTCATCTAGTGTAAAGGCTTCTTTGTTATAATCTAATGATAATCCAAGTTTTGCCCATTGCTTTCTAATATTTCCAGAAAATTCTTTAGTCCATTTCCAACATTCTTCTAGGAATTTTTCTCTTCCTAGTTCATATTTATTTATGCCATTTGATTTTAATCTTTGTACTACTTTTGCTTCTGTTGCTATTGCGGCATGATCCATGCCTGGTAACCATAATGCATCATATCCACACATTTTTTTATAACGAATTAATATATCTTGAATTGTTGTATCCCATGCGTGTCCTAAATGTAATTTACCTGTTACATTTGGTGGCGGTATAACAATCGCATATGGTTTCTTACTTAAATCACCGCTTGTAAAATATCCTTTTTCAAGCCAATTTTCATATTTTCCTTCTTCTACTTTTAAATGATCATATTTTTTATCTAACATTTTATCCCTTCTTTCATAAAAATAAAACGAGTAATCATTCCATAAAGGACGAATTACTCGTGGTACCACCTTAATTTATAGCAAAAGCTACCTTGATACTTTAACGCAGTTATACGTAATTTCCTACTATTATTTCAGAAAAAATGCTCTCAAGCTACCTTCAATCACTAATTTATACAAATTCTCACCTATCATTTGCTCTCTTTAATAAATTAGTAATTTACTCCTCTTGTTCATCACAGTTATTTATATAATATCAAAAACAAAATATTAATTCAATATCATATTTTAAATTATTTCATCATTTCTTTTATTTCATTTGTTGTTTCTTCTACATCAAGTCTTTGAAATAATGGTATTCCTTTTTCAATAACTTTAGTTCTATCACAAGCACCATACATAGCAGATTCTAGTGTTCTATATTGTTCTTTTATTCCTAATTGATCTAATATATTTTTAGATGTGTCTGGTATAAATGGATTTATATAAATAGCAAATATTCTTAAATTTTCAACTAAATGATACATTACTGATTTTAGTTTTTCATGATTTTCTTCTGATTTAGATAAAATCCATGGTTCCGTTTGATCAATATATTTATTTGCTTTTGTAATTAAAGTAAATAAATCCGATAATGAATTACTTATATATATTTTTTCAAAATCATTTTTAAAATTATTTATTGAATCTTTAACTACATTTTCTATTTCTTCATCATAATCAGTTTTTTCTTTAAATGAATTATCGATTTCACCATTAAAATATTTATTAATCATTGCTATTGTTCTATTAAGTAAATTACCTAAATCATTACACAAATCTGAATTATATCTTTCTACAAATGTTTCTGGGGTAAATTCACTATCTGTCCCATAATTCATTAATTTAAGTAAAAAGTATCTAACCGCATCTACACCAAATTTATCAGCAAGTACATCAGGATAAATCATGTTTCCTTTTGACTTACTCATTTTTCCATCTTTCATTACAATAAATCCATGTGAATATAGTTTTTTTGGTGTATCTATACCTAAAGACATTAGAAATATTGGCCAATATATTGCATGGAATCTTACTATATCTTTTCCTATTATTTGTATATCAGCTGGCCAAAAAGATTTGAATTCGCTATCATTTTCAGTTAAATATCCAAGTGAAGTAATATAGTTTGTAAGTGCATCAAGCCATACATACATAACATGTTTGGGATCATTAGGAAGTTTTATTCCCCAACTAAATGTTGTTCTTGAAATACATAAATCTTCTAAACCTGGTTTAATAAAATTATTCATTATTTCTTCTTTTCTAAATACAGGTTCTAAAAAGTTCGGATTTTTTTCATAGAATTCTTCTATTTTAGATTGATATTTTTTAATATTAAAGAAATAGCACTCTTCTTCAGTTAAATTAACTTCTCTACCACAATCTGGACATTTTCCATCCACCAATTGAGTTTTTGTGAAAAATGTTTCACATGGTACACAATACCAACCGCTATAATGACCTTTATATATATCGCCATTATTACACATTTTTTCATATATTTTTAAAACAATTTCTTCATGCTTTTTATTTGTAGTTCTTATAAAATCATGTTCACTGATATTTAATTTTTCCCAAAGATTTATAGCATTTTTTGCCATTTCATCCACATATTCTTGTGGTGTTTTCCCTGCTTCAATAGCTTTGGTTTCTATTTTTAATCCATGTTCGTCAAGTCCTGTTGTAAATTTAACATTATATCCTTCCATTCTCTTATAACGAGCTATGACATCTGCAAGTATTGTAGTATATGCTGTTCCTATATGAAATTTACCACTTGGATAATAAATAGGTGTTGTTACATAAAAGTTTTTCATAGTTTTGCCTCCTTTAGTAATTATACAATAAATTCAAAAAAATACCAAGTTGTTATTGGTATTTTACAATAATTACTTTAAATTTAAAATTTCATCTTTTGTTAAGCCAGTTATTTTTATAATGTCTTCAATTTGAAAATTATTTTCAATCATTGTCTTAGCAACTTTCTGAATTCCTTGTTCAATGCCTTCCTTTATACCTTCTTTTACACCCTCCTTTATTCCTTGTTTCATTCCTTGTTTTATTCCTTGTTCTAAACCTGTTTTTTTGCCTTCTTCAATTCCTTCTAATATAGCTTTTTCTTTTTCCTCGGCTAACAAAGCTTTATATATTCCTTCTCTATCATCTTCATCCGTCATATGTTGTATAAATACAGGGTCACTATTTATTACATTCAAATCTTCCATATATCTTTCTACCACCTTATCTTTTTTTGATAGTTCTTTTAATTCATCATGTTCTAAATTAAGCATTATAAAATATTTGTATTTTTCTATCTGTTCTTGGTTTTTATTATACCAAGTTTTCATAAAATATTCCATATTTATTTCATATATTTCAAAATTATATACAAATCTTTCATCTTCCTCATTTTTAATTTCATATTTATATATTGCCTTTTTCTTATTTAATCCATAACTAAAATTTATTTGAATTATTTTTGTATTTTGATCATACTCTTTTCCTATCAATGTATGATTTTGATATATATTACATATATATGCTAAATTCCTTGGATGTACATAGTTTTTATTTTCTGCGTTCATTTCTACGTTTATTTTTCCAGCATTTGTTTCTAAATATAAATCTAATCTTTTACCTCTTGTATTTAAGTTCCCATTTATTAACTCTACATTATTTATTTTTATTTGTTTGATTTCTACATTTAATATATATTCTAAATAATATTTTAATAATTCAATATTATCTTTTTTTAACATTATTTCTTTGAAAGCTCTATCATATTTACATGTATAAAATTTTTTCATTTTCTACATCCATTTATATTTTACCTTAGTAGATTTAAAATTCCTTTTTATAAAAAAAATATATCCATAAATTAATGAATATATTTAAAAATTATTATATTGTTGGATAAACACTAACCTGTTTTCTATATTTTCCAACACGTTCAAATTTTACATAACCGTCTATTTTAGCATATACTGTATCATCTGATCCTATACCAACATTAGTACCTGGATAAATTTTAGTACCACGTTGACGATATAGAATAGATCCACCTGTTACAAATTCACCATCGCTAGCTTTAGCTCCTAGTCTTTTAGATATTGAATCACGACCATTTTTTGTAGAACCTTGTCCTTTTTTGTGTGCGAATAATTGAATATCTAATCTCATTAAATCAAACATCGGTGACACCTCCTTATTTATTTATTTTTATATTGTTTTTATATTGTTTTGCTAAATTTTCTAACAATTCAAGCATATTGTTTATTAATATATCAGTATTCTTAGTATGTTTAATGACATTTATAATAACATTACCAGACTCCTGCTTAAACTTAATTGAATTATCTAGTTTAATAATTGCATTAACTGATGTTATTACTATACTTGATACTGAAGCACAAACAATATCTTTTCCAAACTCATCATATTCTGAATGACCAGAAATATGTATATTTGTTATCTCATTATTTACTTTTTTTACATCAACTTTAATCATAATTATTTAACTGATTTAATTTCAATTTTAGTATATGGTTGACGATGGCCTTGAGTTCTGTGGTAATTTTTCTTTTGATTGTATTTAAATACTTTTATTTTTTTTGCTTTACCATGTTTTACAACAGTACCAGTTACAGTAGCACCTTTTACATATGGTTTTCCAACTACTCCGTTTGCCATTAATACCTTATCAAAAACAACATCTTTTCCAGATTCAACATCTAGTTTTTCTACATATAATATTGTTCCTGGTTCAACATAATATTGTTTTCCACCTGTTTCAATAACTGCTTTCATTTTTTACCTCCTTTATAATCTAAGACTCGCCTTTGTGGTACAAGTTATTACTTGTTTTATTAACCTACTTTCGTGCGGTTGTAGAGGAGCTCTACACAATATAGAATTTTACCATAATTACTAATAGAAGTCAAACTTTTTATTTAAAACTTCTTTTTCTGTATAATATATTTTATTT
>URCH01000019.1 GCA_900546275.1 uncultured Mycoplasmatota bacterium
CTTTATTTTGGCTTTTAATGTTTATAATGTGTTTTCTTTTTAAATCAAAATATAAAAGATATAAAAATAAAGTAAACAAAACTCAAAAAGTTGTAATAATGGTATTACTGTATATAATTATATTTTATTTAATTGGTTTGTTTTTAGGATTTGAAAATAGTCCATATTCACATGATATAGTATCAATTATAAAAAATATATATGAATTTGTTTTAATAATAATATTTGAAGAATATATAAGAAATTATTTAATAACAAATTCCCAAAAAAAAATAGATTATATTTTAATAACAATTCTTTTTGTTTTAGTAAATATAAATTTTCAAATATTATTCATAAATTTAAAAAACATAGGAGAGTTATTTAAATATATATCTTCAACTGTTTTACCCCTTATATTTTCAAATATACTATGTTCATATCTATGTTTTATAGGTTCATATAAATTAGCCCTAAGCTATAAACTACCACTTGAACTTATGTATATTATATTTCCAATTTTTCCCGCACTTAATTGGTTATTAAATGGTGCGATTGGAATGATATTTCCAACAATAATATATTTATTTATAAGTTATGATTATCAAAAAAAAGAACAATTATTATCAAGAAAGAAATTAAAACAAAATAATCCGTTATTACTACTTCCTTTTTTAAGTATAAGTATTATACTAATTTGTTTTGTTTTAGGACTATTTAAATATAAACCAATGGCAATATTATCAAATAGTATGGTTCCAACTTATAGCAGAGGAGATATTGTCATATTTAGTAAACCTAACAAAAAAGAACTTGAAAATATACAAATATATAATATAATAGTTTATAGATTAGATAATATGATAGTTGCGCATAGAATTGTAAATATCGAAAAAAATAACAAGGGAGAAGTTATATATACTACAAAAGGAGATAACAACTTAACTGTTGATAGCAAAAAAGTTACTAATGAACAAATAATTGGAATAGTTAAAACAGTAGTTCATTTTATAGGATATCCTACAGTATGGTTGAATGATGTTTTCTCGCATTAAGGAAGTGATTTTATGAAAAAAATACTACATAAAAGAAAAGTTTTAAAAAAATGGGTTAGAATAACAATTTTTATATTATTATGTGCTATCTGTTTATTTGCTATATATTTAATCAGTTATGGAATATTAAAAAAAGAAAAGCAAAAGAATTTTGAATATAGTATAACAAATAAAGCAGATTATAAAATATATCTTAATAACTCGGAAGATGAAATAGTAGAAATGAATAAACCTGCCATTTCAAATGATATTGATTATATTGATGTTAGATACAACTATAATTTTTTAGGAAATGATGATTCAAAAGTAAAATATTTATATAAAATAATTGCCACTTTAGTTATAGAATATGAAAATAATACGTATGGAAAACAAATTTTATACTCTAAAGATTATAATTTATCAGAAGAAAAAGAAGGGCAATTTGAATCAACTTCAAGTTTTGGATTAAGTGATAATGTTAAAGTTAATTATAAAGAATATAGCGAAATAGTAAAAAAATATAAAAATGAAAAAAATGTAAATGTAACCGCACACCTAGATTTAAAAATGATAATAGAAAATGATGGAACACTAAAAACAAATGATACTTATAAAATAAACGATGAAATTACACTTAAAATACCTTTGGCTGAAAAAGTAGTTATGATTACACAAGACTATAAAGATACTGAAAAAAATATAGTAGAACAAAAAAAAGAAAAAGAAAATATACAATTAATTCCAGTTATAATTGGTTCTGTAACATTACTTACTTCATTAACTTTATTAATTCATTTATCTAAAACTGTAATATTTATAAATACAAAATCTAGATATAAAAAAGAAATAGAAAAATTATTTAAAGAATATAGTGAAATACTTGTAGAAGTAAGTTCACCAATAGAATTTGATAATTTCACATTTATAGATATAAAAGAATTTGATGATATGATTGATTTAGAAGAAGAATATAAATCACCAATATTATATTATGAAAAAGTAAAAGATTATGAAAGCTGGTTTGTTGTAATCAAAGATAACTTTATGTATAGATATATATATAAAGCTGAATAAGTGACTAAAAATGTAAACAAATATTATTTTATTTAAAAAAAAAATAAATTATGTTATAATTAATTTGATAGGATGTGAAAATATGAAAGATGTTAATTTGTTAATTAATAATGGTGTAGATGTAAATGCAAGTTTAGAATTGTTTGGAGATATAGATACATATAATGAAACATTAGAAGATTTTTTAAATACAGTAGATGAAAAAATAGGAAACATGACAAAATATAAAGAAGAATCAGATATGAAAAATTATGCGATTTTGGTTCATTCTTTAAAAAGCGATGCAAGATATTTAGGATTTACAAAATTGGCTGAACTTTCTTATAATCATGAAATGCAAAGTAAGGCAAATAATGATATATATGTTTATGATAATTATGATGAATTAATTAATGAAACAAATAGAATTATTGATTTAGTTAGAGAATATCTAGGCAAAGAAAAATTAACAAGAGAAAATGTTGCTAATGAAAAACACTTAGATAAAAAAATATTAGTAGTAGATGATTCTGATATAATAAGAAATTTACTTAAAAAAATGTTTAATGATGAATATGAAATAATAACTGCAGATGACGGTCAGGAAGCATTAGATATAATTTCTAAAAATAATGATTTATTTGGAGTGTTATTAGATTTAAATATGCCAAATGTTAATGGATTTGCTGTACTAGATTACTTTAGACAAAACAGTTTATTTTCTAAAATACCTGTTGCTATAATAACAGGTGATGATTCTAAGGAAACAATTGAAAAAGCTTTTACTTATACTATTGTTGATGTGTTATCTAAACCATTTAATGAAATGAATGTTAGAAGAGTAATAACTTCAATGGAAAACTTTAAATAAAAAATAAAACTATTTTCTAGTTTTATTTTTTTTACCAGTAAAATCAATACTATCTATTTTAGAAAAATTATTTTTGTTTAAAAATTTACTTAATCTTGGATGACAATTTAATAGTTGATTCTCTTCTGGAATTATATCACAATATATATTTTGAACATCATTTCCCCATAACAACCATTTAACATTTTTTGTATGTTCTAATATATATTTCGTAAGCATAAGTGAAAACTTGCTCCAATATTTTAAATGAGAACCTGATTTATTTTTACTTACAGTTAAACCATAATTTAAAAATAATACACCTTGTTGTTCTAAATTATCAAACAACTCGTTAGGAGGTAATATATTAAAACTTTTATCCTTAATTTTTTCCCTAATCTCATTAATTGAAATATTACTTTCATTATTAATTGAATATATGGATTTTAATATATTATTAATTGAAGACTTTCTAGTTGTATCAGTCCAATTGTTATAACCATATACTTCAAAACTTCTTCCAGTTGCATATGGAATGTGTTCACTTGTTTCACTTAAATATGGATCCATTCCAACAATAATACATTTTACATTATTTAAATTGTTTTTTAAAAATCGTAATACATTTTTCGTGTCTGGATAATATTCATTTCCTATATTATTTTCTATTTTTTTAAGTTCTAATTGCACTTCTTTATTTGATATGAATTCATTCCAAGATGGATCAACCTCATTAATAATTGAATCTAATAACATAATTTATCACCATATCTATTATATCAATAAATGATTATAATTGATATAAATTATTGATAGATAATAAGGTTCTTTTTTTTTATATAAAAACATATCTTTGACTAGGTGAATAATATGTTTTTTAAAAATATACATTCCAGGATAAAAATAGTTTTATTAGTAATAATTTCCTTATTCGCACTTATTATAGGTAAAGTATTTTACATACAAGTAATTGATTATAATAAATTATCAAATTATGCATCAGATTTATGGAGTAGAAATTTACCAATAGAAGGGAATAGAGGAATTATATATGATACAAATGGTGTAGTACTTGCAGATAATATAACTACAGTTTCTTTAGTTATAATTCCTAATCAAGTAAAAGATAAAGAAGAAACAGCAAAAAAACTTTCAGAGGTACTTAATGTATCATATGAAGAAATGTATTCACACGTAAATAAAAAATCCTCAATTGAAAGAGTACATCCAGAAGGTAGAAGATTAAGTTATGAAGTGGCAGATAAAATTAATGAATTAAAACTACCAGGCGTGTATTTGATAAGAGAAGCAAAGAGATATTATCCATATAATACACTACTTTCACATACAATTGGTTTTGTTGGAATTGATAATCAAGGACTTAGTGGATTAGAACTACTATATGATTCTTATTTAACTGGAAGTTATGGGGCAATAAAATATTTTAGTGATGCAAAAGGTAATAAACTTGAATTAAGTGAAGTATATGAACAACCACAAGATGGAATAAATTTAACTTTAACAATAAACTATGAAATACAAGCTTCATTAGAAAGAGAATTAAATAATGCAGTATTAAAGTACAATCCAAATCAAGCTTTAGGAATAGCTATGAATCCAAAAACAGGTGAAATTTTAGCTATAGCATCAAAACCAGATTTTTCTCCAAGTGAATATAAAAACTATACAGTAGAAGAAATTAATAGAAATTTACCTATTTGGGCAACATATGAACCTGGTTCCACATTTAAGAACGTAACTCCACTTTTTAGTAATTTTATTTTAAAATTATAAATATTATTTATTGGTGATGATAATTGATAAATAATAAAATATTTGAACTTCAAATACAAATAATAATTAACACTAATTTATATAGAAAAAATGTAATAGATGAAAATACATTTTCAAAAGTAAATGATAAATTATTGAAAAATCTCAGGGCATTACAAAACACTTTTTAATTGTGAGAGGGGGAGTATTATGAATTATGATGAAATAATAAAATCAATAATGCTTGGGGAAAAAATCTATAATCTTCCTCTTCGCGTATGCTATTATTGTAGAGTTTCAACAGATTCTGATGTCCAATTAAATTCACTAGATAATCAATTAGAGTATTACGAAAACTATATTAAATCAAAACCAAAATGGATATTTTCTGGTGGCTATATTGAAGAAGGTAAAACTGGTGTTAGAGTTGATGTTAGACCAAGTTTTAAAAAAATGATACATGATGCTAAACACAATAAATTTGATTTAATAATTACAAAAGAAGTATCCAGATTTGCTCGTGATTTAGAAGATAGCATTCATTATATAAGAGAGTTAAAAGATTCTGGAGTAGGTGTATTTTTTGAAAATCAAAATTTGAATACATTTGATTCTAATTCGGAACTTATTTTAAATATAATGTTTAATTTAGCTCAAGATGAATCTAGAAAATTATCTTCAAGAGTAAAATTTGGACATAGACAAGCTATTGAAAATGGACATGTGCTAGGAAGTTCAAATATCACAGGATATAAAAAAGATAACTGTAAATTAGTAATAGTAGAAAATGAAGCCAAATTTATAAAAACATTGTTTGAACTATATGCAAGTGGAAAATATGGTTTTCAAAAATTATCAAAGAAATTATCAGAGTTGGGCTATCTAAATAAAAAAGGAAAACTATATGATAAAGACTCTTTAAAACGTATGATAGAAAATCCTAAATATAAAGGATATTATCGTGCAAGAACTTATGAAATACTTGATTACAGAACAAAAAGAAGGAAGAAAAATAGTTTAGAAGAACAAGTATTATATAAATGTGAAGATGGAAGTATTCCAGCAATTATATCTGAGGAACTTTGGGACCAGGCAAATAAAATATTAAAATCACGCACTAAAGGATATAAAAGTAATGATTATTGGTCTGGTGGTTTAAAATATGCCTTTAGTTCAAAAATATATTGTAAGGAACATAATACTAATTTTCAAAGATCACATGGTAGTAGAAATAAGAATAGACCTACATGGAGTTGTAGTATGTATTTACAACATAGATTAGCTGCATGCGAATCTCCAATTATAGCAGAAATAGATTTATATAATATCATATCATCTATAATGAATAATATCATTCCACAAAAGAAAAACATTGTTGATAATATGATAAAACTATATGAAAATATAGATAGAACTAATGATTATGATAAAGAATTAGAATTGATTAATGCTAACATAAAAATTATTGAAGAAAAGAAATCAATGACTCTTGATTTAGTTTTTAATGGAGACATAAGTAAAGAGTCTCTTAAGATGCAATTTAAAAAATATGATGAAGAAATTAAGAATTTGAATGTAAAGAAAACTGTGATAATTAAGCAAATTGAACGTTTAAATAATAGTCATAATAATCTTAATAGAATGGCAAAATTAATTGAAGAAGAAATTAATGGTGGTTCATTAAAAGAATTTATCAGAAAGTTTGTTGATGAGATAATAATATCTAAAATAGATGGAGATAGATATAACACTAAACTTGATATATATTTGGATTTATTAGGTAATGAATTACCAAAAATTAAAGGGGCAAGACATATAGATGGGGCTACTTCTGATGATATCTTATATTTAGAAAATCAAAATTGCGATACTATCGAGATTAAGAGAGCGATAGATAATCCAAATAGATTTACATACAATGTTTATTTAAAAAATATCTAATTATATTTTTTTCTTTTTTTTTTTATTTAAATTATGTATAATATATTTATAAGGAGGAAATATATGTTAAAAAGATGTAATAAGTGTGGAGCACTTTTAAAAGTATTAAAAGATTGTAATTGTGATAATTGTGGAATTACATGTTGTGGTGAGACACTTGAAAATATAAAACCTAATAGTGTAGATGCTTCATTTGAGAAGCATGTACCAGAATATCAAATTGAGGGTGAAAATATTAATGTAAGAGTTAATCATGTTATGGACGAAGATCATTATATAGAATGGATTAGTTACGTAGATGATAAAAATGAGCAAATAGTTTATTTTGCTCCAGGTGATGAGCCAATTGCAACATTTAAATATGTAAAAGGAGCAACAATATACTCATATTGTAATAAACATTTTTTATGGTCAAAAGAAGTTGAATAGATAAAAAAATATATAATATTATAGGAGGAATAATATGTTAGAAGGAAAAGTTGCTGTAGTAACAGGAGGTACTCGTGGTATTGGTTTTGCTACGGTTGAAAAATTTTTAGAAAATGGAGCAAAAGTATTTCTTTTAGGATCTAAAAAAGAAAGTGTTGATAATGCAATTAACAAACTTAAGAAGATAAATGATAATTATGAAGTGGATGGGGATTGTCCAAATTTAAGTGATCTAGCTTCAGTTGAAAAAACATTTAGTCATGTTATAGAAAAGTATGGAAAAATTGATATCTTAGTTAATAATGCAGGAATGAGTGCAATGGATAAAATCTATGATTACAAAGAAGAAAACTTTAAAAAAATAATTGATTTAAATGTAAATGCTGTATTTAATTGCTCACGTGCTGTTGTAGATTATATGAAGAAAAATGGTGGTGGAGTAATATTGAATACTTCTTCAATGGTTAGTATTTATGGACAACCATCTGGCTGCGGATATCCAGCAAGTAAATTTGCAGTTAACGGTCTTACAAAATCATTAGCTAGAGAATTGGGGAAAGATAATATAAGAGTTAATGCTGTAGCACCTGGAGTAACATTAACTGATATGATGAAAGATGTTCCTGATAGTGTTATAGAACCTATTATTAAAGGAATCCCTTTAGGTAGAATTGGTACTCCAGAAGATATAGCAAATGCATTTTTATTTTTAGCAAGTGATATGGCAAGTTATATAACAGGAGTTATTTTATCTGTTGATGGGGCAGCAAGGAGTTAATTATGGATAAGAAAGTCTTAAGAAATCTATCATATGGTGTTTATGTTGTAACAAGTAAAGATAAAGATAAAAATGTTGGTTGTATTGCAAATAGTATTATGCAAGTTACTTCAAATCCTTCTGTGATTGCAGTTAGTATTAACCATGATAATTATACTAATAAAGTAATTAAAGAAAATAATAAGTTTGGAGTTTCAATATTAAAAGAAACAACTGATGTAAAGATTATAGGAACATTTGGATATAAATCGAGTAAGGATACTGATAAGTTTGATGGAATCAATTTTAAAGAAATTTCAGAAATACCTGTTTTAGAAAATACTTGTGGATATATGGTTTGCAAAGTAATTGATACTATGGAAACATCAACCCATACAATATTCTTAGGTGAAGTTATTAATGCGGATGATTATAGTGAAGAAAATGCTATGACATATAAGTATTATCATGAAAATTTAAAAGGAAGTTCACCTAAAAACGCACCTACATATGAAGAAACAAGTATAAGTCAGGTTGATAAAGATAGCAAAAAAATTAAATGGAAATGCTCTATTTGTGGATATATCCACGAAGCTGATGAATTACCTGATGATTTTAAATGTCCTATATGTGGTGTTGGTAAAGAACTTTTTGAATTAGTTGAAGATTAATTTTATTTGAAAGGATTAAAAATATGTTGTTAATTGAATATCCTAAGTGTAGTACATGTCAGAAAGCAAAAAATTATTTAGTTTCAAAAAAAATTGCTTTTGAAACTAGAAATATTGTTGAAGAAAAATTAAATCAAAAAGAATTACATAGATTAATTCAAAAATCAGGAAAAGACATTAATAGATTTTTCAATACCAGTGGATTAAAATATAGAGAATTAAAACTCAAAGACAAAATTCAAACTATGTCATATGAAGAAAAATTACAAATTTTAAGTACTGATGGTATGCTTGTAAAAAGACCTTTATTAGAATTAGATGATATAGTTTTAGTAGGATTCAAAGAAATAGAATGGAATAATATTTAAGGGATAAAGTTTATTTATTCCTTTTTTTATTATATGTTTCAAAATGGTAGGTACGTTTAAGATAATAACGCTTGCAACAGCACTTGAAGAAAATGTAGTCGATTTAGAAAAAGATACTTTTTTTGATAGTGGAGCTATAACAGTTGAGGGAGCAACACTTCATTGCTGGAAACATGGTGGACATGGAGCAGAAACCTATTTACAGGTTGTAGAAAATTCTTGCAATCTTCTGGTGAATACAGGAACACATTTAAGTTTATTGAGAACCCTTTAAATTCTATAAAACAAATTACCAAGATTGATGTTAATACTAACTATGATTTGATATATGATGGGGTATTATATTTTAATAATTCACCTGTTGTTATTCCAAACAGTGAAACCGTAGTAACCAAAAATGTAAAGAAAAAAAGTAAGAAAATAGGTGCAAAATTATTTAACATAAATACCAGTGATTACAAAAAATTGACTTCCAACAAGAGAGTTGAAATAATTCAATTATTTGACAAATTAGATGAGAAAATTTTAAAGAAATTTAAAGAAATACATAGAAATTATTTAATAAAAGAAGTGGCTTATAAAACTAATGTTAGATTAATGACAGTTGTTATTAAGCAAAATGAGTTAATAATTAATTTTGATAAATTTGCTAAAGAGTATGATACTAAAAATTTATTAAAAGAAAGAGCTGGATATCAAAATCAAAATATATCTTATTGCATGTGTATTAGTAAGCAAAGTGAACTTAATTATGTTATTAAATTATTTGAAAATTTATATAATAGTAAGACAGATAATAGTAAAGAAATATATATTGATAATTTACTCTCTGATATAACTACTAATATATTAAATATTGATAAATCTATAAAGAAGAAAAAAGTAAATAAAGGATTAATGTTTAAAACTAGTAGAAACTTTGCTATTTTAGAAAGAAGAAAATATGGAATTAATGTAAGAATATTAGAAGTAAAAGATAATGATAATTTATTATCCGTAGTAGGTAGAACAAATTATGAACCATTATGTAGATCATTTAAAATCAAAACAAATGAAGATATAAATAAATATATTAATTATATAAAGAATAGTTTTGAACTAACTAAAATTAATCCAATGGACTTAAAGAATGGACTAGCTGATTCATACTATACTAAATGATTTGACAAGGACAAACAAGAGAGGTAACATGGGAACAATTGGAGGATTGCTTATGTCAATAGATGATATGTTCAAAAAGGAAGAAAAGAAGATAAGAAAATTATTTGATACAAAATTTGTAGATGAGTTATTTTTTGAAGAAGTATTTAACTATCCTAAGGTTAGATCATGTATATCAATTAAAGATGCAATAACACAAGAAGAATTGATTCGTTGGGTTAATTCACAATATCAATTTTTATTATCTGATAGAAATACTACAAAAAAATTATCAGATGCAACTGAACTTGATACACAAAAAGAAAATTTTCAATTATTAATGAATGATATAAAAAATGGTGATGAAAAAATAAAAGAAGTTTCATTAGTTTTAATAATCGAAGGAACTAAAAAAGAAAGAGAAGAAACATTAAGAGATTTACGAAGATTAGCAGATTCTTTTCAAATTAAATTAGATATTCCTAGATTAAGACAAATGGAAGCATGGCAAAATTATGATATAACAACTTTATCATTTAAGGACTATGCTTTTTATTTACCAACAATGACTTTAAGTGTAGGATTTCCATTTACTAAAACTTATTTTAACGATCCAAAAGGATATATGTTTGGATTAGATATTCATACATCTTTACCAATATTCTTTGATCCTTTTACTTTAAACAATTCAAGAACTAGTCATAATATGGCAATAATATCATCTACTGGTGGAGGTAAATCTTACACTATGAAAAAGATGATTGTTAATGAATTTGCTAGAGGAACAAAAATATTTATATTTGATGCAGAAGCAGAATATCAAAAAATAGTAAAAGCAAATAATGGAGAATATATAGATTTATATTCTAAAAAAGGTGGGATAATAAATCCATTACAAATAAGATTTATTGCTGGTGATGATGAAGAATCTGATACTAAAGAAACAGATTGTCCTTTAGCTAAACATTTAGGATTTTTAGAAGCATTTTTCAAAACTGCTTTTGAAAGTATAAATGAAAAAGAATTAGTAATGTTATTAGGTATAGTAGAAGCACTTTATAATAAAAAAGGAATATATAAAAATACATCAATTAATACATTACAAAATTTAAAAAATACAGATTATCCAATTTTCTCTGAATTGTATAATTTTTTACCAGAATATAAAGAAACATTGAAAAGTAAAGAAAAGATTAAAATTGTAGAACAACTAGAAATATTAATTTCTAGGTTTTTAACTGGAACAGATTCTTATCTTTTTGATGGTCATACTACAATAGATTTAACGAATGATTTAATTGCTTTTAATATGCAAGAACTTTTATATAGTGGCAATCAAAGACTTATAAATACTCAAACATTAAATCTATTAACTTATTTAAATAATAGTATAGTTGCAAATAAGATTCAAAATGATAAAGTAAAAATTGAAGATAGAAAACATGTAATGGTAATTGCAGATGAATTTCACTTGTTTATTGATGAAAATAATTTTGAAGTTTTAAGAAACTTTGGACAACTTGCTAGAAGAATAAGAAAGTATTCTGGCTCACTTGTAGTAGCAACACAATCAGTAAAGGACTTTGTTGGCTCTAATCAAATATTAAGACATGCAACAGCTATATTTAATAACTGTCAGTATCAAATGGTAGGTATGTTAAAAGAAGATGATTTACTTGCATATCTAGAACTATTTAAACAAAATCCTTTAACAGATACTCAAAAAGCATTTTTAATGTCTGCTAGAAGAGGAGAATTTTTACTTAATGTAGATTCAAAAAATAGATTAAGAATTTGGATTCGTGCTACTGAACTTGAAAGAGAAATGATGGGAGAACAATAGGAGGTGAAATATGAGCACAAGAAGTAATATTTCAATAAAAAGAAAAGATGGAACTTATGATAAGATTTATTGTCATTCAGATGGTTATTTAGAATATAACGGAAGAATATTAGATACTTTTTATAAAGATGAACAAAAAATAAATAACTTGATAAATTTAGGTGATATTTCTGTGCTAGGATTTAGGGTTAATCCTGATCCTAGTATTAGACATAGTTTTGATTATAACGAAAGACAAGAAGGTGTAACTGTTGCTTATGGTAGAGATAGAAATGAAACAAATGTTGATAAGAAAACTTATCAAAATGAACAAGAGTATTTAGATAGTTTTAAAGATACTTGGTGTGAATTTGTATATCTTTATGATGAAAATAAAAAGGAATGGTTATATTCTGAAATACCTTATACAGAAGAAAAAGAATTAAATTTTGTTTCACTACATGATACATTGAAAGAAAAAAATCTTATAGATTCTGTAGAAGAAAAGCTTGATTCTTTAATTAGAAAGCAGGTTGATTTTGCATATGATTATGACACATATAATTTTAAAGATGCTTATGAGTCTTATGAAGATGCTTACTTTGAAACATATGATTTTTTAGGTGAAGAACAAGGTGTAACTAATTTTATTAAAATAAATAAAAGTATAATGGATAATATTGAAGAAGATATTAATAATCCTGAAATGAAAAAATTATATGATAGAGGTTTAGTTTTAAATGAAGAATTAAGAAGTTATCGTAAAGAAATGTTTAGAAATTTAGAAAACGATGAAATAGAAATGTAGGAGTATCTATGAAAAAAAAGATACTAAAATTAGTTTTAGGTAGTAGTGTAGGCATGGTAGCAATGGGATTAATTATAATAATCCCTTGCTTAATGCTTATGGATTTTTTTGGAGCAAATGTAACTGATGGATTTGTAGAAAATAATTCTGAATATGCTGATACATATAAGTCAGTATTAAATCAAAATATTAAAACTGGGAAAGGATATGTTTCATTAGAAAGAGTTTTATATTTTTATCTTGCTAGTGATAGTTTATCAATGCATGAAATATATACTGATAATTTAGATTCAGAAACAAAAAAACAAAAGACAATTAGTGAAGTTTGTGAAATGAAAAAATATATTAATTTACCAGTATGCTCTGATAGTGAAATTGAATCATCTGGACAAATAAATGAAGAACAATTAAAACCATTTAATGCACCACTTAAAATTAGTGATATGAATGTTACTAGTTTTTTTATGGAAGAAAGAATTGTATATGGCAATGCTGATGTTCATAAAGCTTGGGATTTTTCTGCTAGTAATAATACACCTGTATATGCAACATGTGAAGGTGAAGTAACTCAAGTATCATTCAAATATTCAACTAATACCATTGATAAAAATGGTGGTGGTGGAAATCAAATAAAAATTAAATGTGAGAATGACGAAGAAACAACTTATGAAGTTTGGTATGCACATTTATATCCTAATAGTGCAAGAGTTAAAGTAGGAGATAAAGTAAAAGGATGGCAACAAATAGCAGAAGTTGGAACTACAGGATATTCAACAGGACCACATTTACATTATCAAGTTTCATTAAATGGAAGTTATATAGACGGTATGAGTTTAATTGATTTTACGAGTGAAGATAGTAGTAGTTATAAACCACCATTAGAAAAACCTAGTTTTGGAAATAATAATGGATTGGATAATTTTTTGGATAGATAATTTACTTTATTTATAAGGGTTAGGTAGATACCTTTGGATATTTTTAACATAGTTTTTGGATAAATTTTGCAAGTGCAAAATAAGTTTGATGCCATGCATTTTGGCTTAGAATAAAGCTAAAGTGCATATCATGGCATCATCTTCTTATGCTCCTTTTGTATGTAATACAAATATTAAATAAAAATATCCAAAAAATGCCTATTTTTATCCAATTAGAAAAGGAGTAAAAATGAAAAGATTTTGTATAAGATTAAGGATTGAATTATATGATAGAGTTAAACTTTTAGCAAAACATTATAACATGAGTACTAATAAAATGATTATTAGATTAATTGAAATAGGATATATGAAAATGATGGGAGATGATAGTTATGAAGGAAAAATTAAACATAAATAAATTGATAGCAAATCACATAATTGAAACAGGTATTAATGATACTTGTAGTTTTAATTATATAGTTTATTTGGATTCATATTTAGAAGAATATGATACTGATACTCAAAAATATATTTTAGATAATAAAGATAATATTATAGATATTATTGCTAGAGATGAAAGAATTGCAGACTTACAATTTGATCAAAAATATAACTCTATTGATATGGTTTATTATATAGATCAAGTTTTAGATAGAGTTGAAAGTCTTGTTTCAAATACAGCTCAAAGTTTAGGTATAGATTTAGAAGTAGAAGATATTAGAAGTATAACTGATGACTTATTAGATGATGATGAATTTAATGATGATATGGTTAGAAAAATTAAATCAAAAGATAAGGATTATGAAATATGAAAAGAAGAATTTATACAGATGATGAAATAAAAATATTAAAATCTAATATTTTTATTCAAGATATAAATTATAAAAGAGAATTAGTATATGATCCTATTTTTAAATTATGGACAATCTTTATGAGATTAGAATGCCCTGAATTAACTGCTAAAGAAATATTTGAACGAGCTGGAATAAATACAACAATATTACATCCAGATTTACCTAGAAAAAGAATAAAGTTCTGGATATATAATTATAAAAAATTTGGTGTTAAATATTTTATTCCAGAAGATCAACCTTATACTGTAAATGATAAATTCAAAAAACAAATTTTTGATATTGTTTTAAGGAGATTAGAACAAGATGAAAGATCTTCATTTGAATGTTAATGATGCTGCTTTTGAAATAATAAATAATAAAAAATTACTAAATAAATATTCATATTCAAAAGCTGTAGAAGAATTAGTTTTTAATGCACAAATAAATAATGAATTAATAACTGAATTTCAAAAAGTTTTAAAAAAACTTGATGAGATATCTTCTAGAGAAAAGTTATTAGTAGATTTAGTTAAACAATTATACTCTGATTTAGAAATAGTTAATTTAACAAATCCAAATAGAAATGATGCATTAAAAGAATTCTTTAAGAAAAGAATTATAGGTGAAGATGATTAATAGTCCTAAAGTAGTTTTTAATTATAAATTTGAACTTGCTATTAATAATCCTGATAGACATAGAAGAAGTGAAAATAAAATAATAAAAAGAACAGTAGGTATGTTTGACTATTATTCTAATGTTAAAAAACAAGCTATGAATATTTTTGATTATTATACTGGTGATATAAATAAAAATGAAAAAATGAATCTGATATTAGAAAACGGTAAATTAGCAACTAAAGAAGATATAGAAAAAAGAAAGAAACAATATGCTAAATATATAAATAATTCTAATTTATCAAAGTGTGTTGTTTCTTTTAATAATGATTATATTAATGAGAATATTGAAATTCATAAATTAGAGCAATTAATGGTAAAAGAAGTTATACCAATGTTTTTAAAAAAATGTGGATATAAAGATATTAATAAAATGAGTTATCAATTATCACTTCATACTGATACGGATAATTTACATTTTCATTTTTCATTTATTGAGAAAGAACCTAATTTTCAATATTGTGGTAAAAAAGTAGGATATAAAAGAGTAGGCATTATATCTGAAGATGAAATAAACTTTTTAAAAAATGAAGTAGAACATATAATTGAAAAAGAAAAAATATATACACCTTTATTAAAAGAAACTAATAAAGAAATAGAAGAGTTAAAAAAATATTTTAATCCTAGAGAAAAGAACTTTTTATTAAGGGATAAGGAGGATTTAATTTTAGAAGAAAATATTTTAAGATTAGGTAAATTGTTATATGAAAAAAGACATAATAATACTAATAGAATTAAATTCAATTCTATTAAAGAACAAGAGATAAAAGATTTAACTAAGAATATAAAAAAATATATATTTTCTAAAAAGAATCCTGAATTCCAAAATGAATATAAAAACTTTAAAAAGTGTTTATCTGAAATAAATAATTATTTTGAGAAAATATCAAATGATAATAATATTAAAAATAATAAAATAGATACAACTTTAATAGATACAAAAAAAGAATATTTAGATAACTATGTATTTAATGCAATTGTTAATCATGCAAATTATTATTATAAAAGCAAAAAGAAAAATCATATTAATGAAGATAAAATCATAGAAGAAATAATATTAAATGATTATTTAAAAAATAAGAAAAAAAGCAGATTTAATATATTAAAAAACTATTTATCAAATAGTAATCCTAAATCAAAATTTAAAAATAGATATCAAGTTGAGAATGCTATTAGAAAAATTAATGATGAAATGGAAGATGCACAAAAAGAATTTAGTAAGTTATTTCAAAATAATGAAAAGGACTATAACTAATGAAAGATAAATTAATTAATAGTATTGTTGCTGATATGAATAATTACCTAAATAATTATCAACTAGAACAATTAAAAAAGAATCTTATTTGTACACTTTGTAATATAGATTTTATTGAAAAAGAAAATGCCTTAAATAATAATATTGATTATAATGGACTTTTTTTATCATCTAAGAAATTAGAGGGTTGTTCTCCTAGAACAATAGATTATTATAGTAAAACCATTAATGATATGTTAAATAAAATAGATAAGAATGTAAAATTGATCGATACCAATGATTTAAGAGAATATCTAGTAAGTTATCAATCAATCAATGATTGTGGAAATGTTACGATAGATAATATAAGGAGAATATTATCTAGTTTTTTTTCTTGGCTAGAAAGTGAAGACTATATTCTAAAAAGTCCTATTCGTAGAATTCATAGAATTAAAACTCAAACAATAATAAAGGAAACATATAGCGATGAAAATATTGAAAAATTAAGAGATGGGTGTAAAACTATTAGGGACCTAGCATTAGTTGATTTCTTATCTTCTACTGGAGTAAGGGTCGGGGAACTTGTAAATTTAAATATTGATGATATAGATTTTATTAATCAATCTTGTGTAGTTTTAGGTAAAGGAAACAAAGAACGAGAGGTGTATTTTGATGCTAAAACAAAATTACATTTAGAAAAATATCTTAGTAATAGAAATGATGATAATCCAGCATTATTTGTTTCATTGTTGAAACCATATAATAGGCTAAATATTTCTGGTGTTGAAATAAGGCTTAGAAATTTAGGTGAAAGACTTAATTTACCAAGAGTACATCCCCATAAATTTAGAAGAACTTTAGCGACAAGGGCAATAGATAAAGGTATGCCAATAGAACAAGTTCAACAACTTTTAGGACATACGAAAATAGATACTACTTTACATTATGCTAAGGTAAATCAGGCAAATGTTAAAGTATCCCACCATAGATTTATTTGTTAAATAATTAATGTTAATGGTAATATAAGAATGTACAAAAAATGTAATATAAAAATGCACAATTTT
>URCH01000020.1 GCA_900546275.1 uncultured Mycoplasmatota bacterium
TCTACATTCCATAATCAAGTTCTGTTTTTAGGATTAAAAATAAATTATATAAATCATTTTTAAAAACAAAAAATATTGTAATAGAAAACTATAGTAATTTTACTAAATTTGAAAAAAAAATTATAAATGAACTAAGAGAAATAACAACAGTTGATATAATATATCCAATAGAAGAAAAACAAATAGAAAATTGCTATCAATTTAATAACATATTTGATGAAGTTGAGTACATATTTGAAACTATTTCAAAACTAATAAATGAAAAAGTCAATATTAATGATATTTCAATAATAAATGTAACTGATGATTATAAAAATGTAATAAAATTAATGTCAGATTTTTATAACATACCTGTAGATATACAAAATGACAATTATTTATATGGGACAACAACGTGTAAAAATTTTATTAAGAAATATAATGAAACAAAAAGTATAGAAGAGTCATTAAAATGTATAGAGAATTCTACTTTATATAACGAATTTGTTAATATATGTAATAAATTTGTATGGTGTAATGATGAGTTATTAATTAAATTGTTGGAAAACGAATTTAAAAATACAAAAATATTAGATAAAAAATATAAAGATTGTATAAAAATTAATGAATTAAATAAATATGTTTTTTTACTAGGATTTAATAATAATTATCCAACTACCTGTCATGATGATGAATACCTAAACGATGAAATAAAAAAGGTACTTGATTTAAATGTTTCATATGAATTAAATACTATAAATAAAAAACAGATAATAAGCACTTTAAAACAGATTGATAATTTAATGATAACATATTCACTTAAATCAACTACAAATGAATATTATGAATCAAACTTAGTAAATGAATTGGGACTAAAAACTGAAAAAATTGAGGAATTTAATTCAAAATATTCAAATAAACTAAACAAATATAATTTAATAAAATATTTAGATTTTTATACCAAATATGGTCATATAAACAAGAATTTAAATTCACTTTATAATAAATACAATATAAAATATTTAGATTATAATAATAAATATACAAGTATAAAAAAAGATGACTTAAATAAATATTTAAATAATTCATTGTTACTTTCATATACAAGTTTAAATGATTATTATAATTGTAAATTTAAATATTACCTAAATGATTTACTTAAAATAAATATAAATAATGATACATTTCAGTTAACAATAGGAAATCTATTTCATTATGTTTTATCACATGCATTTGAAGAAAACTTTGAATTATATAATTGCTCAAATGAATATTTAAAAACATTAAATAAAACTTTTACATATAAAGAACAATTTTTTATAGATAAACTTATTCATAACTTGAACGATATAATAACAACTATAAAAAAACAATATAAATATACAACATTAAAAGATGCATTATATGAGAAAAAAATATATGTTGATAAATCTAATACTATGAAAATAACCTTTATGGGAATAGTAGATAAAATACTTTATGAAAAATCAAATGATAAAACATATGCAATTATTATAGATTACAAAACTGGTACACCAGATACATCATTGGATAAAATTAATTATGGAATTAATATGCAGTTACCTATATATTTATATTTAATAAATAAAGAATTTAAAAATACAGAAGTAATAGGATTATATTATCAAAAACTATTACATAAAAAACCAAATATAAATGATAAAGAACCTTTAGAAAACTTAAAATTAATAGGATACACGATAGATTCAGAAGAATTAATAAGTAAAATAGATTCATCATATGAAGATAGTACAGTTATAAAAGGCATGAAAAAAGGTAAAAATGGATTTTATGCATATACAAAATTATTAAATAATAAAAAAATAAATGAAATGCTTGAACTTGTAGATCAAAAAATAGATGAGGCAATAAATAATATAACAAATGCAGATTTTGAAATTAATCCAAAAAAATCAGATAAATTTTCTTCATGCGATAAATGTATTTATAATGAAATATGTTACAGAAATGAAAAAGATTTTGTTTATTTAAAAGAAGGTGAAAAAAATGCCTAGTTGGACAAAAGAACAACAAGATGCAATAAATAAAGATGGCACAAATATTATAGTAAGTGCAGGAGCAGGAAGTGGAAAAACAGCTGTACTAACGCAACGTGTTATAACTAAATTATCAAAAGGAATAAATATAGATGAACTTCTTATTTTAACTTTTACTAACTTAGCAGCTCGTGAAATGAAAGATAGAATAAAAAAAGCTCTTTTAAGTATAGATGATAAAAAAAACTTAGAAAAAATAGATTCTAGTTATATAACAACATTTGATAGTTATGCACTTTCGATTGTAAAAAAATATCACTATCTACTTAATATAAATAAATCAATTTCTATAGTTGATTCAAATATAATAAGAATAAAAGAAAGAGAAATAATAGATGAAATTTTTGAAAACTTATATAAAAATAAAAATGAAAAATTTCTTAAATTGATAAATGACTTTTGTACTAAAGATGATTCAGAAATAAAAAATGCAATACTTAACATAAATAATAAATTAAACTTAAAAATTGACAAAAAAGAGTATTTAAAATCATACATAAGTACAAAATACTCAGAGGAAAACATTAACAAAGATATAAATGATTTTTTAGGTATGATTTTTAAAAAAGTTACCTTTATATCAGACGATTTAAATAAAATAAGTTACATGGATTATAATAAATTTTATTTAGATTTAGAAAATGTGTTAAATCCAATTATAAACAGTAAAGATTATGACAATCTAGTGTCAACACTAAATGTTAGACTTCCAAATGCACCAAAAAATAGTGATGAACAATTAAAAAAAATAAAAGAAAATATTTCAAATACAATTAAAGAAATAAAATCGATTTGTATATATGACTCATTAGATGAAATAAAAAATTCAATTTTATTGACAAAAAATTATGCAGAAATAATTATTGAGATAATTGAAGAAATAGATGAACAAATTAAAAATTATAAAAACACCATTTGCGCATATGAATTTACAGATATCGCCCTTATGGCTTGTAACATAATGAAAAAATATGATTATGTTAGAGAAGAGGTAAAAAACTCATTTAAAGAAATATTGATAGATGAATATCAAGATACAAATGATCTACAAGAAGAATTCATAAGTTTAATATCAAATAATAATGTTTATATGGTTGGAGATATTAAACAATCAATATATAAATTTAGAAATGCTAATCCATATTTATTTAAATCAAAGTATGATCTATATAAGGAAAGTAAAAATGGAATTAAAATAGATTTGAATAAAAATTTCCGTTCTAGAAAACAAGTACTTTATAATATAAATGAAATTTTTGAAGAAATAATGAATGATGACATAGGTGGAGCAGATTATAATAATGGACATGCTATGGTATTTGGAAATAATTCATATAAAGAATTAGATTATAATACAGATTTAGATATATTTACATATGATGCAGATGATAAAGAATATTCAAAAGAAGAAAAAGAAATATTTTTTATAGCTAATGATATAAAAAATAAAATAAAAAATAACTATAAAGTTACAGAAAAATCAACATTTGAACTTAGAAACATTGAATATAAAGATTTTGTTATATTAGTAGATAGATCAACAAGTTTTGATTTATACAAAAAAATATTTGAATACATGGAAATTCCACTTACTTTAGTAAGAGATGAAATAGTTACTAAAAATATAATAATTATACTTATAAGAAATATATTAAATTTAATAGTTAAAACCAAAAATAAACAATTTGACAACGAATTTAAATATTTATTTATGAGTATTTCTAGAAGTTTTTTAATAGAAGAAACAGATGAAAATATTTTCAAATATTTGAACAACAATATTCAAGAAAGTGAAGTAATGAAAAAGATTAATTCGCTTTTAGATATAGATGATATTACCTCTAAAATCTTAATAGATAAAATTATAGAAGAATTTAACTTTTATGAAAAAGCAGAAAAAGTTGGTGATATAGTCGCACTCCAAGTAGTAATTGAGTATATTAATAATTTGTGTGTTTCAACATCTAGTATGGGTTATGATATATATGATTTTATTAAATTTTTAAATAGTTTAAAAGATTATAATTTTGAAATAAAATATAAAACTAATATAGAAAGCTCTAATAGTGTTAAAATAATGACTATTCATAAATCAAAAGGATTAGAGTTTCCAGTATGTTATTATTCAATGATTTATAAGAAATTTAATATAAGTGATTTAAAAGAAAAAATATTATATGACAATCAATATGGGATTATATTACCTTATTATAAAGAAGGTATAGGAGAAACAATATATAAGACAATGCTTAAACAAAGATATATAAAAGAAGAAATTTCAGAACAAATTAGACTTTTATATGTCGCATTAACAAGAGCAAGAGAAAAAATGATTATAGTATCTCCATATTTTAATAATGATAGTAGACTAGATGAATCATTAAAACTAAAATATAGGTCATTTTATGACATATTGAATTCTATAGATTATGTTTTAGAAAAATACATAAAAAAAATAGATTTTTCAAACATTGTAATTAATAAAGATTACAAATTTATAAAACAAAAGAATATTTTATTAAATGATAGTAATGAAATTTTAAATGTTAGTGAAATAAATATAGAAAAAGACATAGTAGAAAAAAATACTTTTTCTAAAAAAAGCAAAACATTAATTACAAAAGAACAATACTATAATATGGAGTATGGTAAGAAAATCCATAAATTATTTGAAATGTTAGATCTAAAAAATATAGATTATTCACTGCTAAATAATATAGAAAAGAAAACAGTTATGAATTTTATTTCAAATCCTATATTTGATAATATAAATAATTCAAAAATATTTAAAGAGTATGAATTTGAATATGAAGATAATCATATTTTATATAAAGGAATTATTGATTTAATGTTAGTATATGAAAACTATATAGATATAATAGACTATAAATTATCAAATATTGATGATGAAAAATATATTGATCAATTAAATGGTTATAAAAAATATATAGAAATGATATCGAATAAAAAGGTAAATATTTATTTATATTCAATATTAAAACAGGAATTTAAGAAAATTAATTAGTATTTGTTTTAATTATTCATAGTTTGCTCAATTTGACAGTAATCACATAAAATGGTAAAATCATATTTATCACGTAATGAGGTGAATTTTTTGAAAACGAAAGAATTTGGTGTTTTAATAGTTCTATTAATACTTATTGGAACTAATATAACATACTTAAAATATAGTGATGAAAAAGTAGTTACCAGTGGTTATGTAGTATGTGAAAACAAAGCAGAATCAATGGAGTCTACAAAAATTGTATATGATAATATGACATTGGATGAACTTGCTGAAAAGCTTGATAAGTCCCTTAATTCTGATGTAAAAGGACAAGGTTATATTTTCGCAAAATATTCAATTGAAACAGGAGTTGACCCATACCTAGCTGTTGCAGTAATGTTACAAGAAACAGGTTGTAAATGGAACTGCAGTTATTTAGCTTCTAAATGTAACAATTATGGTGGACAAAAAGGAGCACCTGGTTGTAATGGTGGTTCATATAAAAAATTTGATACACAAGAAGAAGGAATAAAAAGTTACATAACTAATTTGTATGATAACTATATATCTAAAGGATTAACTACACCAGAACAAATAAACAAAAGGTATGCATCAGATCCAAATTGGTCAAAAAAAATTAATAGATATATTAATGAAATAAAATCAAAATAAAGTGATTAAATTCACTTTTTTTATTTATAATTTTAAAAATGTGATAAATCTATAAAAAAATGTCGGAATTTTGTGATAAAATTGCTTTTTTATGCTGGAATTTTGTGATTATAAATAATATTTTAATTAATAATGAAATTTAAATAAAAATATAGTATAATTAATAATGATTTTATGGCATATGGTGGTGAATTAAATGGAAAACAAAGTAATATTAGTAACAGGTGCAGCAAAAGGTATAGGTGCGGAAATAGTAAAAACATTCGCGCAAAATAAATATGATGTAATAATAAATTATAATAAAAGTGAAGAAAATGCTTTTAAATTAGAAAAATTAATTAAAAATAATTACAATGTTGGAGTTATGCTTGTAAAAGCTGATTTGACAAATGAATCAGAAATAGTCGATATGTACAACAAAGTAATTAAAAAATATAAAAAAATAGATATTATTGTAAATAATGCTGCTTTAGCTATTGATAATTATTTAATTGATAAAACAAAAGAAGAATTTATGAAAGTTTTAGATACAAATGTTGTCGCACCATTTTTAATAACAAAAATATTTAGAAATGATGTTAAAACAGTTATAAACATTTCATCAACAGATGCAGTTGATACCTATAATGAGCTAAGCATTGATTACTGTGCATCAAAATCAGCTTTAAATTCAGTTACTAAAACACTTTCTTTAGCTATTCCTAATATAACCATAGTTTCTCTTATGTTACCTTGGGTAAATACAGAAGCAATAAGAGAAATGGATCCAGTTTATTTAGAAAGTGAATTAAAAAGAACAGGTCAAAAAAGATTAATTGAACCAAACGAGGTTGCAGAGAAAATATATGATTTAGCAACAAAAAATAGTATAAAAACTGGAACAATAATTAATTGGGGTGAAATATATGAATAATTTAGATGAGATAATTAAAAATTCTGAAAAAGAATTAGAAGAAGAATATAAAAAAATAGATAAAATTTGTGAATTTAACAGTAATAAAGTATTAAATGCATTTAAAAAAAATAAGGTTTCTGAAACACATTTTTCGCAAACAACTGGTTATGGATATGGTGATATAGGAAGAGATACTTTAGAAAATGTATACAGTGATATATTTAAATCAGAGGATTCATTAGTAAGATCTCAAATTATATCTGGAAGTCATGCATTAACTGTAACATTATTTGGTCTTTTAAGACCAGGTGATACAATGTTAAGTATAACAGGTAAACCATATGATACTTTGGATGAAGTAATAGGGATAAAAGAAAATGAAAGCTCTTTAAAATCATTTGGGATAAATTATAAACAAATCGATTTAATTGATAATGAATTTGACTATGAAAAAATCAAAGAAACTTTACAAAATAATAATATTAAACTTATAGAAATACAAAGATCTAAAGGTTATTCAACAAGAAAAAGCATAACAATATCTTCATTAGAAAAAATAATAAAATATATTAAAAATATTGATGATAAAATAATAATTATGATAGATAACTGCTATTGCGAATTAGTTTCTACAAAAGAGCCTATAGAAATTGGAGCAGATATAGTAGTAGGTTCACTTATAAAAAATTTAGGTGGAGCACTTGCTCCAAATGGTGGATATATAACAGGTAAAAAAAATCTAATAAAACTTGTTAGTGAAAGATTAACACTACCAGGTGAAGGTAAAGAAGTAGGTCCAACACTTGGAATAAATAAATCATTATATCAAGGACTTTTTATGGCACCTTATATAGTATCATCAAGTTTAAAAACTGCAGTATTCACAAGCTATGTTATGGAAAAATTAGGATATAAGGTAGAACCAAGATACTGTGATGATAGAGCAGACATAGTACAAAATATTGAATTTAATGACGCTGAAAAATTAATAAAATATTGTCAAGGTATTCAAATGGGATCACCAATTGATTCATATGTTTTGCCTCAACCATGGGATATGCCTGGATATAGTGATAAAATAATTATGGCAGCAGGAACATTTACACAAGGTTCTTCAATTGAACTTTCCTGTGATGGTCCATTAAGACCTCCATTTATAGCTTACCAACAAGGTTCAGTGACATATGAATATGGTAAGTTAGGTGTTATAGAGGCAATAAAAAATTTGTATAAATAATGGTGATAAAATGAGTTTTACTGTGGAAAAAGAACAAGAATTATTAGGGTTTTTATTAGAAAAAATAAAAAATAAGTCGAAAAACACGATTAAATCATTACTTTCGCATGAAATGGTTTTGGTTAATAAAAAAGTAGTAACTAAATATAATTATTTACTTAAAAAAAATTATACTGTGGAAATAATAAAAAAGATTAATGATGAAATAGATATAATATATGAGGATAACAACATTATAGTTGTAAATAAACCATCAGGTTTACTTTCAATATCTACTGAAAAAGAAACAGAAAAAACTTTATATAAATATATATCAAATTACGTAAAAAAAGGTAATAAAAATGCAAAAATATTTGTAGTGCATAGATTAGATAAGGATACATCTGGTATAGTAATATTCTCAAAAAATCAAGATTTTAAAAATAAATTACAACAAAATTGGAATGATGAAGTAGTAAGAAATTATTATGCAGTAGTAGAAGGAAAACTAGAAAAAAAGTCAGGAACAATTAAATCTTATTTAAAAGAAAATTCATTTCATAAAACTTATTCTTCAAATAAAGGTGAACTTGCAATAACTAATTATGAAGTAATTAAAACTAATGATTTATATTCATTATTAAAAGTTAACATAAAAACTGGTAAAAAAAATCAAATAAGAGTTCATCTTAGTGATATAAATCATCCAATTGTTGGTGATAAAAAATATGGAAGTAAAATAAGAGCTAAAAGACTTATGTTATGTGCATACAATGTGGAGTTTAAAAATAACTCAAAATATAAATTTGAAATTCCTTATCCAGAAGAATTTAAAAAGTACATTAAAGCATAAATTAATTTTTATGTTTTTTTGTATAAAAAAGATTGTAAAAAAAGTCAAAATATAATAGAATAACTAATTAGATGTATAACGTTAATAGAATTATGTTTAATATTATCTAGTATTATTAGTGGGGGAAATTTTATGAAGAAATTAAATATTATAGGACTTAATTTTAAATACAGAGATGAACTTTTTAATGATCTTAATTTAAGTATTAAACTCAATACTATTAATATGCTAATTGGTCCAAATGGGAGTGGAAAAACAACACTAGGTAAAATAATATCTGGACAAATCAAAACAAAAAACATATATTTTGATGAAACACCTATTGATCCAACAAAGTATATAATATATTTAGATAAAAATATAAAATTAAACAAAAATAAACTAAAGAAATTACAAAAATCAAAAGTATATAGTGATCTTAACTTAGATATAACAGATATATCAAATGTATCCTTATATGAAATACAACAATTAGTAAATATTGCATACGCTATATCTTTAAAACCAGTAGTATTAATACTTGATAGAGTATTAGATAAAATAAATAATAAAAAACAAATACTTGACTATATAAAACAAAAAAAAATAACTTTAATAAATATTACAAATGATATAGAACAAAGTTTAGATTCTGATAAAATAATTATATTAAATAGTGGTAAAATAATATCTAATTCAAAACCATCTACGATTTTAAAAAATGAAAAATTATTAAGAGAAAATAATATTGAATTACCATTTATGGTTGACTTATCAAATAAACTAAAATTTTATGGATTAATAGAAAATAATATATTAGATATTAATGAAATGGTGGAAACTCTATGGAAATAATTGGAATAAGTAATAATAAAAAACAATGTATTAATACTATAAAATTGATTGATAATCAAATTAACTCATTAATAGATTATGGTAATTTAAGTAATTTAATAATTAATGATAGAAAGTATATATTATTAAATAATATAATTTTTTCATTTAAAACAAATACATTAAATGATGAAATAAATTTATATAAAAATAATGTTTCAGAAAGTAAATTAAATAAAATAAAAGAGTTATTTGATTTAGAAAGCGAATTATATAATAAAAATATATATGAAATGAGTTCTGGACAATTAAGAATGTGCTATATATTTATAAATATATTATTTAATAATGAATTAATTATTTTAAATAATCCAACTGAAGATTTAGATTATAAAAATAAACAAAAAATGTTGTTTATTTTAAAAGAATTAAAAAAAGAAAATAATACAATTTTGATAATATCAAAAGATGTAGAGTTTATACACAAAATATCAGATAATGTAATTATTTTAAAGGATAGCATAATAAATCAAGGAAATAAATATGATGTTTTTACTAATGAAAATTATAATCAATTTAAAATTCCAAAAACTATAGAATTTTCAAAAAGAGTTTATGAGTTAAGAAATATAAAAATAGGTTATAGAGATGATATAAAAGATTTAATGAAAGACATATATAGATATGTAAAATGAGGTATTATATGAGATATTTAATGACTTTTTCATATGATGGAACAAACTTTAATGGATACCAAAAACAAAAAAATGAAAGAACTGTACAACAAGAAATAGAAAATGTTCTTTCTAAAATTTTTAATACTAATATAACTATATCAGCTTCTGGAAGAACTGATTCTAAGGTACATGCAATAAATCAAAAAGCCCATTTTGATTGTTTAAAAAAAATGAATTTAAATTCCTTAACAAAAGCTATGAATAGTTTACTTCCAAATGATATATATGTAAAAAAAATTAATCATGTTAAACAAGACTTTCATGCTAGATACAATGTTGTTTCAAAGGAATATGAATATTTAATTAATTTAAAAAAGTATAATCCATTACAAAGAAATTATGTTTATCAGTATAATAGAAATTTAAATATAGAACTAATTAAAAAGGCTTCCTTATTATTTGAGGGAACACATAATTTTAAAACATTTACCAAAACAACTAGAGAGCCTAAAGATTATGTAAGAACAATAAATAAGATAACAATAACTTATAATAATGGAATATTAAAACTTATATTTAATGGAAATGGTTTTTTGAGATATATGGTAAGAAATATAGTTGGGACTCTTATATCTGTTGGAGAAGAAAAAACAAGTATTAATGAAATACCAGAAATGTTTGAAAAAGAAAATAGAGTTTATGCTTGTAAAACTGCGCATCCAGAGGGATTGTATTTGAAAAATGTCTTTTATAAATAAATTATCTTGTAAAAAAATTACTTAAATGCTACAATATTCAAGGTGATAAAAAATGAATAGAAAAGAAGAAGCAATTAATCTTATCAAAAAAAAGTTATCAGGCAATTCATTTTTAACTTATAAAGAAATCGCACAAATAACAGAATATCATCCAAAATATATATTAAAATTAAAAAAAGAAGTTTTAGATAATAAAGTTAATTTAATACATGGAAATAAAAATAGAAAGCCAATTAATGCTTTATCAGAAACAGAAAAAAATAAAATTATAAATTTATATAAAAAATCAAGTGTTAGTATAAGAAAGTTTTGTAAATTTTATAATAGTAGAAGTTATTCATGTATATATAATACGATTAAAAATTATGAAAAAACACTAAAAAAACAGTAAAAATATTATAGGTTTTACTGTACATTTGGTTGTCTTTTTTTTTAATTTATATTATACTAATAAGAGTATGATAGGAGAGTATGAAATATGAAAAATAAACAAGCATTTACATTGGTAGAACTACTTGCGGTAATAGTTATTTTAGCAATTATAATGGCTATAACTGTATCAATTGTTATAAATTCTATTTCCTCTGCTAGAAAAGGCGCTTGTGATGAAAATAGAAAAACGTTAAAGAGAGTTGCAGAACTATATTTAGTTAGTCAAAATATAAAAATAGATGATGGCACAACAAAAAAAATACTTTTAAAAGATTTAATTGATAGCGGTTTAATAAATAATGTAAGAGAACTAGATGGTGTATGTGATAATGAAAAAACTTATATAGAAGTTATTAACAAAGATGGTAATTATGAATATAATGTTGTTTTAAGTTGCCCTTATTGTAGCGCAGTTGAAAATGAGGATCATAATTCTTCAGCCAAGACTTGTGAATCTGGAAAACTTTTATTGAAATACGATTTTCCAAAAGATGCTTATAATATAAAATGGAGGATAAGTAGAACGGGCGAAACGAGAGATGATTTAACGCTAGAATGGCAAGATTATGATGGTGGAATTTGTGTAGATCCAAAAGATAGTAAAAATATATGGATAAAATATTCTCAAGCAGGAAATGATATAATAAATCCACCAGATGGGCAATTATTAGTAGATATTGATTATGAGCCAAAGGATTATAATGTAAAAAAAGTTGAGGTAACAATCACTTATGATAAGGATGCTACTGAAAAAAAATATAAAATAGGAAATAGTGATTGGATAGATTATACAGGACCTTTTATTGTTACAGATAATACAAAAATTGAGGCAAAGGTTAGTAAAAAAATTTCAGTGCGCGATGTAAATGGAACTTTATTAGGTGAAAGTACTATCTCTAATTATGACGAATTAAGAATAAAAAATATTGGAGAAGTGTTGACTTCAGATCAACTAGGACCGACTATTAATGTATTAGATCCACTTTATGAGGATGAAAAAGCAAGAATTCAAATTGAATATCCTTTAAATGTAGCTGAACTAGATATGAAATATAAAATAAACTCTGGGGAAGAAAAAAACTATACAGGTGAATTTGCAGTAAAAGAATGTGGAACTGAAATCCAAGCGTATTATTATTTTAATGGAAACAAATCTAAGATAACGACTAAAAAAATTTCTTGTGGAACAGAGGCTTTTGACTTTGATATAATAATGAATCCAGATCCATTACTTTATGAAGATGCAGATTCATCATATATAAGAATAAAAGCAGATGATGTTGTCGATAAAATAGTATATACATTGGAAAGTAAAGTGAGAGATGGGTATAATGTTGATGGTAGTAAAAAATATAAAATAATAACAACAGGTCCGTATGAGTATTCTGATAAAATTTTTGTACATTTAACGGGAAAAATAATAGTAACAGCAACTGATACTGATACAGGTGAAACAATAACTAAGGAAAGAGAATTTATATTTAAAGAAAAAACACAAATAATGGATCCAAGGATTGTTAGTACCTCTGTAGATGATAATACTAAGGAACTTATACAATTAGTATATACAGATGAAAACGTTAAAAGGGTTCAATACAGAATAAATGGGGGAAATTTAATAGACTATACCGAACCATTTACTATTGATGAAAATAATATGGTAATATCTGCAGAAGTAGAATACAATAATGGTGCAATCTATGGTACAAATTATATCACTAGTAAAATAAGGGGATTTAAGGAACCTAAAATATATGTTAGTGATAAAAATCAAAATGAAAAGCATACAATATCGATTGAATATGATAAATACTTTTCTAACAATATAAAATATAGTGTAAATGGTGAAACATTTAAAAACTATACCGAACCATTTATTGTATATAAAAATGGAACTGTTATTTCTGTAATCAACATAGATAATAAAGGAAAAGAACATAATGTTTCTTATGTTGTTAGTGGTATTAATGCTCAATCTAAGCCAAAAATAACTTCTTCAACATCAAATGACGATACAACAGAAGTGATTACAATATATCCAGATCACAGAAGTATTATAAAATTAGAGTACAAAGTAAATGATGGGGAATATATGCCTCTTCAAATAAAAAATTCATATGGAAATTATTATTCAACTATAAGTTCAAATAATAATGGAGAAAAATATATATTTAAAGCAACATATGAAGGTGGAATAACAACAGAAGAAACTTTTACAACAAGTAAGATAAGAGGTTTAAAGGCACCCCAAATAATTGAATACGAAGTTGATGATGATAATAGTGAAATATATAGTTTAATAGAAATCAAATCTGACTCTTATTTAGCTATAAATACCAAATATAGTATAAATGGGGGAGAATTAAAAGATTATACTGGTAAATTTAAAGCATATGATAATGGTGATATAATATACGCTATTTCAACAGATAAAAATGGTAATACAGAAACATCATCATATGTATTAACTAAAGTAGCATACGTAGTTGAACCTTCATTTAGTTCGGTTGTATTAAATGATTCTTTAATTGAAAAAGTTTCAATTAAATATGATGAAAGAACAATTTTAAAAAAGGAATATAATATTAATGGTGGAGATTTTATTGAATATACGCAACCTTTAGAAATTAACAAAAATAATGTTGTAATTACAGCAAGAGCAACTTATTCTAATGGTAATCAAAAAATTTCAAGTTATGTAACAAGCAAAATTAGAAAAATGAGAGCTCCAACTATAAAAACAACTGATAGTAAAAAAGAGTTGATGGTAGAAGTTTCCTTAGATTTTGATGAACCATTAACTAACAAAAAGGAATATAGTATAAATGGAGGAGAATTTAAAGTATATACAGAGCCATTAAAAATATATGAAAATAATACAACGGTTATTGCAAAAGCAACAGATGTAGATGGTAATGAATTAATTACCTCTCAAATAATTACTATAGAACCTATAAAAAATATAGAAATTTCTGCTAATTTAAGTACAGATTTACTTACATTTATTTTAACCGCTGATTATGATACTAGAAATCTTATAGGAATAAAATATAGTATAAATGGAGGAGAATTAAAAGATTATTTGGAACCAGTTGAAGCATTTAAAGTAGGTTCTGTATTATATGTTGAGGCAACATATAATAACATGGAACAACCAAAAACTAGTAGTTATACTGTATCAGCACTTCCTAGATATGTTCCAACAATCTCACCAGTAATAATACCAAAATATCAGTCAAATAATACAAAGGTAAATTATGTAATTGAAATAGACAAAAGACGTATAAAAAATGTTGAAGTATTATTAAATGGTAATAACGTTGAAGAAAGTTGTGAATGGAAAACATATTCGTATGAAAAAATGGATCCAGTAACAGCTAATAAAACATATTGTATTTTAGATGATATATATTTAAATGGAACAACTGTCGTAGTTAATTTTAATCAAGAATTTGGAGAAACGATAACTGCTAATTACACGGAAAATGGATTAAGAGATTTAGAAAAACCAAAGTTTGTTTCAACAAAGGATGGATTAGGAGAAAAAATATGTATTTCATTTGATAAAGAACTAGGTACAAAATATAAATATAATATCAATGGGGGAGAATTTGTAGTATCATCAAAAGATGAAGTATGTTTAAAATTATATGAAAATAATTCTGTAATATATGCAGAAACAACAAACAAATATGATTCATCAAAAATTGCAAGTGATTCATATACAACTACCAAAGCAACTAAGGCAGATGACATAGATATTATTGCATCACTTTCAGCTGATAAACATTCACAAATAATAGGTATAAATGCATCCACAACAGATTTAGAGTCACTAAGGTATAGTATAAATGGTGGAAGTCTCGTAGATTATGATAAGCCATTTAATGTTTATAAAAACGGAAGTGTAATATATGCGGTAGCTACATATAAAAATGGAGAAATTAAAGAAACACCAATGTATTCTACCTCAGGTATAGAAGAAATTCTTGAAGTAAAAATAAATATAAAGCCAAAAACTTCAGCACAATTATTAGAAAAAGTAACTGTTGAAATAAATTATGATAAAAATGCAAAAGAAAAGATATATACATTAAATGATGGTGAAGAAATTAATTATACAGGTCCATTTGAGTTAAGAAAAAATTCTACAATAAAAGCAATTGCACGTGGAGATAGTGCATATGGCGAAGATATTGTGATGGTAAGTAATTTAATGAGCGAAGATCTTGCAAAACCAATTATAAAAATGGAAAAAGTTCTTGTTTCAAATGGTGAAAATGCAAAAATAAGTATAGAGTATGATCAAAGATCATTATCAAAGTTATACAGTATAAATGCAGGTGAGTATAAGGAATATGATGGCCCATTTATTGTTACAGAAAATGAAACTATTATATCAGCTCTTTCGCTAGCAGATAATTATGACAACCAATCATCTCAGTTGAATGTAACAGGTCTTTTAAAATATACTGTTATCTCTAAGGAAGGATATAAATTATTTTATCCACAATATCCACAGGGTGCAATAAACAAAAAATATAAAATTACTGATCTTGGAAAGTGGAAAGATTATGATGAAAATTTAGGAATTGCGATAATAGATTCATCGTATGAAGATAAACTTGTTTCAAATGGTTCAGTAAGATTGAAAGACGAAAATGATGCCTTAAAAGACTATACAAATCAATATTTTGTAAGCTCAAGTAATGAAAATGCTGAACAAGAGATTAAAATCACTTGGGATATAGATCCTAAAAAGATACCTGTAAGGATTATTGGTATGCCAGATAATTCTGTTAAAACGGATACAACATATATAATGATAATTCCTCCAGAAGCAACCTTAAAAACTGAATATAAAATTAATGATGGAGAATATCAACTATATGAAAATGCATTAAGAATAATAGAAAATAACACAAAGATTACAGCACGTGTACAGTATGAAGATGGGACATATTCTGAACCTAATGCCTATTTAGTAACAAATATAGATAGGAAAGATGACGGAAATGATGATGTAATTAAAATATATACAGCGGATGATTTAAATAGTGTAAGGCATGATTTAACAGCAAACTATATATTGATGAATGATATTGACTTATCAAGTAGTGCTTATGCTTTAGAATTTAAAACATTAGGATGCTTTAGTGGTAGCTTTGATGGAAACGGATATAAAATCAAGAATATTCCAATATCAGAAAGTGGTTTATTTACATGTTTAGAAAAAAATTCGGAAGTAAAAAATGTTACATTTGATAGAATGACAATCAATAATAAAAATGGTTCTAAAGTAGGAGCACTCGCTGGATACATAAATGGAGAAAATGTTAAATTGGATAACATTAGAGTCATAGGAAATTCAACTATAGCAGGTGTAAATTATGTAGGTGGAATAATAGGATACAGTGATTATACATTAGTATTAAATAATCTTAATATAGCTTCAAATGTTAAAGTAACATCAACAGGAGGAATATTAGGAGGATTGATTGGAGAAGCCAAAGAGATAACAATAACAAATAGTGGAGTA
>URCH01000021.1 GCA_900546275.1 uncultured Mycoplasmatota bacterium
GCTAGTATGAGTTTTACAGTATATGATAAATTCATTAAAAAAGATAATACAGTAAATAATCAACAAACAGAAGAAAAAGATAATACCAAAAATGATACAGTAACAGATAAGAATAAAATAACTTTTAAAGGTGTACAAAATGATCATATAGATGGTGGTGTATCTAAAAGTTTTTTTGAAACTAATAGTGGATATGTTAGAATAACTTCGGATGATTTAAATTTAAATATAGAGTTTTACAATCCAACTTTAGAATTTGATGATGAAGACAAAGTAAATGTTAAAGATTATCAATCATTAAATAAATATTTGTTAAATACAATTAAAGTAAAATTTGATAATTGTCCGACTAATGATGAACTAAGATGTTCAATAGATGGTGGAATTGTAGTACATGATAATATTATAACTTTTGCCTACAATAGACACTCAGATTATGATAATAAAACAGTATATTATTTAAAATCAGTTGATTTGGATGGAAACTCAATATTTGAAGTTGAAATACCTGACTTTGTGTATGAAATAGATTACAAAGATGGATTATATTATGTATTTGATCGTAATTTAATATGGAAAACATATGACAAAACAGGTCAATTAAAAAATAGTAATGTTTATGAAACAGTAACTTATAGACGTCCTGTGGAATTTGGTGATGAAGGACACACTTTCACAAGTGATGCAGTGATTGCTTTAAATAATGACAATACATTTAATATATTTGAACCTCAATTTAATTGGGATAACATTTATTATGGAACATATACAAAAACAGGTAATAATATAGTATTTAACAATTTTAAAGTATTTCTTACTGGAGATGCAAAAGAAATTGATGTAAAAGATAAAACTGCAAAAGCGACATTAAAAAATGGTAGTCTAATTATAAATGAAAAAGAATATAAATTAGTTAAATAAAAAAGTAATTCTATTTACTAGAATGCTTTTTTTTTGATATACTATTTAAGGTGGTTCATATGCGTGATAAATTAAAACTTTTACTAGAGCAAATTCATTTTCCAATAAATTATTATAATTATTTTGAAAATGGAAATTTAGTTAAAATAATATCAAATAAAAATAAAGATTCATATATTTTTGTTGTACAGTTAGAAAATATATTACCTACTGACGTATATGATTTATTCTTAAAACATTTAAAAGAAAAATATAGTGAATTCAAATATATAAGTACAAATATAGAAGTATTAAACAAAGATAATACATTAATAAATGAATATTATAAATATGTTATAAATGAAAATAAAAAACAAAATCCTTTATTAGAAAGTTTTATTAACTATAAAACAGTTTTAGATAAAAATACATTTAGTATAGAATGTGCAAATATAGCAGAAAAAATGAAACTAGATACTATAAAAGAAGATTTACAAAAAACATTTTCTTCAGCTGGATTTGGTAATTTTGAAATAAAGATAAATATTAATGATACTCTTAATGAGAACTTATTAGAAGAAGTAAAACAGAGTTTAGTTATAGAAGTTCCAAAACAAGAAGAAGTAAAAATTGAACAACCTATTAAAAATAGTAAATTTAATCCAATGCATAGGAAAGTAAAAACTGAAGATAGTCCTAATGTTGTTTTAGGTAGAACTATTGATAGTACAATAACTAGTATAAAAAACATTAAAACAGAAATAGACAATGTAACAATAGAAGCAAATGTGTTTGGTATAGATTATTTTGAATCCAGCAAGTCCAATTTTAAAATAATTACACTTAAACTTACAGACTTTACAGATAGTATGTATTGCAAAATCTTTACCAAAGATGATGAAGAATATAATTCATTAAAAAGTAAACTAAAACAAGGTAAATTCTATAAAATAAGTGGATATACAAAAAATGATATATATTCTAAAGAACTTGTATTAAATGCAAGAGATATAAATATTGTTGATAAAAAAGTTGAAAAAAGAAAAGATAATGCAGAAGTAAAAAGAGTTGAATTACATGCACATACCATGATGAGTCAAATGGATGGCTTAACAAAACTTGATTTGGGTAAACATACATGTGAACTTGTAAGTAGAACAATGGAAATGGGATATAGAGGAGTTGCTATTACAGATCATAATGGCTGCCAAGCATTTCCAATAGCATATGGAATAATAAATTCATATAATAAAAATTTAAAAAAACAATTAAAACAAGAAAAACAACAAATAGAAGATAAACTTAAAGCTGGAGATTTTGAAGAACCAAAAGAAGAATTAGAAAAGAAATTAGAAGAAATAAATTTAAAAATACAAAATCCACCAATATTTAAAGGACTTTATGGTACAGAATTAACACTTGTTGATGATACAGTAAATATAGTAGTTAGACCATCTGATTTACCACTTTCAGAAACAACTTATGTTGTATTCGATACAGAAACAACTGGATTTAATGCAGCAGGAGAAGATCAAATGATTGAAATAGGTGCTGTTAAAATATGTGATGGTAATATAATAGATAGATTTGATGAATTAATAGATCCAAAAAGACATATACCAGATAAAATTACAGAACTAACATGTATTACAGATGAAATGGTAAAAGGCAAAGACGATGAAGAAACCGTAACAAAAAGATTTTTAAAGTGGGCAGATGGTTTACCTATGGTAGCTCATAATGCCAAATTTGATATTTCGTTTATAGAAATGTCTATGAAAAAATATAACCTTGGAGAATTTAAAAACACAGTAATAGATACACTAGAATTATCAAGAACATTAGATCAAGGATTTGCTCGTCATAGTTTATCAGCTTTGGTAAAAAGATATGATGTACCTTGGGATGAAGATGCTCACCATAGGGCAGATTACGATGCAGAGGGAACTGCATACGTATTCCATAAAATGTTACAAAAATTAATCGCACAAAACTTCAAAAAAATAAGTGATTTAGATAACCTAATATCAAAAGATGAAATACATAAATTTGGTAGAACATTCCACTTTAATGCAATTGCCATTAATAAAAAAGGTTTAAAAAACCTATTCAAAATAATATCACTTGCTAATACTGTATATTTATATAAAACTCCAAGAATTCTTAGAAGTAAATTAGAAGAGCTAAGAGAAGGATTATTAATAGGTAGTGGTTGCTATGAATCTGAGGTTTTCATACAAGCAAGAAGTAAAGAAGGACAAGAATTAACTAATATAATTAATTTTTATGACTATGTAGAAGTTCAACCAAAAGAAGTATATAATCATTTAATTCAAACTGGAGATTTTAGTGGTGAATTAGAACTTGAAAACCATATTAAAAAGATAATAGAAGAAACCAAAAATGCAGGTAAAATAATAGTTGCTACAGGAGATGTACATCATTTTGATAGAGAAGATAAAATTTATAGGCAAATTATTGTTAACCAAAAAGTACCAGGTGGTGGTAGACATCCATTAGCTAAAAATAGCATTAAAGAAATTCCATCACAACACTTTAGAACTACAGAAGAAATGTTAGAAGATTTTAGCTTTTTAGGACATGATCTGGCTTATGAAATAGTTGTTGAAAATACAAATAAAATATTAGATATGTCAGAAGAAATAGAAGTAATAATAGATACAGGTGGAATACCATTTTCTCCTAGAGTTAAAAGTGATGATGGAAAATCATACCTAGATTGTCCAAGAGTAGTAACGGATTTAGTTTATTCTAAAGCTGCAGATTGGTACGGAGAAAATCTTCCATACAATATAGAAGAAAGAATAGCAAAAGAATTGTATGGAGACATTGTTTATAAATGTTGGAAAGAACAAATAAAAGAAAAAAATCCTGATATAGATGAAGAAAATTTAAATAAAGAAGCATTTTTAAATTTACATAGGAATATACTAGAAGGATTTGATTCAGTAAAAGAAACAATCAAAAATTATTTAAACAATCATTGGAATATAGAAGATGGCGAAAAAACAGAAGAAAATGTAACAAAAAAAATGAAGAAAGAACTTGGTGGAATAATAGGTGGTGGATTTGATCCTATATACCTAATTGCACAAAGACTTGTAAAACACTCAAATGATGATGGATATTTAGTTGGTTCCCGTGGTTCAGTTGGTTCATCTTTTGTAGCAACCATGATGGGTATAACAGAAGTAAACCCTTTACCAGCTCATTATCGTTGTTTAAAATGTAAAACTAGTTTATTTAATGACGAAGATGGAAATCCATTAGGAGCTAATTACTCAAGTGGATTTGACCTTCCGGATAAAACTTGTCCAAATTGTAATGAAAAAATGTATAAAGATGGTCAAGATATGCCATTTGCCACATTCCTTGGGTTTAATGCAGATAAAGTTCCTGATATAGATCTTAACTTTTCAGATCTAAATCAAGCTTCAGCACATGATTATACAAAAGTATTATTTGGTGTAGATAATGTTTATAGGGCAGGAACAATTGGTACTGTTGCAGAAAAAACAGCATTTGGTTTTGTAAAAGGATATTGTGAAGACAAAGGAATATCTATGCGTACAGCAGAAATAGAAAGACTTGCGGCAGGATGTACAGGTGTAAAAAGAACAACAGGTCAGCATCCAGGTGGAATAGTAGTTGTTCCAGATTATATGGATGTATCCGATTTTACCCCATTTCAATTTCCAGCAGATGATCCAAAATCAGCTTGGAGAACAACACACTTTGATTACCATGCAATTGATCAGGATTTGTTAAAACTTGATATACTAGGACACTCAGATCCAACTCAATTACGTATGATACAAGATTTAACAAAAATGGATATATTAACTGTACCACTTGATGATAAAGATACAATGAGTATATTTACTTCAACAAAAGCTTTAGGAGTAACTAATGAACAAATTATGTGTAATACAGGTACACTTGGAATACCAGAATTTGGAACACCATTTACAATTGGAATGGTAGCAGAAACAAAACCAACAACGTTTGCAGAATTAATTAAAATATCAGGTTTATCCCATGGTACAGATGTATGGCTTGGTAATGCACAAGAATTAATAAAAAATAATATAGTTCCATTTAAAGAGGTTATAGGATGTCGTGATGATATTATGGTTTATCTTATGTACCATGGAGTAGCACCTATAAAGGCATTTAAAATAATGGAATTTGTACGTAAAGGAAAAGCAAGTAAAGATCCTGAAACTTGGGCTGGTTATAGAAAAACAATGGAAGATGCAGGAATTGAAGAATGGTTTATAGATTCTTGTCAAAAGATAAAATACATGTTCCCAAAAGCACATGCTGCAGCATATGTAATAAGTGCCTTTAGAATTGCATGGTATAAAGTACATATGCCTGTATACTTTTATGCATCTTGGCTTACATCTAAAGCAACCGATGTAGATGTCGAAAGTATGATATCTGGTTATGATACAATAAAAAATAAAATTATAGAAATACAAAATAAAGGTTACGATGCTACTAACAAAGAAATGGGACAATTAGAAAGTTTAAAAGTATGTTTGGAGGCAACAGCACGTAATATTAAATTTTTACCAGTTGATTTAAATAAAAGTTTAGCTACAGTATGGGGAGTTAAAGATGATTTGTCTATATATCCACCTTTTTCATCAATAGATGGGCTAGGTGATACAGTTGCTCAAAACATAGTTGAAGAAAGAGAAAAGAAAGAATTTATAAGTATAGAGGATTTGCAAAAAAGAGCGCATATTTCATCAACATTAATTGAAAAAATGAAATTAATGGGTATACTTGATGGTATGCCAGAATCTAGTCAGTTAACTTTATTTTAGTTTGTTGTATGTTGTAAATAAATAGGAGGACATATGAAAGAACAAAATGAAGTATTATGCAGTGTGATATATGATTCAATTGATTTATTTGTTGATTTTAAGAAAAAAGGTTATGTATATGGAAAACATATAACCAATGATGATAAAGTAGTTATTTCACTTTATTTATCATTAATATCAAATAATACAATTATTAATAAAATAATGAATAATTTTAATTACAAATATAAAATAAATTTAGAAAAAAATAATCTAACAGTAGATGAATATTATGATTATTTTGTAAAATATTTTTATAAGTTTCTAAAATTTAATAATTTCAATGCATATACAACTTATAGTGAATTTATGGAAATGTTACTTAATACCGGAGTGATTGAAACATTAAATACAGAGTATGAATTTAATCATGTAAAATTAAAAAAATACTTTGAAAAAAGAAACAAATATACTAAAATTATTACTAAAAAAAGATAAATCTATTTAAAACTATAGATTTATTTTTTTTGATATGTTAAAATTAAAGTTAGGTGATACTATGTTAGAGGATATAAGATTATCATTAGACAATAATTTAAATTTAACAAGAGAAGTAAAAGCAAGGCTATTTGAACTAATTGTTATATTTAATAATAAATTTCCTAGTGTTGATTTAAGTAATCTAAATAAAAGAATAAAAACGTTAAAAATAGAAAAAAACGATAATTTTTTAAATAAAGATATTTCTATGTATGACTTTAGAACAAATATATTATATTTAAATACAAAAGAAATGGAAAAACAATATGATATAAGACATGTTTTAATGTTTGAACTTTTAAACATAATAACTTCAAATAACTTTAGTATGGGATTTAATACAGATGGAAGATTAGAAGCTTTAAATGTTGGATATACTGAAGTACTTGCAAACTATTTAGTAGGAAATAATGGAGAAATTCAAATATTTCCAGAAGAAGCAACAATGGCAAACATAATAACAACAGTAGTTGGTTTTGATAACATGTTTAATGCATACGTAAACAATGATTCAAGAATTTTACTAAAAAAATTAGTAGAAGCGGGGGTAAATTTATAATGGAAAATGGATTTTATAGTTCAATGGCTTTAGCTAATAAAAGATTAAAAGAAAAAAGAAGTGGAAATGTTAGCATTAGTTATACACAAACATTACAATCACTTTTAAATTTATTTAATGAAGAACAAATTAAAAAATTTTCACAATGGATACCAACAAATGGAAAAACAATAGATATAACAGAAGATTTATCTGGATTTAAATCATATACAGAACAAAAAGAAAAAAAATCTAAAACTATGTAAAAGGCTTATAGCCTTTTTTTGTATAATATAAAATGATAAAAACATAATAAAAATGGTGATTTATAATGTATTATACAAAGTATTTTTTTATAACGTCAATCATAGGATTTATTATAGAATCAGTAGTGTGTGGAAACTTTAAAGGAAGCAGTGGTATATTATATGGTCCATGGACAGTTGTTTATGGTTTTGGATCAGTTTTAATATTGCTAATCAATAAAATCGTTTCCAAAAACATTAAAAATAAAGTATTAAAAATAATTTCCTTATTTATAATTTCAACTATTTCATTAACTATACTTGAATTGTTTGGTGGAATACTAATAGAAAAAATATTTGGTATAGTATTTTGGGATTATTCTGATTGTAAATATAATATAGGAAAATATATATGTTTAGAAATGTCATTGTTGTGGGGAATAGCTTCAATAGCTTTTATATATTTATTAAAACCATTAATAGATAAAATAATAAAATATATTCCAAATATAGTAATATATATACTAATTTTTTTAATACTATTAGATTTAATAACAACACTGTTTTTAAAATTAGTTTTTAATAAGAAATAAAGATTGATTTTTATTTCTTTTTTATCTATAATATCACATAGAGGTGGGAACGTATGTTAAAAAAAGAATATAAAAATATAATTATTTTATTTATAATTTTAACTTTAATGATATTAATTCCAACTGGATTTAATATGTTCGGATCCGACACAGATTGGATAAATCAACATACAATATTCCCAGAATATTTAAGACAATTATTTTATGATACTAAAACATTAATTCCTAACTTTTCTCTAAATTATGGTGCGGGTCAAAATATTTTTAATATAGCTTACTATGGTTTATTAAATCCAATAATACTTTTATCTTACTTGTTTCCATTTATAAAAATGACTCATTATATTATGGGAATAAGTATTATTATATTATATATATCAACATTCTTATTTTATAAATGGCTTAGAAATAATAAATATTCACAAAAAGTAGCGCTTATAACATCAATTATTTTTATAACTTCAGGTCCTTTAGTATTTCAAATGCATAGACACATAATGTTTGTAAATTATATGCCTTTTTTACTTCTAGGTCTTATAGCTGTTGATTCATATATAAATAAAAATAAAAAAATACTACTTATAATAAGTTCATTTTTAATGATTATGACAAGTTTTTATTATAGCGTAGGTGGAATATTAGTTCTTATAATTTACTTTATATTTAAAAAAATAAAAGTTAGAAAAAAGCTTGATATAAAACAATTTTTAAAAGATTTGCTTATCTTTATTTTATACATATTTGTATCTATATTAATGAGTTCAGTATTAATATTACCAGTATTTTATACGATATTACAGACAAGAAATACTGGTACATACAATATATTTAAATTACTAATAATAAACGTTAATCCAACAAAAATATTATATGGAGCTTACTCTACAGGATTAACTTGTATTGCATTTATTTCAGTACTATGGTTTGCTTATGTAAAGAAAAAAAACTTTAAATTTCTAGGTATATCATTGCTAATATTGTTTTTTGTACCAATATTTACATGTTTATTAAATGGTGGATTATATTTTAGAGCCAAAGTATTTATACCATTTATACCTCTTATGTGTTTAATAATAGGGACTTTTATAAAAAATTTAACTGAAAATAAAATAAATATAGAAAAATTAATAATATTTTTATTATTTGCGAATATCATTGTTTTAGCTAGTAGAACAGATTCAATAATATATTATTTAGATTTCTTTACATTCTTATTAATTCTAATTATTTATAATAAATTTAGAAAAGAACTTATTGTTTACATACCAGTTGTATTATTAAGTATATTTTCTGGATTTTATATGAATTTTACTGAAGATTATGTTAGTTATAAAAAATATGATGAAATATTTAATATAGACGAAAGTTTATTAGATAATTATGATACTAATTATAGAGTTAATAATTTAGTTAATTCAAATTATACAGTAAATAAAATATATAATTCAAAATATTATACAACAAATATATATTCATCAACATATAATAATTATTATTATAATTTTGTTAGAAACGAATTTAAACAAGCCAACCCATATTATAATAGTTTTATGTTAGGATCAACAAACAACATATTATTTGATACATATATGGGAAATAAATATATAATATCAAAATCTAACCCTGGAAATAAATATAATTTAATAAATGAGAAAAATGGAATTGGTTTATATGAAAATAACAATGCTTTTTCTATAGGATTTGTTAATAACAACTTAATGAGTGAAGAAGAATATAACAAATTAACTTATCCATATAATATAGAAGCTTTACTTAATTATGTAATAGTTAACAAAGATGTAGAACAAGAATATAAGTCAAAAATAGAAAAAGTAGATTTAAAATATTCATATACAAAAGAAGGTCTAAAACTAAGAAAATCTAATACTAGATTTACTGTAAATGTTGAAGAAAAGGGAAAAATTAATATTTATTTAAGAACACCATTAAAAAATAAGATTTTACTTATCGATTTTAATGGTACAAAGCCAAACAGTTGTACACAAAAAGAAGTATCAATAACAATAAATGGAATAAAAAACAGTATAACATGTGATAAATGGATTTATCCAAATCAAAATGAAACATTCCATTATGTTATTTCAGAAGAAAATTTGGAAAGTTTAACTGTTGAATTTTCTAAAGGAAATTTCATGATAGAAAATTTAAATGTATATGTTTTAGATTATAATGAAATTATAAAAAATTATGATAAATTAAATATAACTAAAATAAAAAATAATACAATAGAAGGCAACATAAACGTTACAAATGATGGATACTTTAATTTAACAATTCCATATGATAAAGGATTTACAATTTATGTAGATGGCACAAAAACAAATTATGAATTAGTAAATAAGTCATTTATAGGATTCCCAATATCGAAAGGAAGTCATGATATAAAAATAGTTTATACATCACCTTTATTAAAAACAGGAAAAATATTATCAATAATAGGAATTATAATATTACTTGGAATAATAGGAAAAGAAGTAGAAAATAAAAAACTATTAAAACTAAAAAAAGTTTGAAATTAATTTAAATTATGATATAATACATATTGATTAAAGGTTATGACGAAAAAGTAGTAGTAAAATAAGTTATATATAGAGAACTAATGTTGGTGGAAATTTAGTAATAACATTTTATGAATTCATTTTCTGAACTTTATAATGAAAAGTTATAACGGTAACGCGTTTTAGTTAAGAAGGTAGCTTTTGCTATAAATTAAGGTGGTACCACGTAATCACGTCCTTATTAGGATGTGATTTTTTTTAGGAGGAAAATATGAGTAATGAAGAAATATTAAATAGTCTTGAAGAAGAAGTAAAACAAGCAAAAACAAATAATGAATTAAATGAAATAAGAATAAAGTATTTAAGTAAAAAAGGAACAATAAGTTTATTAACAAGTAAAATTGCAACACTTCCTGTTGAAGAAAGAAAAGAATTTGGTTCAAAATTAAATGAATTAAAAAATAAAGCAACACTGATTATAGAAGAAAAAAAGAATAAAATTGATACAGAAGAGTTGAATAAAAAACTTGAAAATGAAAGTATTGATATAACTTTACCATCAACTAAAATACCAGTTGGAGCACCTAACATACTTGAAAAAATAGTTGAAGAAATAGAAGATGTTTTAATGTCTATGGGATATGATGTAGTAGATGGACCAGAAATAGAAGAAGATAAATTTAATTTTGAATTATTGAATATTCCGAAAGGTCACCCAGCAAGAGATGCACAAGACACATTCTATATAAAAGATGAAGAAATATTATTGCGTAGTCAAACATCTCCAGTTCAAGCTAGAACTATGCTAGAGGGAAAAGGTGTAACACCAATTAGAATGATTTGCCCAGGTAAAACATTTAGAAGAGATGATGATGACGCAACACATTCACATCAATTTATGCAAATAGAAGGTTTGCTAGTTGATAAAAATGTTAGTTTGTCAGATTTAAAAGGAACTATAGACTTTATTGTAAAGAAAATATTTGGTGATGACTGTAAAACTAGATTTAGACCAAGTTATTATCAATTTACAGAACCATCCGTAGAAACAGATATAAGTTGTTTTAATTGCCATGGAAAAGGTTGTAATATATGTAAAAATACTGGTTGGATAACAGTAGCAGGTGCAGGTATAGTACATCCAAATGTATTAAAAAACTGTGGATATGATCCTAATGAATGGACAGGATTTGCATTTGGGTTTGGTGCAGAGAGACTTGCTATGCTAAAATATGGAATAAATGATATAAGAGTATTTTATACAACGAATTTAAAAGAAACAAAATTATTTGATAGAAAGGAGGCATAACATGATTAGTTTAAGTTGGGTAAAAGATTATATTGATTTAGAAGGTGAAGATTTAAAAGAACTTGCTGTCAAAATAACTAAAGCTGGAATAAATATAGAAAAAGTGATATCTAATCATATTGATAATTTAGTTATTGGTAAAGTAGTAGAATGTGTAGAACATCCTGATAGTGATCATTTACATGTTTGTAAAGTTGATGTTGGAAATGAAATATTACAAATAGTGTGTGGTGCTAAAAACGTAAGAGAAAATTTGAAGGTTATGGTCGCACTTCCAGGTGCAATTTTACCTGGTAATTTCGAAATTAAAAAAGGAAAAATACGTGGTGTAGAATCAAATGGTATGTTATGTGCTTTATACGAACTTGGATTAGAAGAAAAAAACGATGAAACTTATGCAAAAGGTATATATGAATTAGATAATAATGCTCCCATCGGAGAAAATCCTATAAAATATTTAGGTTTGGAAGACACTTTATATGAATTAGATGTTCATAAACATAGAAATAATGACTGTTATTATCACATAGGATTTGCTTATGAAATAGCTGCAATATTAAATAAAAAAGTAAATATTCCATCAAACCAAGCAACTCCAATTAATGATGACATTGAAGCTCATTTTAATTTAAAAGTAGAAACCAATAAATGTCCATATTATTTAGCTAAAATGGTTACAAATGTTGAAATAAAAGAATCTCCAGATTTTATAAAAAGAAGATTAATAGCTGCAGGAATGCGTTCTATAAATAATGTTGTGGATATTTCAAATTATGTTATGTTAGAATTTGGACAACCATTACATTTCTTTGATAAAGATAAATTAGGAAATAATATAGTAGTAAGAGATGCTAAAGAAAATGAAATGATAACAACACTTGATGGTAAAGAAAGAATTTTAACACCAAATGATATAGTAATAACAGATGGAAGTAAACCTGTATGTATTGCTGGTGTAATGGGTGGAGAAAATACTGAAGTAGATAATAACACAAAAAATATTTTAATAGAAAGTGCTATATTTGATGCTACAAGTATAAGATATACTGCTTCAAATTTGAATTTAAAAAGTGAAGCTTCAATTCGTTATGGAAAAGGTTTAAATTACGAATATACAATTCAAGCTATAGAAAGAGCTTGTTACTTATTAGAAAAATATGCAAATGCTAAGGTACTTTCTGGTACTGTAAAATATGATGTACTTCCTAAGACCCCTAAAAAGGTTGAATTTACAAATGAAGATATTAATTCAATGTTAGGAATAAAGATTAGTTTAGAAGATGTTGAATTAGAATTAAATAAACTTGGATTTGAATATGAACTAAAAGACAATAAATTTATTGCCACTATTCCAAATAGAAGACTTGATATAGATCCAAATATAAATGATATAGCAGAAGAAATTGGAAGGCTATATGGATATCATAATTTGGTTTCAACATTACCAGTTGCAGAAATAAAAAAAGGTGAATATAAGGGCGATGTAAAATATAGAAAAATTATTTCAAAACGTCTTAGAAGTTTGGGAATAAATGAAGCAAAAACTTATACATTAGTATCACCTGAAATGGCTAAATTGTTTAAATATGAAGAAAAAGAAAACGTTGTTTTACCAAACCCAATGAGTGTTGATAAATCAGTTATAAGAACGAGTATAATTCCATCACTTTTAAATGTTTATGAATATAATAAAGCAAGAAAAGTAAAAGATATTTTATTATATGAAATAAGTAAAACATATGATAAAACATTAACAGAAGAAACAAAGATTGCTATATTAATGAAAGGTAACTATATTTCTAATAATTGGAATAATAACACCATTAAAGTAGATTTTTATTTAATAAAAGGAATAATAGAAAATTTACTAGATTATTTAGGATTCAAAAATAGATATTCATTTAATAAAAATGCAATACCAGATTTGCACCCAGGCGTATGTGCAGAAATTTTACTAGACAGAGAAAGAATAGGTATAGTTGGTAGAGTTCATCCATCATTACAAAAAGATGAAATATATGTAGCTGAGATATCATTAAATAAATTGATGAAATCTATTAAACCAATTAAATTTAAACCTGCATCTAAATATCCAGAAGTTGCTAAGGATTTAGCATTCATCGTTGATAAAAGTACAACTGCTCAAGATTTAATGAATCAAATAAAGAAGTCTGGTGGAAGACTATTGACTGATATTGATGTTTTTGATGTATATATGGGTGAAAATATAGGTGAAAATAAAAAATCAATTGCATTTACACTTACATTTAGTGATCCAACTCGTACATTAAATGATACAGAAGTAACTGATATTTTTGATAAAATTATAAAAGAAGTACAAGAAAAATGTAATGCTAAAATAAGGGATAACTGAAATAAAAAAAATTGATATAAAAACTTTACAATGATTTATGTAAAAAAAGCACTTTCAGGTGCTTTTTAGTTTGACTTTACAAAACAACAAATAAATGTTAAAATAGCAAGAACAAATATTTAAAAGGGGAGTTTTATATGAAAAGTATGTGTGATAAATGTAATTTTAAATCATGTTGTGAAGAAGAAAAAAAACAAATAAATTTAAAAGAAGTAAGTAGTAATCAAGTTATTATGGGATTAATAGAGACAATTACTAAAATAGCAACCATGAATCCAGAAGAATTAATAGAATTAGAAAGTTTTATAAATAGTAATTCTATTTTACTCGATGAAAAAGATGGTATATTTATAGTAGAAGCATTTAATAAAAAATATACATTTAGAAAAATATCAACATTTATTAAAGAACCAAGTATTTTTTTTGAATTAGAATCAAATGAAAGATATGGTAAATGTCATTCTAAATCATTAGAACTTGTTTTAATAACTCCTAATAGTAAGATAGTTACAGGATATATAACTGAAAATAATTTGCACGTATTACATTCAATAATTGTTTCAACAGGATTAAATGGCGATTATGTTTATGATTGGACAAAAAACTTAATAATGAGTAAAGATGAATATTATAAATTAAATAAATTTAAAGTATTAAGTGAAATAACTAAAGATGAAATAATTTATGATAAAAAAAATTATGTAGATTTATTAGTAAATAATATATGTGTAAAACCATATTTAGTTTTTAGAAATGAAATCATAAAAGAAATAGAAACTAAAAAATATAGCAAGCATTTATAATAATTTAATATATTTTAATAGGTGGTATAAATGAAAGAAAATAAAACATGTAAAGATTGTAATTTATATGATTTAATATGTAAAGATGAAATTACTCCTTTATATAATCAAAAACAAACATTAAAAGAACAAGTAGTTGAGGAATTAGAAAAATTTACTATGTTTAATTATAATACATCAAAATACATAATTGATGATTATCATAAAAATTTAAGTAAAAACAGATTTAAACTTAGACCTGCTAAAGTTGAACATGAATATTTTTTTGTATCAAAACCTGGTTTATATAAATTTAGTAAAATATCTGATTTAATAGATGATAAGTATTATGATGAGTTAACATCAGAATTAAGATATAAAAGATGTCATTCACGTTCGATAATGCTTTGTAAAAAAATGCAAAATTCTTCAGTATTAACAGGATATATAAATGGAACACATACTCATGTATTGCATTCAGTATTAGAGGTTGAATCTTTTAATACAAAGTATATATATGATTGGACAAAAAACATAATCCTTAAGTCAAAAGATTATATTGATTTAACTAATTATGAAGTTATTTCTAGAGTAACACACGATCAATTAATCAATGATAGTGAAATAATTGAGTTATTAAATTTAGAAGAATGTTTAAAAAAATATTTATTATTTAGAGACGAAATAGTAAAAGATTTTAAAAAAAAGACGTTACATTTATAACGCTTTTTTTTTGACTTTTTCAACAGTTATTTGATTTTTTCCATTATTTTTTCCTACATACATTAGTATATCTGCCTCATCAACAATTTTAGTTATATCATCTTCACTAGAAAATTCTTTGACTCCAATTGTTGCAGTAGCATGTATTGTTTTAACTCGATATTTAAATTTAGATGAATCAATTTTGTTTCTAATATCTTCAGCTATTTTAAGAGACTTATCAATGGGTGAATTTGAAATAATTAAAAATTCATCTCCACCATATCTAACAACCAAATCATCTTCAGAAGTAGTATTTAAAAATATTTTGGAAACTTCTTTTAAAATAAAATCACCTGCGTTATGACTATAATTGTCATTTATTTGTTTAAAATTATCTAAATCAACCATAATTACAGATCCCTTTTTATTTTTTTTAATAAATTCATTTATTTCTAAATTAAGACCTTGCATATTTAATGCATTTGTTCTTGGATCAATTATAGCATTTTTAATCTCATTAGAAACATCAATATATTGATATAATGAATATTTTTTATCTTCCACTGATATATCAGAAATGTTATATTTAAAATAGTCAGAATTCATCTTAATAAGTTTTGAGGTGCCAGGATTATTATTTGTTTTATTTAATAAAATTATAGCTTTTTTATTATTGTAATAAATAATATTATCATTAAATCTTTGTACTATGTGGAATTTTTTGGC
>URCH01000022.1 GCA_900546275.1 uncultured Mycoplasmatota bacterium
ATTAATAAATTATATAAATAATTTTAAAACCAAAGATTATTTATATACATTTATATTAGGAAATACAAGCTTATTAGAACAAGATACCAAAAAAAGTTTTCAGAATAATGGAATAAGTCATTTATTTGCTGTATCAGGAATGCACATTACATTAATATCAACACTACTTATGTATTTATTAAAAAAAATAACAAAAAATCATGATATAAGTTATATAATAACAATTTTTATTTTATTGTTTTATACTTTTATAACAAATTTTTCATCATCAATATTAAGAGCATTTTTATTGTTTTTATTAATTTATATAAATAAAAAATTTAAATTCAATTTAAAAACTATAGAAATAATAATGTTAATATTGTTAATTTTGTTAATGTATAATCCATTTTATATATATAGTATAGGATTTAAATTTACTTTTATAATTTCAATAATACTTATATTATTTTCTAAGAAAATTAATAATTTTAAAAACTATTTTTCAAAATTATTAATGACATCATTAATATCTTTTTTTATAAGTTTACCAATAGTTATTAATAATTTTTTTGAAATCAACTTAATTAGTCCATTATTAAATCTTATATTTGTACCATTTATTTCTATAATTATTTTTCCATTTTCATTAATAAGTTTGATATTTCCTTTTTTAGATAATACATTTTATATAATTGTTAAATTTATGGAAAATATTTCTATTTATATAAATAATACTTTAAGTATAAATATAATAATTGGAAAAATGAATTTAATAATGATTGTCATATATTATTTATTAACATTAATATGTTTAAATAAAGTTTTAGTAAAAAAATATATCTATGTTTTACCAATTATAACTTTAATTCTAATTTATTCAAATATTAATTATTTTAATAAAAATCTAATTGTTACTATGCTTGATGTAGGTCAAGGCGATTCTTTGATGATTGCTTTTCCTAATAATAAAGGTAATATTCTTATAGATACAGGAGGGATAGTTAATTTTACTAAAACTAATTATGAAATATCAACATCAACAATAATTCCATATTTAAAGTCAATTGGAATAAAAAAAATTAATTATTTAGTTTTAACTCATGGAGACTTTGATCACATGGGCGAGGCAATAAATTTTATTAATAATTTTAAAGTAGACAAAGTTATTCTTAATTGTGGTTCTTATAACGATTTAGAAAAAGATTTAATTAAAGTATTAGATAAAAAGGAAATAGAATATTATTCGTGTATTAAAGAACTAAATATCGATAACAACAAATTATATTTTTTAAATACAAAAGAATATGATAATGAAAATGATAACTCAAATGTTATATATACAGAATTATATGGTTATAAGTTCATGTTTATGGGAGATTCTGGAATAGAGAAAGAAAAAGATATTTTAGATAAATATAATATAAGTGATATAGATGTACTTAAAGTAGGGCATCATGGAAGTAAGACAAGCAGTAGTAAGTCTTTTATAAATGAAGCAAATCCAAAGTACTCAATAATTAGTGTTGGAAAAAACAATAGATATGGTCATCCAAATAAAGAAGTATTAAATACTTTAAAATACTCTAAAATTTATAGGACGGATCAAGTTGGTAGTATTATGTTTAAGATAAAAAATGATAAATTAAAAATTGAAACTTGTACGCAATAGAAAGGAATAATATGAATTATTATAATGAGATAAAAAATGAATTAATAAATAATGAGATAAATAGGAAAGTCAAAAGTTACTCGATTAATAAAAGCGATTTAAATACTTATTATAATGTTGGTAAATTATTATTAGATGCAGGAAATAAATATGGAGAAAATATTATTAAAGAGTATTCAATAAGATTAACTGAAGAATTAGGTTCAGGATACAGTCAAAGAAATTTGAGAAATATGAGACAATTTTATAAAGTATTTCAAAAATGGCAGACAATGTCTGCCAAATTAAGTTGGAGTCATTATTGTGAAATTCTTTGGTTTGAGGAAAATAAATTTCACTATTATGCTAAGATAGCTGAATCAAGTAATTTATCAATTAGATAATTAAGAGAAAGAATAAAAGCTAATGAATATGAAAGATTACCAGAACATACTAAAAATAGATTAATGATTCAGAATGAGTCTAATATTATTGATTTTGTAAAGAGCCCAATTATGATTAAAAATAACAATAAGTATGATATATTTTCAGAAAAAGTATTACAAAAACTAATCTTAGAAGACATTTCATCATTTTTAGAAGAATTAGGAGAAAGTTTTACTTTTATTAAAAATGAATATAAAATCAAAATTAATGGTAGATATAACTATATAGATTTACTTTTATATAATATAAAATACAAGTGTTATGTAGTAATAGAATTAAAAGCTACTGGGTTAAAGAAAGAACACACAGGCCAAATTATGACTTATATGAATTACATTGATAAAAATGTTAAAACTATTGAAGAAAATAGCACAGTAGGTATTATTATTTGTAAACAAGATAATGAGTATGTCATAAAATATTGTTCAGATAATAGAATAATTGCTAGGAAATACGAATTAATATGATACAATATGTATTGGATGTGATTAATATGATAAATATAAAAACACCAAGTGATATTTTAAATTACATGGATAATATAGAATATGGGTATATAGACTTAAATGGAGAAAAACATATAAATAGTTTAAAAGGTTTTAGAAAAAATTATAGAACATTAAGTATTGAACAAATATTAGAATATAAAATTGGAACCTGCATTGAACAAGTATTATTAATGCATGAACTTTTAAATAATTTAAATATTAAAAACAAAATGTTTTGTACAAGAATTTATGAATGTGGAGAAATTAATGATGATCAAGAGGAACATTTACACTGTTTTATTTTATATTATAATGAAACTGGTGTACATCAAATAGAACATCCTAATAGTGAAAGAAAAGGAATATATGATTTTACAGATGAAAATAATGCAATTGAAGAAATAAACAAAATTTATATTGAAATGTCGGGTGGAGTATCAAGACCAGTAACAGAATATTTTGATGTTAAACCAGGTTTGAGTTTTAAAGAATTTAATGATTATATTAATTCATTAGATATAAAAAAATATAATAAATCTTAATAACGTAGTTTAATTAATTATACATTATTAAAAGATAAGAATATATTATTAAAGATTAATAAAAAATGCATAAAATAAAACTAACTTGTATATATTAAAAGTAGTGCATAAAAAATAATATTTAAAATCATATTTAATAGCACGCTAATCGCTATTAGCGTTTTATATATAGATAGGCATATTTTACATATGCCTTTATTTTTTTTGTTGACATATTCTCTTGTTTAGGAGTACAATTGTAATTGAAAATACAAACTAGGAGGATTGACATAATGAAAAAGAAAAAAGGATTTACTTTAATTGAATTGTTAGCAGTAATAGTAATATTAGCAATTATATCGCTTATAGCAACTCCAATAGTACTAAATTTAATAGATTCTGCAAAAAAAGGTGCTTTTGAAAGGAGTGTTGAGGGGGTAGTAAGAAGTGCTAATTTATTTTATGCGCAAGAATTAGTAAATAATCCAAACGTTGCTGAAATAACATTTACATGTAATAACAATGAATGCACAACAACTAATATATTAGATGTTAATGGAAATCCATCAAAATTGGATATAACTGGAATAGTTGGGAATGGGAATGTTATCTTATATGAAGATGGAGGAGTAGCATTAACACTAATAAATGAAACTTATATAGCAACGAAAGAAAAAAATGAAGAAATAATAATAAACAAAACGAGTAGTATAGAAGAAAAAAAAGTAACAATAATATTTGATGGAAACGGAGGAACAGTAAGTGAATCAAAAAAAGAAGTAACAGTAAATAGTACATATGGCGAGTTGCCAGTACCAACATATACAGATTACGTTTTTATGGGATGGTATACAAGTGCAACAAATGGAGCAAAAATAGAAGAATCAACACTAGTAACTGTAACTGAAAATCAAACATTATATGCCCAATGGAAAAAAGCACATTATGATGATAATGGAAATATAATAACAGCAACAACCTATGTAACTGGAGATGACATAAAATTAGGTGGATATAAATGGCATGTTATAGGGGATATAAACGACAAACTTACATTATTAATGGATGCTAATCAATTAGGTGATAAAAGTGAAATGGCACATTGCACAGCAGATGCTGATGCTACAACAGATTGTGGCGTAAATTCTAAAGGTGATTTATATGTATATAGTTGGGATAAATCATTAATAAGAACATATTTAAATGGAGAATTCTTAACAAACCTAGAAAGTAAAATAACAAATGAAATAATAAGTATGCCAATATGTGCAGATCCAACAAGAGATGATGGAGAAACAACGTATGGAGGATATTTAATGAGTGAATTAAATGTACTAGGAAAAACATCTGATTGTTCAAAACAAGTAAGTGATAAAGTAAGATTAATAAGTTCATCAGAATACTACAATATGAGCCCATATTATGAAACAGAAGATGATAATTATCCTAACGTAAATCATTATATAAAACCGTTATCTAAAACAAGTGATTATGAATCTTGGTTATATTGTAAATCCACAAATTGTGGTTCCTCATATTATTGGGGTGCTTGGTGGACCATGAATTCTAGTTTCGGTTCTGATATTAATACAGCACATGAAGTTAATGTAGATGGAGGAGGCTTCTTGAGTATTAAAGGTGTTGGGGCAGCTCTATTTAGTGTCCGACCTGTTATAACAATTATTAAATAGAAAAAAAATATATATAAAGCGAAATTATTGAAAAACTAAGAAAATTTTTAAAATGAAAAATCTTAGTTTTTTTGTTTTTTGCTTTAACAGTTAAAATAATAAAAAATTTATCAAAACAATTAGCAAAAAAATAATAAAATAATTGAGTAATTTTAAAAAATAAATTTTTTTACAAATTTGATTTTGGAGAAAAAAACTGTTCTATATGTTGTAGCAGATAAATTCTTTAGAATTAAAATGAATTTAACACCATAACTCCTTTAATTATTACAAAATAAATATTAAAAGAATATAGGATAATGTAAAAAATAGATATTAATATGGAAATATTTTAACATAGATTACTGACATTTCAACAAAATTTATAGGTAACATAAAAAAGGATTAACATTTTTTAAATTTAGTATTGTCAAATATTATTAAATATGTTATTATTATTTTGTTGCAAATGGCGACGTAGCTCAGCTGGCTAGAGCACCCGGTTCATACCCGGTAGGTCGAGAGTTCGAATCTCCCCGTCGCTACCAGATTGATACTAGACTCGAATTTTTCGAGATTGGATAATATAAAAACTACTCTCAAATTAAATTGAAAGTAGTTTTATTTTAAAAATTTAATAATACACAAAGGCAAATAATTATGATATAATGTCTAATAATGGAGGGTTTGAATATGCTTTATTTTAGAACAAATGACGAAGTAATTGAAAAATATCAAATTGATTTTAACAAAGAAGAAGTTGAAAACTTAAAAGAAGAAATTATAAATAATTGCAGTTTTATAAAGCATGAAGAGTATGAAAGCGATCATTTACCAAGATTTACTGGTAAAATTATAAAAAATTATATATATACTTATATCGGAAAAGAAAAAAACTATTTTGAAGAAACAAGAGATATTTATCTATACAGTTACGATGAATATAAGCCACCATATTTAGTTGAATTAATAAATCAACTTTTAAATGGTAATTCAAAAGTTATAGATGAAATATTAAATTATGATACTTCTACTAAATCAACTATAGATTATAGAATTGACTTAGCAAATAAAGAATTTAATAAAATTGATCCTAAAGATATTTCTAAAAAGAAAGAAAAACTAAAAGAACTAGAAGAATTGTTAAAAGAAAAAGAATTAAATAAAGGACAACAAAGTGTAGAATCATATTACAACCAATTAATAGAATTAATTAAATTTAATTTGATAGATTCACTTCCAATAAGTGAATTGGGTAGAATAGAATCTTTTTTAGAAATTGATTTGTTTAGTAAAATAAAAATTAGTAATTTTAATGAAAAGCCGTTAGTAAAATCGTTGAAAAAAATTGATTAATCCATTAAAGTAGCAAAAAATTATTGCTACTTTTTCTATTATTTAATAGATTATTCCATTTATCTAAGAAAATAGGATTTTTTTATACTAAAATTCAATAAAAAAGGCAATGAAATACAATTTCATTGCCAACTTTTATATTAACTCAATTCTTATTCCTAAAACTCCATATTGTTTTTGTTTTTCTTTAGTATAGAATTGTTCAAGAGAATTAATTAATTCTTCCTTTGTCATAGATTTATCAGATAAAACAGAAATATCAAAATCTCTAAACATGTCCTCAAAAGTATTGTATCTTAATAAACCAATAATTTTAGCATTAAACGACTCATTTAAGTTAGGTTCTTTTAGAAATATAATAGTATCTCCAATTTTTATTTGTTGTCTTTTTTCATCAAAAAGTCTAATTTCGATTCTTTTTGTGCCATTAAGTATAAAATTATAATACTTAGGCTGTAATTTCATTTCATATTTCATATTTCTTCTCCTATAAAGATATTATATCACAAGGCAATAAAAAAATTAAATAATACAAATTTAATTAGATACTATTTAATAATAATTACTTTAAAACTTAGCTTTATATATGTAAATATTTAATTTAATTTTATAAATTATAAATAAAATTTGAAATTTGTTGTTTGACTATCAATAATATTAAGATTATAATTATATATACTTATAAAGGAGGCAATATGTTAGAATTAAAAAATATAAAAAAAATATATTCAACTGGAGATTTTAAACAAAGTGCATTAAAAGGAATAAATCTAGAATTTAGAAAAAATGAATTTGTAAGTATTTTAGGTCCCTCAGGTAGTGGAAAAACAACTTTGCTTAATATAATAGGGGGATTAGATAAATATACAAGTGGTGATTTGATAATAAATTCAAAATCAACAAAAAAATTTAAAGACACAGATTGGGATAGCTATAGAAATAATACAATTGGATTTATATTTCAATCCTATAATTTAATAAGTCATATAAGTATTTTAGATAATGTAGAAATGGGAATGACACTTAGTGGAGTGTCACCTAAAAAAAGAAGAAAAAAAGCAATAGAAGTTTTAAAAAAAGTAGGATTAAAAGATCATTATAATAAAAAACCAAATCAATTATCTGGAGGCCAAATGCAACGTGTTGCAATCGCACGTGCACTTGCTAATAACCCAGATATAATACTCGCGGATGAACCAACAGGCGCTTTAGATTCTAATACAAGTATTCAAATAATGAATTTGATAAAAGAAATTGCTAAAGATAAATTAGTAATAATGGTAACTCACAATCCAGAACTTGCAAATGCATATGCAAATAGAATAATAGAAATGAAAGATGGAGAAGTAATTAATGATTCAAATCCAGTAAAAAATAAAGAAGATGACTTAAATAACTATAAAATAAAAAAAACTACAATGAATTATTTAACTGCATTAAATCTTTCATTTAATAACATTAAAACAAAAAAAGGAAGAACTGCACTTACAGCATTAGCATCTTCTATTGGTATAATTGGAATTTCATTAATATTAGCTTTATCAAATGGTTTTCAAATAAAAATCGATGAATTTGAAAAAGATACATTATCTCAAGCACCAATTATCGTATCAACACAAGCAATGACAATGGATGATAATATGATATCTCAGTTAAAAGGTGCGAATGAAAATTTAGAAAAATATACAGATGAAAAAATAGTATATTCACAACAAGACATAAGTGAAACACTAACCCACAAAAATGTAATTACTAAAAAATATATAAAATACATAGATAATATAGATGTAAATAATATAGCAGGTATATCATATCAAAAAAGCATAGGATTTAATATTATAAGTAAAAATAACAATACATATAAATTAGTAGATACAACAAATATGAATACTCAACCATGGACATTACTACCAACAAATTCGAAGAGTAAAAATAATTTAGAAGTCATAGAGAATAATTATGATATATTATATGGAGAAATAGATGATTCAAAACCAGGTTTGATATTGCAAGTTGATAGCAAAAACCAAGTATATATGTCAACATTAAAACAACTTGGTTTTAATGAAGAAGATAAAGTAACATTTGATGAAATATTAAACAAAGAATTGAAAGTTGTAATAAATGATGAATATTATAGTGAATTTAACGGAATTTTTATACCTAACACTAATTATGAAACTCTTTACAATAGCAAAAACAGTATAACTTTAAAAGTTCAAGCAATAATAAGAGGAAAAGAAGAAAAAGAATCTATGACAAGTGGTAGTGGAATAGGTTATACAAATTCACTTGTAAACTTAATAATAAGCAAAAACAAAGATTCTAAAATTGTAAAAGCTCAAGAAACATCAAATATAAATGTTTTGTCTGGTCAACCATTTGATGAAAATAGTAATAGTTATAACACAAAAGATTATGTACTTTCATATTTAGGTGCTGAAAGTATTCCAAGTGCAATTTATATATACCCTAAAAACTTTGAAACAAAAGAAAAAATTACGGATTATTTAGATGAGTATAATAAAGATTTAGGAGAAGAAAACAAAATTGAATATACAGATATGGCATCGATGATTTCATCACTTACAAATAATATTATGGACGCTATTACAGTTGTTTTAATAGCATTCTCTTCAATTTCACTAGTTGTTTCATCAATTATGATAGGAATTATAACATATATAAGTGTGCTTGAAAGAACAAAAGAAATTGGAATTTTAAGATCACTAGGTGCTAGAAAAAAAGATATAAAAAGAGTTTTTAATGCTGAAACATTTATAATAGGTTTATGTTCTGGATTACTTGGTATACTTATATCAAGATTACTTATTATACCGGCTAATTCAATTATACAAAATTTAACTGAATTGAAAAACGTTGCAAAACTTAATCCAGTACATGCAATAATTCTTATAATGATAAGTGTGTTACTTACTGTTATAGGTGGCTTTATACCTGCAAAAATAGCTGCTAAAAAAGATCCAGTTGACGCACTTAGAACTGAATAACAAACTAAATGTTTGTTTTTTCTTTAACTTTAATATAATTTGTGATAAAATATATTTGTTAAATTGCCCTATGGCCAAGCGGTAAGGCATCGGACTCTGACTCCGAGATCGTTAGTTCGAATCTAACTAGGGCAACCAATATGTTTAATAAATTTATTTTATATAGATAGAGGAGAAAAGTATGACAAATAAAGATTTAGCTAATTTAATATTTCCTAATATTACAAAAACTGTTGAAGACTATGAAAAGGAATATCCTGAAAGAAATTTAAAAGAAGGTGCATGTGTAACAAGATTTGCGCCTTCTCCAACTGGTTATATGCATTTAGGTGGCTTTTTTCAAGCATTAATAGATTTTACTATTGCTAATAATACAGATGGTGTGTTTTATTTAAGAAATGAAGATACTGATCAAAAAAGAGAAGTAGAAAAAGCAGTTGAATTAATAACTTCAACTTTGAATCATTACAATATTGTACCTGATGAATATGAATATAATGGTGAAACAAAGGGAAATTATGGTCCATACATACAAAGCGAAAGAAAAGAAATATATCATGCATTTATAAAACATTTAATTGAAATTGGAAGAGCTTATCCATGCTTTTGTACAAAAGACGAAATAGATGAAATGAGACATACACAAGAAGAAAGAAAAATGAGACCTGGATATTATGGAAGATATGCTCGTTGTAATACTCTAAGTGTAGAAGAAGCTATAAATAAAATTAAAAATAAAGAACCGTATGTAATAAGATTTAGATCAAATGGAAATTTTGAAAATAAAATTATTTTTAATGATTTAGTAAAAGGTAGACTACATCTAAATGAAAATGATATAGATGATGTAATAATGAAAAGTGATAATTTGCTTCCTACTTACCATTTTGCCCATGTTGTCGATGATCATTTAATGCATACAACACATGTAGTAAGAGGAGAAGAATGGCTACCATCTGTTCCTAAACATATTCAAATGTTTGAAGCATTTGGCTTTACACCACCAAATTATATTCATACACCATTAATAATAAAAAAAGATGGAGAAAGTATTAGAAAAATATCTAAAAGAAAAGATCCTGAAGCCTCAATGAGTTATTATGATGAATTAGGTTATCCAACACTTGCAGTTATAGAATCATTAATGACAATTATTAACTCAAATTATGAAATATGGCATACTGAAAACCCAGATAAGTCATATTTAGATTTCAAATTCAATCCTCAAAAAATGTCATCTTCAGGAGCATTATATGACCTAGATAAATTAAATAATATATCAAAAGAAATAATTTCTAAAATGAGTGCTGAAGAATTGTTTGAGCAATCATACAGTTGGGCTAAAAAATACAATGAAAATCTAGTAAAAATAATAGAAAAAGACAAAGAATATTATAAAGGAATACTTAACATTGAAAGAGAAAAAGTAAAACCTAGAAAAGATATCGCACATTATTCAGATATAGAAGATTTAATATGGTATATGTATGATGATATTTATAATGAAAAAATCAGTGAATATGAATGGCAAAAAATAATAGATAAAAAAGAAATCACTGAAATTCTTAACAAATATATTGAAAACTATTATACTGATGAATCACAAGAAGAATGGTTTAATAATGTTAAAAAACTAGCTGAAGAACTAGGGTATGCAAGCAATATGAAAGAATACAAAAAAAATCCAGAGAACTTTAAAGGAAACGTAGCAGATATAGCTACTGTATTACGTGTTGCCTTAACTAGCAAATCAAATACACCAGACTTATATGAGATAATGAAATTATTTGGTAAAGATAGAGTAGAAAATAGATATAAAGAATTAATAAAGAAATTGGGACAATAGTTCCAATTTTTATATACTTTTGTATAAAAAAATCTTATAATAAAGATGGAGGAATATTTATGAATAAAATAAGTAAAATACTATGGGCAACTTTACTAATTATCTTAGGTATAGTGGTTGGATTAAATTCATTTAATATAATAAATATTAATATATTTTTTAATGGTTTTTGGACATTTTTTATAATAATACCATGCATAATAGACTTGTTTAATAAAAAAAGAATTAAATTTGATATTATAGGAATTATAGTAGGATTCTTCTTATTACTAATTTGTTTAAATATAATAAATCTTAGCTTAATAATAAAATTATTGATACCTTTAACATTAATATTATTAGGTCTTTTTATAATATATAGAGAAATAATAAAAAAATAATTTAAAATTTAAT
>URCH01000023.1 GCA_900546275.1 uncultured Mycoplasmatota bacterium
TGGATGATATATATATAAATGCAATTAACTATTTAAAAATAGAACTAAACAAAGAAGAATTTAATACTTATTTAGATGAATTAAATATAGAACAAAAAATACATATAGAAAATGATAAATATTATTTAAATAATATTTATGAAGCAGAAAATAGAGTATCAAATAAATTAAATACTTTATTAAATATTCCATTAACCAAATATAAGAAATTAGATACATATATAAAATTACTGGAAAAAGAAAATAATATAAAATATGATGAAATTCAATTAACTGCAATAAAAAAAGCTTTAGAAAATAATTTACTTATAATAACTGGTGGACCAGGAACAGGAAAAACTACGATTATTAAATCAATAGTACAATTATATAAATTATTAAATAAATTAAATGATGAAGAATTAATAAACGAAATATCTTTACTCGCACCTACAGGAAGAGCTAGTAAAAGATTAAGCGAAGCAACTCTTTTTCCAGCTACTACAATACATAGATTTTTAGGATGGAATAAAGAATTAAATAGCTTTAAAATAGATGAATATAATAAAGATAAAAGTAAATTAATAATAATAGATGAAGTAAGTATGATAGATATATCTTTAATAGATAATTTACTTAAAGGTCTAAATGACAACATAAAATTAATATTAGTTGGAGATTTTAATCAACTTCCAAGTGTTGGACCAGGACAAGTTTTAAAAGACTTCATCAATAGTGATATAATTGATGTTATAAAATTAAAACTATTATATAGACAAAATGAAAATTCATATATACCAGTATTAGCTAAAGAAATAAATGATAATAATTTAAGCTCTGATTTTTATGAAACAAGAGATGATTATATATTTTTAGAATGCTCAAATTATTCATTAAAAAACACAATAATATCACTAGCCGAAACAATAGAAAAAAAAGGATATGATTATAAGAAAGTACAAATTATGGCACCTATGTATGCTGGTGTAAATGGAATAGATTCATTAAATAAAGAACTTCAAAATGTATTTAATAAAAAAGATCCTGAAAAAAGAGAAATTAAATATTTTGATGTTATATATAGAGAAAATGATAAAGTGTTACAATTAGTTAATATGCCAGATGAAAATGTTTTTAATGGAGATTTGGGTACTATAAAATACATAATATATGCAAATACAAGCAAAAGTGGAAAAGATGAAATATATATTGATTATGATGGAAATATAGTTAAATATTTACCTAAAGATTTTAATAAGTTTAAACATGGTTTTGTAATAAGCATACATAAATCTCAAGGAAGTGAATTTGAACTTGTTGTACTCCCAATAACCAGTTCATATGGAAGAATGCTTTCAAAAAAACTAATATATACAGCTGTAACAAGAGCAAAAAGAAAACTTATAATAGTTGGAGATCCTAATGTTTTTAAAACAAGTATAAAAAATGATAATGAATATGAGAGAAAAACAACTTTAAAAGAAAAATTAATTTTTATGAATAATTTTAAAAAATAAAGAAAAACTATAACTGTATGTTATTACATACAAATTACATTATAGCTAAGAAGGTGAAATATGAAATTAGGTAAGAATATGGCGCTTATTGGACTTGGTGTAGGAGCTACATTAGCTTATCAAAAATATAGTAAACCAATTATGAAAACAGTTAAGAAGAAGTTCAATAAAGTGGCTAAAGAAGTTGACACCAAATTAGATGATATGATGTAGTAAAAAAATCCCTATTTTAAGGGATTTTTTAATTATTAATGCCATGATGAGCAGTTGGACTTGTTATATCTAAAGGTAAAAATGTATAACCATTTGCAAGACCATATTTTATTACATCTTCTACTGCGTTAACACTATATTTTTTTATATCATGTTGCAACACAATGGAATAATTATTAGCTTTTATACCTTTTATAATATTATTTGAAATTTTATTAGAATTACTCGTTCCAGTATCATTACTATCTACATTCCAATCAAAGTATTTATAACCTCTAATAGCGGTTTCCTTAGATAAACTAGTCATTATTCCTTTATTAAATCTACTTATTGTATTAGAACTTCCACCAGGAAAACGCAATAATTTAGAATGTTTTTCAGTTTGAGAATATATTATCTTGTCCATTTTATCTATATCATTAAAAAATGCATCAACACTTGAGTAAATATTTTTATATGAATGTGAATATGAATGAATTGCTATAGTATGTCCTTCATTATCAATACGTTTAAGAACATATTGATATTTTGAAAATTGATTTGTCACAAAAAATGTTGCTTTAACATTATATTTTTTAAGTATATCCAATAAGTATTCAGTATATGGTCCAGGCCCATCATCAAAAGTTAAGTAAATAACCTTGTTTGTTGGAATAATTGTAATATTACTTTGAGTATTGTAAACTTTAATAAATCTTGTTTGACTAACCTTATTACCACTTGAATCACTTACACTATATTTTATTGTATAAGTTCCTGTTACTTTATTATTTAAATTACTTTCTATTTGAACTTTTGTTTTAAGATTATCATCGCAATTATCAGAGACCTCATATCCAGGTTCTTTATATTCTTCTCCAATTAAAAGATATATAGTCTCATTACCTTTTAAAGTTATTTTTGGAGCTTCCTTATCGCCAAAAGTTAAATCTCGTTTTGCAACTGTTTTATTACCACTTGAATCAATAACAGTATATATTAAAGTATTATTTATTTTTTCAATTTTTACTTTATTTTTTATATCAGTATCATAATTATCAGAGACCTCATATCCAGGTTCAACATATTTATTTGGACACATTAATTTAGATTCAGAAAGCTTGATAGTAGGTGCAGTAGTATCTACAATATTTATTTTTTTTACATAAGTTTTTTTCCTATTTTTGTATTTAAATTTATAAACTATATTATATTCACCAATTTTATCAAAATTAATATTATTACTAATATCTACATCATTAATATCTGCACACCTTATTTTAAATAATGAGCAATATTGTGCTTTAACATTTATTTTTTCGTTAATTATGTTTTTATCGCTATAAACTTCAAAACTAGAGCTACTATTATCATATATATAAATAGTTTTAAAAGTAACTAAAATACATAAAAGTAAAAGAAATAAAAAACTGCTTAAAATAATAACTAACTTCTTCATACATACACACACACCTATCTTCATTTATTATACCACAAAATAAAAAAATAATTAAAAAGTGACATTATTTTTTATTACGAAATTGTATATTATATTTGGTGATTAAATGAAGGTAAAAATATTTGATGAAAGTCATGAATCAGACTTAGAAAAATCAGTCAATGATTTTTTAAAAACATTGGATGGAGAAGTAGTAGATATTAAATATCAAGTATCAGTTAGTATATTTTCAGAAGAACAAATATTTTGCTTTTCAGCAATGATAATATATTATTGATTAAAATAAAAATTTAATATCATCATAAAATATATAGAAGGGAAGATAAAAATGTTTGGAAATTTTAATGAAGATGCAAGAAAAGTAATTAAAGATGCTAAAAAAGAAATGTATGAATTAAAACACCCATATGTTGGAAGTGAACACTTATTTCTTTCAATATTAAAAAACAGTAAAAATATATCAGAAAAACTGAAAGAATATAGTTTAACGTATGAAACATTTAAAAACGAAATAATAGATATTATAGGAATAGGAAAAGAAGAAAATAATTGGTTTTTATATACACCTCTTTTAAAAAGAATAATAGAAAATGCAATAATAAATAGTAAAGAGAATAATAATGGAGAAGTAACTGTAGAACATTTATTTTCTAGTTTACTTGAAGAGGGAGAAGGAATAGCAATAAGAGTTATGCTAGGGATGAATATAAACCTAGATGAGTTATATAATACTTTTTCATATAAATTAGTAAATAAAAAAAAGAAAAATAAAAAATTATTAATAGAAGAATTAGGCGTTGATTTAAATAAAAAAGCACTTAATAACGAAATAGACCCAGTAATAGGTAGAGATAAAGAAATTAAAAGAATACTGGAAATATTATGTAGAAGAACAAAAAACAATCCATTATTAATAGGTCATGCTGGTGTTGGAAAAACTGCTATAGTAGAAGAATTAAGTAGGTTAATAAGCATAGGAGAAGTTCCAAGATGCTTAAAAAATAAAAGAATAATAAGCTTAGATATGGCAAGTACAGTAGCAGGAACAAAATATAGAGGTGAATTTGAAGAAAGAGTAAGAAAAATATTAAAAGAAATAGAAGAAAATGATGACATAATTTTATTTATAGATGAGATACATACATTAGTCGGAGCAGGTGGAGCTGAAGGTGCAATAGATGCATCTAATATTTTTAAACCCGCACTTGCTAGAAACAAAATAAAATGTATAGGCGCAACAACGATAGAAGAATATAAAAAATATATAGATCCAGAAAAAGCTTTAGATAGAAGATTTCAAAGCATAATGGTTGATATACCAGACGACAAAACAGTAAAAGAAATATTAATGAAATTAAAATCAATATATGAAAAATATCACTATGTTAAAATAAGTGAAGAAATTATTGATTTAATAATGAATTTAACAAAAAAGTACATATATGATAGAAATGAGCCAGACAAAAGTATTGATGTATTAGATGAGGTATGTAGTAAAACAAGTTTAAAAGAAACAACACAAATGAAAAAATACAATGAACTAAACAAAGAATTAAAAAATATTTTAAAAGAAAAAAACAGTGCTATTATGTCAAATAATTTTAGTGAGGCTTCAAAATATAAAACAAAAGAAAATACTATCATGCACAAAATAAATAATTTGGAATTAAACTTTTATGAAAATAATGTAAAAAAAGTAAAAAAAGAAGATGTAGCAAAAGTGATAAATGCAAAAACAGGAATACCTATATATGAACTTTTAAGTGAAAATAAAAAAATAGTTGATAAAATAAATAAAGATATAAATGATAAAATAATAGGTCAAAACAAAGCAGTAAATGAAGTAATAAATATAATAAAAAAAATAAAACTAGGATTTAAAGAAGAGGGAAAATGCTATTCAATAATGTTTACAGGTCCAAGTGGAGTAGGAAAAACATATTTAGCTAAAATTTTCTCAAAGAATCTAGTAGGTCAAAATGTTATAAAATTAGATATGAGTGAATATAGTGAAGCACATACTGTAAGCAAATTCCTAGGAGCTCCTCCAGGATATGTTGGTTACATGGATACAAATAATATATTAGATGAAATAAAACGAAAACCATATTCTGTTTTAATATTAGATGAAATAGAAAAAGCACACCCTAATATTATAAATTTGTTATATCAAATATTAGATGAAGGCAAAATAAAAGATTCAGCAGGTAATATAATAAGATTTGATTATGTTACAATAGTAATGACTTCTAATGTAGGATTTCATGATATAAATATAGGATTTACAAACAATGAAAGAAGTAAAGTATTAACAAAACTAAAAGAAAATTTTAGTGTTCCATTTATAAATAGAATAGATAATATTGTAGTATTTAATAATTTGACTAAAGAAAATATAATATATTTAATAAATAAAAAAATTTCAAAATTAAAAAACAAATATAAAAATGAAATAAAAATTGCAATATCTAAAAATGTAATAAATGAAATATTAATTGAAAGCAATTATAATGAGTTTGGTGCAAGAAAAATAGACAAAATAATAAAAGATAATATTGAAAACATAATAATTAATAATATAATAGATAATAAAAAAACAGTTAATATTAAAAGTATAAAAAATTTAGTAACTACATAATATTAAAAGAAAATATCTTGACATAGAGATATTTTTCTTGTATAATGTACTAGAAATCAAGAAGGAAAGTAGAAGATCCACTTCTCACCTGATAGCAAATAGCTATGGGTAAAATGCCAAAAAACATTATGTTTATTATGCATTTTTAGTGGATACTTTGTATTCACTTTTTAATTTTATAAGACAAGGTCTTATATGGAGGTGTCAATTATCGCTAGTAAGGAAAGAGATTTGTATCTAAACGAACAAATCAGAGCAAAAGAAGTAATGGTTATAGGTCCAAATGGTGAACAACTAGGAGTAAAACCTATTAAAGATGCATTAACACTAAGTAGTTATGCAGGATTTGATTTAGTATTAATAAATCCAAATGGTAATCCACCAGTTTGTAAAATTATGGATTACAATAAATTTAAATATGAAAATAAAAAGCGCCAAAAAGAAAACCTAAAAAAACAAAGAGAAAATAATCTAGAAATTAAAGAGTATCGTTTATCAGTAACAATAGACGTTCATGACTTTAATACTAGATTAAATAATTCAAGTAAATACTTAGAGAAGGGTCATAAAATAAAAGTTTCAATACGTTTTAAAGGTAGAGAAATGGCTCATCAAGAATTAGGAAAAAATGTTTTACTTCGTTTTGCAGATGCTTTAAATGAAATATCAGTTATAGAGCAAAAGCCAACATTAGATGGTAGAGTTATGACGATGGTATTAGCGCCTAAAAAAGAAAAATAGGAGGAATTATAGTATGGCTAAAAAAACACAAAAAACACATAAAGGTACTGCTAAAGTTTGTAACGTTAGACCTGGTGGTACAGTTAAAATAGGTCATCCTGGGACTAGACATAACACAGGAAAAAAGAATGCTGCATCAAATAGATGTGGTAGAAGTGCATCACTATTAAGCAAGAGTGATATGAATAGATTAAAAGATATATTGTAGGAGGAAAAAGATATGCCAAGAGTTAAAGGAAGCACAATTCATCGTGCACGTCGTAAAAAAGTATTAGATGAAGCAAAAGGATATTTTGGTAGTAAACATAGATTATATAAAACTGCTAAAGAACAAGTAATGCATTCAGGAAAGTATGCATATAGAGATAGAAAACAAAAGAAAAGAGATTTCAGAAAATTATGGATTACAAGAATTAATGCAGCTTGTCGTGAAAATGAAATCAGTTATTCAAAGTTTATTGATGGATTAAACAAAGCTGGAATTACTATTAATCGTAAAATGTTATCTGAAATAGCAATCGATTCAAAAGAAAACTTTTCAGCTTTAGTTGCAATTGCTAAAGATGCATTAAATGGAAAAGTAGAAGTACAAGAAAAGACTGAAGCTAAAGAAGTTAAAACTGCATCAGTTGATAAAGATTTATCAAAATTAACAGTTGCTGAATTAAGAGAATTAGCTAAATCAAAAAAAGTAGAAGGTTATTCTACAATGAAAAAAGCTGAATTAATTGATGCTTTAAAATAATAAATAAAACCAAGAATCAAAATCTTGGTTTTTTTATATCTTTTTTTAAAACTAATTTTTTACACATATTTTCTTTAGTATTATTTACTTTATTATCTTCAAATGTATTGTAAAACACATTTTCTTTATTGATAACATTATCCTTGCTTTTTGTTTTATTATCCTTATCTAAATCATTATTTAAAATATCAGATATAAGTTCATATTCATTTTTATTTTCCATTTCAATTTCTTTACTAGAATTAATAATAATATATGAGACAGCGGTTGCACATTCAAGTGCCATAGTAGAAATAATAGAACCTATAATTAATGATGAATTTAGTGGAATAAATAAATTTAAATATCCAAGAATTAAACTTATTGAAAGAGAAAAAGTTTTGATTTTACCTATAAATATTGTTTTAGGTTCAAGACCTTTAATTTTAGCTTTTAAGTTAGTTGTTGCAATCATACCTTCAAAAAAAATGTTAGCTAAAAAAATTGGACTTTGTAATATAAGTGGAATTATTAATGCAGAAGCAAAAAATTTATCACTTACTGCATCAAGTTCTCTTCCAAGTTCCGAAGTAATATTAAGTTTTCTAGCTATTAATCCATCAAAAAAGTCAGTGGAAGCAATTAAACTGGCTGCAATAACAGTTCCAACTATATTTCCTGTCATAGCTAAAGGAATAATTACAAGAGGTGATAAAATTCTTGTAGAAGTTAATATATTTGGAATTTGTTTATAAAATGTTTTTAAATGCTTTAAATCATTTACTGCATCTTTAAGTTTTTTTCTATAATCCAAAAGATACTCCTTAAGCACATAGATCATCTCCAATTTAGAATATATTGTATACATAAAAATATTAAAAGTCAAATGAATAATTACTTTTTTTTATAATATAATATAGTGTATTATTAAATTAATACATGGAAACTCGTAGGAGTACGGTTTCCTTTTTTTCGACAAAAAAATTATGTTTTGTATTTTATTATATATATGGTGATAGAATGAAAAAATATATATTTCCTATTATATTATCAATGGTAGTTGGATTTTATTTAGGAATAACATTATTAAAACAATATAAAAATGCACAAGAATTGACTCCGGTATTTAATAGCGGACTAAATGAAATATACTTTGTTAGAGAAGGAGAATATGATACTAAAGAGTCAATGGAAAAAGCAATGATGAAATTCCCATATTATATACATACTACAAAAGATGGAAAATATTATAGTTATTTAGGTATAAGTACAAATTTAGAAAATGCTAATAAAATAAAAGGATACTATGATAATTTAGGGTATAGTACTAGTGTAGAGAAAATAGGTGTATCCAATACACATTTTATTGAAGTACTGGAAGAGTATGATAAATTACTTACTAGTAGCAACAATGAAACAATTAGTAGTATATGCAGTCAAATACTAATTAAATATGAGGAGTTGGTAATAAATGAAAACAACAATTAAAGATATTCCTAAAAATGATAGACCAATCGAAAGACTTATAAACAATGGAGAAGAAAATTTAACAAATGAAGAATTAATTGCGATACTTTTAAAAACAGGAAATAAAGGTTCTTCATCAAAAAATTTAGCCACAATTCTACTTAATGAAGTAGGAGGTGTAAAAAACTTAAAAAATATAACAATCCATAAATTAAAAAAAATAAAAGGAATAGGTGTTGTAAAAGCAGCAACAATTATATCGTGTATAGAACTTTCAAAAAGAATGAACAAAAAAATTGAAACATTAAATAATTTAAAATTAACTAGTCCTGATATAGTATTTGAATATTTTAAAGATAAATTATCTGATAAAAAACAAGAATATTTTTATACACTTTATTTAGATAATAATAAAAAAATAATAAGTGAAAAACTACATTATATTGGAACTATTAACCATAGCCTTATTCATCCAAGAGAAATATATAAAGAAGCATATTTATGTAGTGCTTCAAGTATTATACTTATTCATAATCATCCAAGCGGTAATATAACACCCAGCAAAGAGGATATATCAATAACTAACAATTTAAAAGAAATAGGAAAACTATTTGGAATAGAAATAGTAGATCATATTATTATAGGAAATTATAATTATTTTAGTTTTATAGAAAATGGTATTATATAGGTGATTATATGAAAAAGAAAAAATTTTTAATAATAACAAGTATATTAGGCATTTTAATATTTATAATAATTACAAGCGATAAAAGAAATTTAACTATTATAGAAAAATCATCAAAAGATATTTTTTCATTTGTTATAAAACCAATAAATAAATTAAGAATAAAAAAATGTGAAAATAATACAGAAGATAATATATTAAAAGCCGAAAATGAAGAGTTAAAAGAAAATATAAAAAATTTAAAAGATTTACTAGGACTTAAAACTATTTTAAGCGAATATGAAAAAATAAATGCTACTGTAATAGATAGAAATTTAGGATATTGGTATGATACTTTAACAATAGATAAAGGATCAAATGATGGAATAATTAAAAACCAAGCTGTAATAACTACAAAAGGGTTAATAGGTTATATTTATAACACAAGTTATACAACAAGTACAGTAAAACTAATAACTTCAAAATTAGAAAATAAAATATCAGTTAAAATAAAAAATAATGATTCATATATTTATGGATTACTAACACAATATGAAAATGGTAATTTTATAATAGAAGGAATAACAGAAGATGTAAAAATAGATTCCATTGTAACAACATCAGGACTTGGAAATGGATTTCCTGAGGGTATATATGTAGGTAAAGTAAGTGAAGTTAACAAAGATAACTTTGATTTAATTAAGAATTTAAAAGTAAAATCAGATCTAAATTATGATTTAATATCATTAGTAAGTGTGTTGAAAAAATGATAATTTTAATAATAATATCAATAATTTTAGATGGTGTATTTTCAAACTTTTCAAATATATTTTTCCCACTATTTTCATTTTCTTTATTACCAATAATCTATAAACATAAAAAAAATTTAATTATTTATTCATTAATAATAGGTTTAATATATGGACTAATTTTTACCAATATGTTTTTATTAGAAATAATAAGTTATTATATTTGTTCATTATTTATAATATGCTTTTTTAAAAAGTTTAATTATAATATATACAACTTATTATTAATCACATTA
>URCH01000024.1 GCA_900546275.1 uncultured Mycoplasmatota bacterium
AAATATATACAAGTGTATTAAAGGATGGAGCAACGGAAGAAGCAAAACAAATACTAGACAAAAGTATAAATACAGAAATAAATGGTTATTATGTATATATATCATCTCAAGATAATGAAAAAGTATTAAATATAATAAAAGATAAATTAAAATAAAAATTGGACTATTTATTATAGTCCTTTTTTGTAACATGTTCTAATTATGTTTTAAAATGAATATTATTATGGTATAATGAACAAGAAGGTGATAATGTGAGAGTAATAATAAGCGCCGGGGGAACTGGTGGACATATTTACCCAGCACTTGCTATAATAAACAAAATAAAAGAATTTGAACCAGACAGTGAGTTTTTATATATAGGTACACATGATAGAATGGAAAAAGACATAATTCCAAAATATAATATTCCATTTAAAACAATAGAAATATATGGGTTTAATAGAAAAAAACTACTAAAAAATGTTAAAACAATTAAATATTTATTTAGAAGTTACAAACAATGTAAAAATATGATTAAAGAATTTTCACCAGACATAGTTATAGGGGTAGGTGGATATGTAACAGGACCTGTTATTTATGCTGCAAAAAAGTTAGGTTATAAAACATTTATACATGAACAAAACAGTATACCAGGTAAATGTAATTTGTTTTTAAGTAAATATGTATCTAAAATAGGCGTATCATTAAAATCATCAATAAAATATTTTCCTGAATATAAATGCGTTTTTACTGGTAATCCTTGTAGTGAAGATGCAATAAATAAACCAGCTCAAAAAAAAGAAGAATTTGGATTAAATCCAAATAAGAAATTAGCACTTTTTGTAATGGGTTCATTAGGCTCTACAAAAATAAATGATATACTAATAAAAGCCATGAATTTATTTAAAGATAAAAACTATGAAATACTTTTTGTTACAGGAAAAAATTCATATGAAGAAATAAAAAAAATAAAATTTTCATCAAATGTAAAAGTTGTTCCATATATAGAAAATATGACAAGAATAATGAAAAATACAGATATAATTATATCTAGAGCAGGAGCTTCAACTTTAAGTGAAATAATTGCTCTTAAAATACCATCAATATTAATTCCAAGTCCTTATGTACCAGACAATCACCAATATAAAAATGCACTAGATTTATCTAGTAACAATGCAGCAATATTAATAGAAGAAAAAGATTTAAATGGAAATATTTTAGTTAAAACAATAGATGAAATTTTAAATGATGAAGAAAAAATAAAAGATATGAAAAATAACTTAGAGAAATTATATGTTCCAAAAAGTGCTACTAAAATATATGAAACAATTAGAAATATAATAGACGGGAAGTAAATATGAAAACAGATAATATAAAAAAAATAAAGTGTGGTAAAATACTAGAAAATGTAGATTTAAAAAAATATACAACATATAAATTAGAATCAACAGCAAAATATATGGTATTTCCTAAAAATGTTGAAGAACTCAAAAATTTAATTAATTTTATAAAAGAAAATAATATAAAATATAAAATAATAGGTAATGGTTCAAATTTAATTTTTTTAAATAAGTATTATGATGGTATACTTATAAAACTAGAAGAAATGAATGAACTTATAATAAATGAAAATAAAGTAGTTGTTGGCGCAGGATATAGCTTAATAAGACTTGCAAATAAAATGTCAAAACTTGGATACTCAGGATTAGAATTTGCAACAGGTATACCAGGAACAATAGGTGGAGCAGTTTACATGAATGCAGGAGCATACAATAGTGATATGGGATATATTGTAAGTGAAATAAAAGTATTAACTCCACAATTAGAATTAAAAACCTTATACAACAAAGATTTAGATTTCCATTATAGAAGTTCGTTTCTTCAAAAAAATAAAGATTATATTTGTTTAGAAGCAACATTAATATTAAAGAAAGCTAATAAAGAACAAATAATGGAAATAATAGAAGAAAGAAAAACAAGAAGGCTTATGAGCCAACCACTTGAATATCCATCAGCAGGTTCAGTATTTAGAAATCCTACAAATGATTATGCAGGAAGATTAATAGAAGAAATAGGATATAAAGGTAAAATAATAGGTGGAGCGCAAGTAAGCGAAAAACATGCTAACTTTATAATAAATAAAGGAAATGCAACTGGAAAAGATGTATATACCCTAATAAATGAAATACAAAACAAAATAAAAGAAAAATATAATATAGAACTTAAAGTTGAACAAGAATATGTAGAATAAAAGGTGATAATATGGCTAGTAGAAGTGATAGATATAAACAAAATACTAAAAAAAATGTCAAATCTACTAAAAATAACAAAAAAATAAAACAAGTAAAAAAAGTAAAAATAAAGTACAAAAAACTATTATTGTTTTTGTTGATTTTTTCAATAATTATTTTTGCTGCAATATCATTTTTTAAACAAAATATAACAAATATATATATATCAGGAAATGAAAAATTAACAGAGCAAGAAATAATTGATATTGCGAAAGTATCAAATTACCCCAATACATTTTTAAATCTATCTTCAACAATTAAAAATAGATTAGAAAAAAATGTGTATATAAAAAGTGCTAAAGTATATAAAAAATCATTCACTATTTTATATATAGAAGTAGAAGAAAACAGACCATTATTTTACAATAGTTCAAGTAATGAAACAGTTTTATTAGATGGAAAAACAGTACAAGAAAAACTTGAAGCACCAGTTTTAATAAATATGATTCCAGATACTTTATATGAAAAATTTATAAAAAAAATATCTGAAATTGATTATGACGTATTAAAAAGAGTTTCAGAAATCAAATATGACAAAAATGAAGTCGATGAAACAAGATTTTTATTTACTATGAATGATGGTAACTATGTTTATTTAACACTTAATACATTTGAGAAAATAAACAATTACATTAATATAGTAAAAACATTTAATAATTCTAAAGGAGTATTATATTTAGATTCGGGAGAATACTTTGAAATTTTCAAAAATTAGATTATTTTCTAATTTTTTCTTTTTTTTTTTACTTAAATATAGTATAATTATAAATAGATTATAGGAGGATGGTACAGGTGAAGCATATTTATACAAGTGTGGACATTGGTTCAGATTCAATAAAAGTAGTTACTTCTGAACTATTTAAAGGTAAACTAAATCTTCTTGCAGCTTCATCAGTTAAGTCAAAAGGAATAAAAAAAGGATTAATAACAGATGTAAATTCTGCAACTATGTCTTTGCAAAAAGCAATAAGTGAAGTAGAAAATATGCTTGGAATAAAAATAAAAAAAGTTATTACTACAATACCAAGTTATTTTGCAGAATTCACTAAAATAGATGGTGAAATAAAAATAAATAATGAAAATAAAATAGTGACAGGTGATGATGTTGTAAAAGTATTAGGACAAGCAGTGAGAGGAAAAATATCATCAACAAAAGAAATGGTTACTATAGTACCAATAGATTTTTCAGTAGATAGCAAAACAGGAATAAAAGATCCAAAAGGATTAACTGGTAATACTCTTAGAACAAGGGCAATACTTATAACAACCCCAAAGAAAAACATTTACTCAGTAGTTGGCTTGATTGAAGCAATTGGTATAGAAGTCGTAGATATTTCACTAAACAGTATTGGTGACATTAATGCACTAAAAAATAAAGGAATGGAAGAAAAAATAGGTGCAATTATAAATATTGGAGCTGAAACAACAACAGTTTCAGTATATAATAAAAACATACTTATAAAAACAAGTATTATAGGTATGGCTGGAAGAGATATAGATAACGATATTTCTTATATGTATAAAATAGATCTAGAAGTAGCAAAAAAAATAAAAGAAAAATTTGCGCTAGCTCATAAAAAATATGCAAGTAGTTCAGAGATCTATGAATTACCAGGACATAAGAATATAGAACAACTAGAAGTATCTACAATTGCTATGTCTAGAATAGAAGAAATTCTAACTTTAGCAAAAAAAGAGCTTTTGGAATTGACAAATCGTCAAATGGAATATATTATTATAACAGGGGGAGTAAGCAATATGAGTCATTTTGAACTTGTTGCTGAAAATATTTTTGGAAAAGATGTTATAATAGGAAATGTAAGATTAATAGGAATTAGAAATAATAAATATTCATCTGCAGTTGGTAACATAGTATATTTCATAAATAAATTAAAAATAAAAGGAAAAAATTATACGATGGTAAGTGATACCGATATGGAAATATTATCATCTACAAAAAAAAGTTTAATAAATGTTTCAAACGAATCAATGTTAGGTAAAGTATTTGGATACTTTTTTGGCGAATAGGAGGAAATTAAATGTTTGAATTAGAAACAGATCAATTAGCAAAAATAAAAGTAGTAGGAGTTGGCGGTGGAGGCGGTAACGCTGTAAACCGAATGATAGAATCAGGCGTAAAAGGAGTTGAATTTATTGTTGCTAATACAGATTTGCAAGTTTTGAAAAGTTCTAAAGCGCCAGTTAAGATTCAAATAGGAGCAGAACTTACAAATGGACTTGGAGCAGGAGCAAAACCAGAAATTGGAAAAGAAGCAGCACTAGAATCAAAAGCAGAAATTGAAGCAGCACTAGAAGGCGCTGATATGGTTTTCATTACTTGTGGAATGGGTGGTGGAACAGGTACAGGAGCAGCTCCAGTTATAGCAGATATAGCTCAACAATTAGGGGCATTGACTGTTGGTATCGTTACAAAACCATTTTCATTCGAGGGTAAAAAAAGAATGAATAATGCTTTAAGTGGACTTGAAGAATTAAAAAAACATGTAGATACATTAATAATTGTTCCAAATGATAGATTAAGAGAAATTATAGATAAAACAACACCTTTACTAGAATCATTTAGAGAAGTTGATAATGTTTTAAGAAGAGGTGTACAATCTATTTCAGATTTAATTGCAGTTGCAGGACTTATTAACCTTGACTTTGCAGACGTTAAAGCTGTAATGGAAAAAAGAGGAAACGCATTAATAGGAATTGGAATTGGTGTAGGTGAAAATAGGGCAACAGAAGCAGCTTTACAAGCAGTATCTAGTCCATTACTTGAAACAAGTATAGATGGTGCAACAGATGCCATAATAAATGTAACAGGTGGTTCTAATTTAACACTTTTTGAAGTTGAAGAAGCAGCTGAAACAATAAGAAAAAGTGCAAATACCGATATTAATACAATATTTGGTGCTGTAATCAATGAAAATTTAAATGACGAAATAATAGTAACAGTAATAGCTACAGGATTTGAGGATGAAGAAGAAGAACCTTCATATCAATCTTATGATAAAAGAAATGAAACAAGAACTGAGTCTAGAGTATCTGTAGATGATGACGATGATGAAACAAATATTCCTTCATTTTTAAGAAAAAGAGGATTTTAATTAGAAGTTATTGATTTATCAATAACTTTTTATTTTAATAATGACAAATAAATATTAATATGTTATAATTTTTATAGAAAGATAGGAGAACGATTATAGTATGAGTAAAAAAAGAGATCAAAGAAATATTTTAATCGGTGTTTTGCTTGTTGCAATAGTAGTCATGTCAGTGGGGTATGCAGCATTCGCAACTACTCTTACAGTTGGGGGAACATCAACAATAACAAATAATTGGAATGTAGCAATTACAGATATTACAGTAACAGATACGCAAGGAAATGCTAAAAGTACAACAGCGACTTATACAGCAACAACTGCAACATTTGCTGTAGATTTACAATCACCAGGTGACAGAATAGAATATACAGTAACAGTAAGAAACGGAGGAACTGTAGATGCAACACTTGAGCAATTAGTTCCAGTGATAACAGGAGAAACTGCTGCAATATCATATATAATAGATGGTCCAACAGCTGGTAGTATATTAAAATCTGGAGAGGAAGTAACTCTAAAAATATCAGCTGAATATGATGCTAGTTTTACTGGAACAGTATCAACTGATGCAAATTCAAAGACATTAACTGTTACATTAGATTATGTTCAAAAAAATTAATAATTTATATTAATAATTAGTGTCAACTAAATTTAAAAGTTGGTGCTTTTTATTTTTATATAAAATTAAGGTGTGATTAAATGAGAAATATAAAATGTGTAATATTGTTTCTAGTTATAATATTATATTTAATA
>URCH01000025.1 GCA_900546275.1 uncultured Mycoplasmatota bacterium
TTTTTGTACATTTTTATTTTCAACTTTTTGTACATTTTTATATTGACTTTAATAATTAAATAATTAAAAGTTAAATTAGACTATTCTTGATTCAAAAAAAATGATATAATAGAAGCTGGAAGAAAAATAGTAATTTGGAGGGGAGAGTGAAAAAATATGATACCAAGAATATGGTAATATCACGAGTTATTTCGTGATAAGAACTTTATTACAATAACTCGTATGAAAAGAAAAAATGTAATAAAGGAGTAAAGAAATGGAGTTAATAGTAAAAGCCAGAAATATAGATATAGAATATAATGGAAAGCAAATTTTAGACATTGACGATTTAGAAATATATAGTTATGACAAAATCGGAATTGTAGGAAAAAATGGAGTTGGAAAAACAACATTATTAAAAATCTTATTGGAGCAAATAAAATTAGAGAAAGCAGAAATTAAAACTTATGGAAAAATATCATATATTCCACAATTAGAACAAATTAAAATTGATAATGTAGAAGATAAATCTATATTAGGAAAATTAAACATTCATAACATAATAGGAGATGAACTATCAGGCGGGGAAGAAACAAAATTCATCGTGTGACCTGAACGACCTTTTGACTTATCCAACATATTATTGATTGTCTGTCCATTATAGAGATGAATTTTGAGTCGCATAGTTTGTCTCTCGGGATAGACTATTATTTTTTCAATAAATCTATCAACGAACGGTCTGTCTATTTCACCTGTCTTTAACGACTCACTAGCAAGCTTTAGGATTCTTTTAACCTCGTATAATTCAGTTTTCATATCCTTCTTGCTTTTTAGCTTGTCGGTTAGGAATTCTATTTCTTCCTGATACTTTGCAATTTCCTTGTTGCAGGCATCAGTCATATTAATAGTATCCTTATCACTAAACTTGCCATCAATACTGAATTGAAGGATTTTCATTTTCTTCTTTTCTTCGTTTTCAATCAGGCTATTTAGTTCTGCGATTCTTGCTGCCGAATCATCACCTTCTAACAGTTGTTTAGATAATTCTTCCATTCGCTTTGATAGGTCACCGATATTCTTTCGGCTATGGGTGAACACATCTTCGAGTATTGGGATTATCTCGTGTTCATATATCGAACACGATGGACACGCATCCTTTCCGTTATTGATTTTGTTTGAACAACGCCAAGTGGAATTTACTGATCCATCCTTTCGCTTTGAGTCCTTGCGATAGTATGCTGTTCCACAGTGACCACATATTAACTTACCAGTTAATAAATTTTGATGCACCGTTTTGTGCTGCCTTGTTTTAACATCTTCACTTCTCATTTTGAAAACTCTGTTAGCCTCCTCCCAAATCTCTTCAGATACTATCGCTGGAACGATATCGCCGGTTTCATCCTTATACATTACCCATTCTTCCTCTGGCAAAAATTTTTGCTTTTTGGTAAATAGGTCGGTGATGATAACCTTATGTCCTACATAGTAGCCTTTGTATTTTGTATTGACTTTTACATATAAATATAATAAAATATATAATGTTTCTAACAAATGTTGTAAAAATATGATACATGAAGTTAAAAATTGAAAACCTTTTATAATTAGGAGATACTATGAGAAATATTAAGGACACTCAAAATTTTTTACATAGCAAGGAGCTAGTTAGGCACTTAATAGGAATCTGTAATATAAAGTTGGACGATGTGGTTATAGAAATTGGTCCTGGAAAAGGAATAATTACTAACGAATTAGCTCATAAAGCAAGAAAGGTTGTTGCCATTGAATTTGATGAAGAACTATACGAAAAGCTAAAAAACAAATTTCAAAGCAACAATAAAGTTGACATAATTTATGGGGATATTTTAAACTATACTCCTAGAATTCCTAGTTATTGCGTTTTTTCAAACATTCCATTTAACATTACCTCTGAAATACTAAATAAGTTTTTGAGCGACAAAAAGAATGAGAAAATGTTTTTAATAATGCAATATGAGCCATTTATAAAATACGCAGGTAATCCATACGGAGCTGAAACATTAAGATCAATGCTTTATAAACCATTTTTTGATATGGATTTAAAATATAGATTCGATCCGTCTGATTTTAAGCCAGCACCACAAGCAAGAATCGTTTTGGCTTCCTTTGAAAGAAAGCAATTTCCTGATGTTAAAAAGGAAGAGGAAAAACTATATAAAGATTTTCTTGCATATATTTATACTAACAAGGGTGAAACATTCTTTGCAAAGATTAAAACATTGTTTTCAAGCAATCAAATTAAACGAGTTTGGGGTCAGATTAAGATAGACAAGACAACAAAAATAAGCGAAGTACCATATGAATCAATTTTAAAGGTTTTTAAGCTTTTTTTCTTGTACGGAACAGATGCTAATAAACAGTTAGTTGTAAATTCATTTAACAATATGAACAAGCAAAATAACAAGCTTCAAAAAAATCACAGAAACAATAGCAAGGCAAAAAGTTGGAATTCAAATCGTAAAAGAAAGCCTTATCATAGAAATAATGTATAATGAAATTAACAAACAAAGCGTTGGAAATTCCAACGCTTTGTTTGTTGAGCCATATATGATAATTGATTTAAATTACAAGTTGATATTTGTATGTAAGAGTGTATTCTTGTCGCTTTTGAGTCCAGTCAGAACGCTTATAAGAAATTTGTCGTGCAGTGGTCATTATGTTAAAAATAGCAAAAGCATTAGCAGAAAATAGTGATGCAATATTTGCAGACGAGCCAACATGCAACTTAGATAATGGAAGTATTGAATATATAACAAATACGCTAAAATATTATTCTGGAAGCGTAGTAGTAATTAGCCACGATAGATATTTTTTAGATGAAATTGTAAATAAAATATGGGAAATTGAAAATGGGAAGATCACAGAATATTGGGGAAATTATACACAATATTTAGAACAAAAAGAACAAGAAAATAGAACTCATATAAGAAAATATGAACAATATGTAAATGAAAAACAAAGGTTAGAAAAAATAGTAGATGAAAAATTAAAACAAGCACAAAAAGTTGGAAAAAGAAAAAGTCAAAAAAATACAGAAAATGGTGGAAGATTAGCACATCAAAAATCAACAGGAAGTAAAGAAAAAGCTTTGCATAAATCAGCAAAAGTAGCAGAAAAGAGAATGGAAGAATTAGAAGAAATTAGTAAACCAACAAAAGAAAGACAAATACATTTTAAAATTAGTAGCTCACTTGAAATGTATAATCCTGTTCCAATTATGAGTGATAATTTAAATAAAAAAGTTTCAAACAAAGTTATATTTGAAAATGCAAAATTTAAAATCCCACTTGGTAAAAAAGTAGCAATTACTGGAGCAAATGGAACTGGAAAAACAACATTATTAAAAATGATTTTAAACAAAGAAGAAGGAATAGAAATATCACCCAAAGTACAAATTGGATATTTTGCACAAAATGGATATAAATTTGAAAAAGAACAAAATGTTTTAGAATTTTTAAGAAAAGCATCAGATTATTCAATATCAGAGATAAGAAGTATGATAGCAATGCTTGGAATAAAACAAAATGTAATTACTAGAGAAATGAAAACTTTAAGTGGTGGAGAAGTTATAAAGATATTACTTTGCAAAATGTTACTTGGAAGATATAATGTGCTAATTATGGACGAGCCAAACAATTATTTAGATATACAAAGTATAGTTGCATTAGAAAGTCTTATGCAACAATATAGAGGAACAATAATATTTGTATCACATGATAAACGATTGGTTGAAAATGTAGCAGATATTATATATGAAATTCAGGATAATAAAATAATAGAAAAAACATAAAAAAATATATCTACGATAAGTAGGTTGATAACTTTTATGAAACAATTTATAATTTTTACTAGGAGGGATAATAATGAATAATTATGTAACAGGTAAAATTATAAAAGAACTTAGAGAAAAGAAAGGATTAACTCAATTAGAATTAGCAAATGTGATAGGTGTTAGTGATAAAGCTATTTCGAAATGGGAAACATCAAAAGGTTTACCAGATATTACGCTTATAGAACCACTTGCAAAAGCTCTAAATATATCGATAATAGAATTGATTTCAGGAGATTATGTGATAAATAACAATAAAGCAAGTAATATTGAAAAATCAAAATTATATGTTTGCCCTATTTGTGGCAATATAATACATTCAATGGGAAAAACAGTAATAACCTGTTGTGGTATTGTACTACCAGAATTAGAAGCAGAAGAAGTAAATGATACACATAAGATAAATATAAAAAATATTGAGGATGAATTGCTAATTAGAATAAATCATGAAATGACAAAAGAGCATTATATTTCTTTTATTGCTTATTCAAGGTACAATAAATTTGAAATAATTAAATTATATGCAGAAGGAGAAAATGAAGTTAGGATTCCCGATTTGAATAATATAACATTATATATTTATTGTAATAAACATGGATTAATGAAACAAAAAATATAAATTAGGAGAAAAGGTAAAATGGAACGATTAGAAAATTTTGAAAAAGCATTAAAGAATATTATTAACGAGTATGAGAATTTAGGTAAAGAATTAGAAAAATTAAGAAATGCCGATAAAAGTAAAACAACAAAGTTTAGAGAATTACTTGGAAAAAAGTTAGTATATAAGATGATAATTACAATATTTAAAAGATATGAGTTAATAGATAAATCATACTAACAAATTACAAGTATACTTTAAGATGTAAATAATTTAATATTTATATCTTATTTTTT
>URCH01000026.1 GCA_900546275.1 uncultured Mycoplasmatota bacterium
TAATACTATATTTACATTAATATACATTTATTTTTTACTTATTATTGGTCTTTTATACAAATATGCAACAATAAATAATATACCACCAAACAATGCACATATTATATCTTTCATTGTATCTGTAACACCTGTTTCTAAAACTCTTTGAGCATCATTACCAAATATATTATCAGCAGTAAATTCAAATATTTCCCAGAAAGCTGCAATAGCAAGTACAAATGAAATTATAAATAATATGTTAAATGAGTTTTTTTTAGTTAATGATTTTTCTTTTTTTAATATTAAGAATCCTAAGTAAGCAGTTAATGTTCCTGATAAAAAGTGTGTAAATGAATCATACCAATATACTATTTCATATAGTTTTAATACACTTCCAAACTCACCAGCAAGTATTATAAATATTAAAAATATAAACTCCGAAATTTCTGATAGTTTAATGTATTTTTTTAATAATCGTGGTAAAACAACTATTATTGAAAGTGAAATACAAATTAATATGTTTACTTCATAATTAAAACTTATATTAAATACAATTGAAAATATATTCAATATCCATATTAATAAAACTAATAAATTATTTATTATCTTCATATTCTATCTTATCCATTTCTACTTGATTAATTGAGTTAAATCTTTTTGTAATTTTATCAGTTGTAACATGTATATCTTTTACATCTTTTGAAACTGTTTCAATACTTCTATATAGTTTATCCCATCTATCCTTATATCTTATGAATTCTTCATTCAATAATTTCAATTCGCTGTGAATAACTTTTGTATATTTATCTCTTTCTATATTTTTTATTATTATTTGTATCGTTGTAAGTGTACTTATAAGTGTAGTTGGAGATGTAATCCATACTCTTTTTTTATAAGCATAGTCTATTATATCTTGATGATATGCATTAACCTCAGCAAATATGGCTTCTGCAGGTAAAAATAAGATTGCTTGATCCGAAGTAACCCCTGGTATTATGTATTTACTACTAATAGCATCTATATGTTTTTTCATATCTTGCTTAAATAGTTTTTCATACATATTTCTGCTTTCTTTAGAATTTTCTTTGTTAACCATATTTTGATAATTTTCTAAAGGAAATTTTGAATCTATTGCAATAACGCCAAGAGGTTCTGGTGCGAATAATACACTATCAGCTATACTACCATTTTCAAATGTATATTGTAATTTATATATTTTATCATTATTTTCACCAAACACATTCGTAAGTATATGTTTTAAGTTTACTTCTCCATATATACCGCGTGTTTTCTTATCAGTTAGTACTTCTTGTAGTGATACTATATCTTCACCTAGTGTATCAATTTTCTTTTGAGCTTCATCTATTTTTGATAGACGTTCTAAAACATTTGTAAATGTTTTATTCGTTTTTTCAAAATTTTGATCTATTCTTTCATTTACTTTATCATTTATCATACGAAGTTTTTGTTCTATTTTGTCATTTTGCTCATTAAAATGTTTATTGAGTGTTAAATTAATTTCATTTTGAAAACTCCCTACTTCTTTAACCATATTTGTTTCAAGCTTTCCTAATCTTTCTGTTATATTTGACTCATTAATATTTTTTGTTATAGAGATAACAACTAAAATTATTATTAATACATTTAATCCTATTATGACGTATAACATTAGCCTCACCATCCTATAATAATTTTAGCATTCATACATTTGTTCGTCAATGTTTTTTAATGATTTAATATCCAATTTTCATATCCACCATCTAAACTTAGTATTTTATAACCTTGCGTTGAAAGTATTTTTCCAATATTTAAACTACTAATACCTTTTGTACAATATAAACAATATGTTTTATTTTTATCTAAATAATTTTGTGGAGTAACAATAAGTTTTCCAACAGGAATATTTATTGAGTTTGGTATATGGTTATTATTATATTTTTCTGAACTTCTTATATCAATTATAATAAAACTATTTCTTTTTAATTCAAATTCTTTTAATGAAATAATTGAAAGCATATAAAAATCACCCTAATATATATTATGAGTGATTTTATTTTATGAGAATAATTATTATTTTTTTACTATTTTACAATCAAAACTTTTTATAAGCTTAATTAGAAAGTATTTTACAATTTTCTAATAATTTACCATTTTCATCAGCAGCTTGATAAAAATGTGGATTATTATTTTGAAAAGTTTCATCATTATCTTTTGATGAACAAGTTAATACTTTCTTACTTTCATCAAAAGAGCATTTTTTTGGACACAACATATCTGTATATGATGTAGCATTCTTTTGTGGAGAATTTATTTTAACAGTAACATTTTTCCCATTATAATTAATTGTGTGACTATCAAAATTATCCTTATTAGTTACATCAAAACTTAATGAAACATCACTTATATTTGGTTCATCTACATTGCTCCTATAATATTTACATGAACATTGATAACTAACACGATTATTAGAATCATCAGTTTTATCATTAGAATCATTTGAATTACAATTTTCTCCACTTCCAAGATTAACTAATCCAACTAATATATCTACTATTATTGGTATAAAGAATAGTACAACACACGCAATTAATCTTTTAACAAATTTGGATTTGCTTTTTTTCATTTCTTCTTGTTCCCCTGATGCTGCTGCTTTTACAAAATCAAGCATTCCAAGTACTACTAGTAGTATTACCCCACCAATTCTTACTAAATTCATTATCCAATCAATAATTGATTGTGTCCCTTTATCAATTATGCATCCTGATAAATCAACATTATTATCACGATCAGTTGTTGTATGATACTTCTTGTCAGCATCATCACCATAAGGATCATCAGGGTTTGCTAGTTCATCATCACCTGGAACAGGTGATAAATCTTCAGTATCATCATTTGAATCATCATCAGGATATTCTTCCTCTAATGGTGAATCGTATTTAGCATTCTCTACAGCCTTTTTATATTCATCATTATATTTTTTATAAAGATCATCTGATGGTGTTAAAATTTTAATATTAACTAATCTATTATAATTCCTTTCAACATTATTAAAGCTATTTATAACATTATTATTCTTTTGACTACAAGTTTTTACATAACCTTTTTTAGGATTAGGTTTGCAGTCTTTATCGTTGATAAACGCATTTGCCTCTTTTAATGCATCACCAAGCAAAAGTCCAAAATTATTTAATTCCGTTTGTTTATCACTTTTTAATTTTATTACACCATATATATCATTATTATCATGATCAGCGGACTTTATTTTTTCGAAATAGGAACTAAAATCATTACTACCATTACCAAATACAACATACTCATCAGATGCAAGAAAACCTTTTGCTTTAAAAAACAATAAAGCATTAGGACACTTATTGTTAGAAATATACTTATTAACAATATTAGCATTTGCTATCTTACCATTTTCAGTTTTAAAATTTGAAGTTTTTTCAGAATTATATTGAACATTCAAACTCCAAGCCACAGTATTTTCATTTACCCACTGAAATTCAACAGAACCCTTATTACCATCTCCATTATCATACTCACACTTAAAGGTTTGGTTAGCAGCATTAACTGTAATAATGCTAAACAACAATGCTGAAAGAAAAAATATAAAATATTTAAAGTTTCTCATAAATTCATCCCTATCTACAATTTATTATATCATAAAAAAAACAGTAAATATACTGTTAATTCAAGATTAATAACAAAATAAAATATTACTTAAAAAGTAAAAAACAAAATAACTCTAAAATAACATATTTAATAAATAAAATTCTAATTAAATAAAAATATAAAATAAAGATTTTAAATTTTTTTTATATAATAAATTTTGAACCTAAATAATATAAGATAAAAAAATTAACCAATAAATACTGATATGAACCCCGTTTATTGGACATGGAAACGAGGTTTTTATATGTCAAGATTAAGTTACGAAGATAAAATAAATATTTATAATAATAAAAAAGAAGAAATATCAATAAAGGCATTATCAAAAAAATATGATGTAAGAGATAATGTTATTAAGTATCTTGTAAGAGTAATAGATAAACATGGATATGAAGTTTTAAGAACAAATAAAAATAATTATTATTTCCCTAATCAAAAAGAACAAATTATTAATCGAGTATTAATTGATGGAGAAAGTATATTTTTTGTTGCAGTTGATGAAGGTTTGTCTAGTGATGGATTGTTACGGAATTGGATTTCAAAATATAAAGAAAATTGTTACAATATAGTTGAACGAAAGCGAGGACGGTCAACTATGCCTAAAGTAACAAAGAAAAAATAAAAAGATTAGAAGAAGAAAATTTATATTTAAAAGCTGAGCTAGAATACTCAAAAAAATTGAGAGCCGTTGTTCAAGATCAACAACAGAAGAAAAAGTAAATGTTGTTAGTGAATTTCGGCTAACATACCCATTAATGATTCTTCTGAAAATATCAAGTTTGGCTAAATCTGTATATTATTATACTTTATCTAAAAATGATAAAGATGATAAAAATAAAGAAATAATTGATAAAATAAAAAAAATATTTATTAATAATAAAGAAAGATATGGTTATCGTAGAATTACATTAGAACTAAGAAATCATGGTTATAATGTTAATCATAAAAAATTTGTTAATGGTAATATAAGAATGTACAAAAAATGTAATATAAAAATGCACAATTTT
>URCH01000027.1 GCA_900546275.1 uncultured Mycoplasmatota bacterium
GTTATCACCAGATGGAAACCTAGTTGAAATAGTAGAATTAAAAAATCATCCATATTTTATTGCATCACAATTTCATCCAGAATTTAAGTCAAGACCAGATAAACCACATCCACTATTTGTAAGCTTAGTAAAAGTAGCAAAAGAAAATGTGAAAATTAAAACTGAAAAGTAAAATAATGGAAATTTAAACAAAAAGGCTTGACATCCAGAATAAAAGTAGTATATAATGAATAAAGTAATATTGTAAAATATTATGATAGGGAGATCCTTAGCCAAATACTTGTAAAGGTATTAAAGTAGGGTATTTATAAAGAGGACAGTCATATCCTAGAATATGGCAATAGAGTAGGGGCAATTAAGCACCTACTCTATTTGTGTTTAAGGAGTGCAATGAATAAATTAAAGTTATATAGAGTAGATGTTAATTACATAAAATATTTATATTCATTCGATAATAAAGTTCAATACAACAAAGAACAAAAAGATGAATATACTAGGAAAAGGCCATACTTAGGAGTGGTATTGCAAGTTAATGAGTTTGAATATTTTGTGCCATTGGAGCATCCTAGAGAAGCACATCAAAAAATGAAAGATAACATTTATATTTTAAAAATACATAATGGAAAATATGGTATATTAGGTTTTAATAACATGATACCAATAAAAAGAGAAGAACTTATTGAATTTAATATAAATAATGAAAATAAAAAATATAGACAGATTTTAATAAGTCAATACCATTTTTGTAACAAGCATATAAAAGAAATACAAGAAAGAGCATTAAAAACTTATGAAAAAAGTACTAAAAATAATTTCTTTAAAAAGATATGTTGTGACTTTAAAACTCTTAAAGAGAAAAGTAAAGATTATTGCAAAAGCAAATGTGAATAATGTGTGAAAAATTGAATAGTATACTTGACATTTTATATAAATGGGTATAAAGTATTAGCAGTCTTAAAGAAAGACTGCTAATTTTATCATATGCAATTAAAAAAGAAAGAAGGCGTGAGCAAAAAAATTCTAAAAAATAAAAATTAGCATATAATAAAATGATTGATAAGGAGGTAATTTTCATGTTAAAACCAATTGGAGACAGAATTGTTGTTAAAATGTTAGAAAAAGAAGAGACAACTAAAAGTGGAATTATTTTAGCTGGAAAATCAGAAGAAAAATCTCAAATTGCTGAGGTTATAAAAGTAGGAGATGGAACAAATTCAGAAGGTAAAAAAGTAGAAATGGCTATAAAAGAAGGAGATAAAGTAGTTTTAAACCAATATGCTGGAACTACTGTTAAAATTGATGGAGAAGAATTAGTTATAGTCAAATATAATGATATATTAGCTATAGTTGAATAGAGAGGAGATAATTAAAATGTCAAAAGAAATTAAATTTGGCGAAGATGCCAGAAAAAGCCTATTAAATGGCGTAAACAAATTAGCTGATACTGTAAAAGTAACATTAGGACCAAAAGGAAGAAATGTTGTACTAGACAAAAAATTTGGAGCACCACTAATTACAAATGATGGTGTAACAATTGCTAAAGAAATAGAACTAGATGACCCATTTGAAAATATGGGAGCACAAATAGTAAAAGAAGTATCTATAAAAACAAATGATGTTGCTGGAGATGGAACAACAACAGCTATGGTATTAGCACAAAATATGATTCGCGAAGGTGTAAAAAACGTAGCAGCTGGTGGAGATCCAATGGCTATAAAAAGAGGTATGGACAAAGCTGTGGTTTCAGCAGTAGATGCTTTAAAAGAAATTAGTGTTGAAGTAAGTGGAAAAGAAGATATTGCAAGAGTTGCAAGTATTTCTGCCAACAACCCAGAAGTTGGAGAACTTATTTCAGAAGCAATGGAAAAAGTATCTAAAGATGGAGTTATTACAATTGAGGAATCTAAAACATCACAAACAGAACTTGACGTTGTAGAAGGAATGCAATTCAATAAAGGATATGTATCACCATATATGGTAACAGATACAGAAAAAATGGAAGCTGTTATAGATAACCCATATATACTTATTACAGATAAAAAAATAAGTAATATTCAAGAAATACTACCATTACTTGAAAGCTTAATGCAACAATCTGGTAAACTTGTAATTATATGTGATGATATAGAAGGTGAAGCATTATCAACATTAATTTTAAACAAACTAAGAGGAGTTATAAATGTAGTAGCTGTTAAAGCACCTGGCTATGGTGATAAGAGAAAACAAATGCTAGAAGATATTGCAATATTAACAGGTGGAGAAGTTATTACATCAGATTTAGCATTAGAACTAAAAGATACAACAATTGAGCAATTAGGTAGAGCAAGACAAATAAAAGTACAAAAAGAAAACACAATTATAGTAGATGGAATGGGAGATAAACAAGAAATTGCAAAACGTGTAGCTTTATTAAAATCTCAAATTGCAGAAGAAAAGAGCGAATTTGAAAAAGAAAACTTACAAGAACGTTTAGCTAAAATAGCAGGAGGAGTTGCTGTAATTGGTGTTGGAGCTGCTACTGAAGTTGAAATGAAAGACAGAAAACTAAGAATAGAAGATGCTTTGTCTGCTACAAAAGCAGCAGTTGAAGAAGGTATAGTACCTGGTGGTGGAACAGCATATATTGATATTTTACCAAAAGTTACAGAAGTAGTTGAAAAATTACAAGGAGACGAAAAAATTGGTGGTAAAATAATTCTAAGAGCATTAGAAGAACCAACAAGACAAATTTCAATAAATGCAGGTTTAGAGCCATCTGTAATATTAGAAAAAGTTAAAAACAGTCCAGTAGGTGTAGGATTTAATGCACAAACAGATGAATATGTAGACATGAAAAAAGCAGGAATTGTAGACCCTACAAAAGTTTCAAGAAGTGCACTTCAAAATGCAGTATCAATAGCATCAATGATATTAACAACAGAAAGTTTAGTAACAGATAAAAAAGAAGCAAATAGTTGTAAATGTTCAGACCATGAACCAACAGGAATGGACGGAATGTATTAAAAAAATGTAATGTGTCATTTGGAACAAAAAAATTGGCACACGTAAAAAAAGTAGGAGCACAAACTCCTACTTTTTTTATATGTTGTAGATTTAAAATAGATATGTCACAGCAAATTGAAAAATAAAAATAGGAAATACCAAAAGTATGATAAAATGTTTTTAACGACAAAAACTTTATCTAATTGGAGGTATTTCCTATGAAGAATAGTATAACACAAAAAATGAAATATAAACAGAGTGTAATCAAATTTTCTTTTAAATATGGAGTGACAAAGACAGCAGTTCGATTTGATATCAATAGAAGGACCATATATAGATGGATTGCACAGTATGATGGAACAATAGAAAGCTTAAGAGATAAAAGTAGAAAACCTAAACATCATCCTAATGAACATACTGCTGCAGAAATAAAATTAATAAAAGATTACAAGAAAAATAATAAAGAAACAGGATTAGTGGTTTTGTGGGTCAAGTTAAGAGCAGTAGGATATACAAGGACAATTCAAGGCTTGTATCATGTTATGAGAAAACTAGGAATATATGAAAAAATGCCTAGTAAAGCAAAGAAAACACGAGCACCAGAAGTACCAATAGCAAAATATCCTGGAGAAAGAGTACAAATAGATGTGAAATATGTACCATATAATTGTATGAGTAAGGAACTGAGAGAAATGGGAGTAAAATATTATCAATATACAGCAATAGATGAATATACGAGAATTAGATATACATATTTTACAGAAGAACACTCAACATATGAATCAACTAAGTTTTTAGAGAAAGTAATAAAATATTATCCATTTAAGATTGAACTAATACAAACAGATAATGGAGCTGAATTTACTAATAGATTATCATGGAGGCCGGCAGAAAAAAATAAAGATACAATGTTTGAAAAGAAGATAAAAGAATTAGGAATAAAATATAGTTTAATAAGACCACATACACCAACACAAAATGGAAAAGTAGAAAGAAGTCATAGAACAGATCAAGAAAGATTTTACTACAAGAATGTATTTATGAGTTTAAAGGATTTAAGAGAAAAAGGAAAAAAATGGCGAATAAAATATAATAATTTTCCGATAAGTACACTAGGATGGCTAAGTCCAAACCAGAAATTAGCGGAATATTTAGTGTAAAGTAAAAATGCAGTCAAAGCTTTTGGTATTCCAAAGTATATATTTTTAAATAAAGTGTGACATATGATTGACTAATATACAC
>URCH01000028.1 GCA_900546275.1 uncultured Mycoplasmatota bacterium
ACAACTACAGATTTAGTTTTAAATTGGTCTATCACACAAGCAACACCAAATTATACAGTACCAACAGGATTAACTTCTGTAAAAGGCAAAATATTAGCAGATGTAGTATTACCAACAGGATTTACATGGAATGCACCTGCAACAGTGTTAACAGCAGGAACAAACACATATAAAGCAACATTTACTCCAGTTGATACAACAAACTATAAAACAATAACTGATATTGATATTGAAGTTGATGTTAAAAATATATTTGATGTAATAACATCAGTACCTGGTGGAAATGGAACAATTACACCAAGTAAAATAGATGTTATAGAAGGAAGTAAAGTAAAAATAACATTTACACCAAATACAGGATATATGGTAGATAAAGTATTAGTAAATGGAATAGAAAAAACTACAACGGGAAATGAAATAGAAATAACAGTAGATGAAGAAAAAACAGTAGAAGTAAGCTACAAGAAAATACCATTTACAATAACAGTAGAAGAAGTAACAGGAGCAACAGTAGATCCAGATGGAACTGTAACAGTAAGTTATGGAGACAACAAAGACTTCACAATAACAGCAAATACAGGCTACAAACTAGTAAAAGTATTAGTAAATGATGTAGAAAAAACACTAGATGGCAACACATTAAAATTAAAGAATATTACATCAAATATGAAAATTGAAGTAGTAGTAGAAAAAATAGAATACAAAGTAATAGAAGGTGCAAAACAAACATATACAATAACAGAAGATACAGAAGCAAGATTTAGAATAGATGCAGATTATAGCCTATTTAATAACAAAGTATATGTAGATAATGTACTTGTAGATAGTTCAAATTATACAAGCAAAAGTGGAAGCACAATAATTGTATTAAATAAAGACTATGTAGATACACTTGCAGTTGGAGAACATACATTAAAAGTAGCATTTGCAGATGGAGGAGAAGCAGAAACAACATTTACAATAGCAAAAAAAGCTGAAAACAACAATAACAACGAAAATAATACTCCATCAAAACCAGAAGATAAAGAAGAAATGAAAGATAATGGTTCAAATCCTAAAACAGGCGACAATATAATGCTTTATGTAGCAATAGCAAGTATGTCAATAATAGGACTTGTAGCAACAACAATAGTTGCAAAAAAGAAAAAAATGAACTAAAATACTACATAAGAGAGGACTAGAACTTTCTAGTTCTCTTTTTAAAAATAAAGGGAGCGATTATATGGCAGGAAAAAGAACTAAAATTAGAAAAAAAATAAAGCTAAATAAAAAGTTAGTATGTACTATTGGTGTTCTACTATTGATTATAGCTGTTATATCTGCAATTATAATGATATTTAAACCTATAAATGTAGGGAAAATAAACAAAGAAGGTAAAGCAGAATATATAGAACGAGTTGCAAATGTAACAAAATATCCAGACAAAAAAATTGTAGAATTTAAAAATAACTATGAATTAATAGACAATGGAATAATAACAACTGAAATCTATGAAAAATTTAAAAATAATGATAATATTTATAATCTAACAGTAACAGAATACTTAAGACTAAGAGATATATCATCAAAAGAGAGTTATAATATAAATAAAGCAATACAAACAGGAGTAGTAAAAGAGGACACAATATATGCAGATTATTTTGCGAAAACTTGTGGATTTAAAAATAAAAAAGAATTATTAAAATATACAAAAGCTGTATTTGAACTAGCTGACAAAGAAAAATAGTTGCAAATTCTTTAATCGAATTTTATATTTGAAATGATGAATAATAAACTGAATTGTCTAGATTATATCACGAAAACGCCTAAAATTCAACCAATAGAGACAAGTATGGAACTTTCAAATAGTCGAAAGCAAATTTCAAATAGAGCATATAGAGATTGGAATCCGTCAATATATAGATATAATGAAAAAATGCTATATCTTGAAAAGAGAAATAAAAGTTGGAGCTGATGTACCTAAACGAACAAGTTGGAAAAATTATTATTAAAATAGAAAGCATTTTTAAAATCTCTTTGCATACATTTAAAAAAGAGGTATATGTATGATTATAGATGAATTTAAAAGTGATAGCACATTGATAAGATTTGATGATAGAGACATTGAAACTAAAGAAAATAATGAAGATATACTTAATATATTAGTAGGATTAATTATAAAAAAGATTTCAGAATATTCTTAAATAGATTTGTAATTTTATCTAACTTATGCTAAACTCACAGCCAGTAGATAAAATTAACAAAAGAAAGGGGGTATTTTGGAAAAAGTATATAATGCTTATTTAAGTGAAAAAATTAATGATAGTTTTGGCGGTTATGCTATATATTTAAGAAAATCAAGAGCAGATGCAGAAGCAGAAGCTAGAGGAGAAGGGGAAACACTTGCTAGACACGAAAAAATGTTATTAGATTTAGCAGAAAAAATGGGGATAAAAATAGGCAAAATATACAGAGAGATAGTAAGTGGAGAAACGATTGAGGCTAGACCAGAAATTCAAAAATTATTATTTGATGTAAAAAAAGGTATGTGGAAAGGTGTACTTGTTGTTGAAGTAGAGAGATTGGCTCGTGGAGAGACTATGGATCAGGGAATTGTTGCAAAAGCATTTAAAATTTCAGATACTAAAATTATAACACCTATGAAAACATACGATCCAAATGATGAATTTGATGAAGAATATTTTGAATTTGGATTATTTATGTCTAGAAGAGAATATAAGACTATTAATAGAAGACTGCAAAGAGGAAGAGTTTCATCTGTTAATGAGGGAAAATATGTAGGTAGTGTTGCACCATATGGTTATGAAAGAGTAAAAATAAAAGGTGATAAGGGATATACATTGAGAAAAAATTCGGAATCTAATACTGTAAAAATAATCTACGACTTATATGCTTATGAAGATTTATCATTACATGAAGTTGTTAGAAGAATTAACGAGATGGGACTAAAGCCTAGAAAAAATGATAAATGGTGTGTTGCAAGTGTAAAAGACATTTTGGCGAATCCAGTATATATAGGAAAGGTTAAATGGAATTGGAGAAAAGAAGTAAGAGTATATAAAAATGAAAAACTTATAAAAACTAGACCAAGAAATGATGAATATATACTAAAAGATGGTCTACACAAAGCAATAATAGATGATAGGACTTGGAAGATTGTCGAAGCAAAAAGAAGTTTAAATAAGTTGCCAATACCAAGAGTTAATACAGTACAGAATCCACTATGTGGTTTAGTATATTGTGCCAAATGCGGTAAAAAAATGAAAAGAAGACCATATACTGATAGAAGTAAAGAACCTACAATATACTGTGACAATCCTAAATGTGATAATATAAGTTCAAAATTACATTTTGTTGAAGAAAAAGTTATTGAAGGGTTGAGAAAATGGTTAGAGCATTATCAATTGGATTATAAGGAACATATAGAAAAAATCAACTGCAGTAGAATAGAATTGATCGAAGATACAATAAAATCTCTACAAGAAGAAGTAAAAAAAGAAAATGATAAATTATTAAATATTTTTAATTTTCTTGAAGATGGAACTTATACAAAAGAAATGTTTAAGTCGAGAAGTGAATCTGTATCACAAAATGTAGCTAGATTAAATAATTCTATCGAAGAATATGAAGCAAGGTTAGAACAAGAAAAAATTGTTGATAAGGAAAAAGCTGTTTTAGTACCCAAAATTGAGAATTTATTAGATGTATATAATCTTTTA
>URCH01000029.1 GCA_900546275.1 uncultured Mycoplasmatota bacterium
TCGTGGTATAATATTAATATAAATTTAGTGTTGACAAAACTTAGATAGTCAATTTATAAAGTAGATCTTTATAAGATTTACTTTTTTTGTGATATAATTTAAAGAGAGAGATAAATAGTAAGTTGTCAAGGAGAAATATAGTTATGGAATTTAGCAAAAAAATACAAGAATTAAGAAATAAAAATAAATTAACACAAGAACAATTTGCAGAAAAATTATATGTATCACGAACTGCAGTATCAAAATGGGAAAGTGGGAAAGGTTATCCTAGCATTGATTCATTAAAATATATATCAAAAATATTTAATGTTTCAATTGATGAACTATTATCAAATGAAGAAATAATAGATATTGCTAAAAATGAAAATACTTCTAACATTGAAAAAATAAATAATTTAGTATATGGATTACTTGATATAATGATTATTTTATTTATCTTTTTACCACTTTATGGACAAAAAATTGGAGAAAAATTTTATACAGTATCTTTAATTAGTTGTACTGATATAGGAAATACTATAAAAACAATATACTTTATTACTTTGATTTTTATATCTATAATTGGAATTGTAGAAATTGTATATAATTTTATAGATGACAAGAAAATACGAATTATAGTTAATATTGTTTCACTTATTATTCAAACAATTGCAATATTATTTTTTGTAATGACAAGACAACCTTATGCAACATCAATAATGTTTATGATATTGATTATAAAAATGTCATTGATAATTAAAGATAATTTTAATAAGAAAAAAGTATTATAAGTGCCTAAAAATAGGCATTGTTACTAAAAGTGTCAAACAAATATATAGGTAGTGAGAGAAAGTTTCTTGATAGATATAAAATTTCATAATAAACTCAAAATGGGATTACCCAGAAAGGAGAATCAAATATGGATTATATCATTGAAACAGAAAATCTTACGAAGCGATACGGAACAGCCACCGTTGTCGATAAGGTAAATCTTCATGTGCCAAAGGGCAAAATTTATGGTTTTCTCGGCAGAAACGGAGCAGGCAAAACCACAGCAATGAAAATGATGTTGCAGCTTGCTTTCCCAACGGAGGGAACGGTACGCTTGTTTGGCACAAACTATAAGGAAAATATCCATACCCTTTATAGCAAAGTAGGCTCTATTATCGAAACACCGGGATTTTACAGTAATTTAACAGGGTATGAGAATTTGCAAATTCTCGCTAAACTGCGAGGGGGAGTATCTAAAAGTGGAGTAGAAAAAGCTCTTGAAGTTGTGGGGCTGCATAAGGAGAAAAGAAAAGTCTTTTCCGATTATTCCCTCGGAATGAAGCAACGGCTTGGTATTGCCGCCGCCATTATGCACGAGCCGGAGCTTTTAATACTTGACGAACCGATTAACGGACTTGACCCCATTGGAATAGTTGAAATACGCTCACTTTTATCTGAACTTAGTCACAATCATGGCATTACCATTTTTATCTCAAGCCATGTTTTAAGCGAGATTGAACAGATAGCAGATATTATCGGCGTTATGCACGAGGGGCATTTAGTAGAGGAAGTGAATATATCCGAGCTTCACAAAAGGAATCGAAAATACATTCAATTTGATTTATCTGACAGTGAGATAGCCGGAAAGATTTTAGAAAACCACTTCCACATGACGGATTTTACAGTGCAGGACGGTACGGTGAGAATTTATGACTTTAGCCAAAGTGTTGGAGAAATCAATCGAGAATTTGCACGAAATGGACTGCTCGTGACAAGGATAAATGATAGTGAGGAAAACTTAGAGGACTACTTTTCTAAACTGATTGGAGGTGGCGGTATTGCTTAATCTTATTTCTTGTGAATTATTAAAACTAAAGCGTTCAAAAATGGTGCTAATTAGTGTGGCAGGGGTATTATCTACCCCACTTTTGATGTTAATAGAAGCCTTGCAAACACATTTTGATAAGCCGGAGATTATCTTTACCTTGTCTGACATATACAGCGACAGTGTACTGTATATCATGCTGCTGGTAAACATTATGATATATGTGGCAATTGCAGCTTACTTGTTTAGCAGAGAGTACACAGAAAGCACCCTCAAAACCATATTGCCCATACCCATTTCAAGGACAAAACTATTAATTGGAAAATTTTGCACCCTGCTTCTTTGGATTGTTATGCTAACCCTTGTAACATGGGCAGGTATATTTATCGTTTGTGGGCTATATGACGCTGTCTTTACATTGGAGGGATATAGCTTACTAGTGGCAATAGTATGGCTCCCCAAGTTTTTGTTTGGCAGTATCCTGATGTTTTTAACAGTTTCTCCTTTTGTGTTTGTTGCTATGAAAACAAAAGGATTTGTCGCCCCGATGATTGGCTCTGCCGTGATTGTCATGGGAAATGCCGCACTTTCAAATCAAGAATGGGGAGCGTTGTATCCGTGGACAGCCACCTATTTCTTGGTGCAGGGTAAACTTCAGAGTACCGGCTATCCTACACTGCTGTCTGTATCTATTATTATTCTTGTATCAGCAGTTGGTTTTCTTATGACCTTTCATCATTTTAAAAAGGAGGATTTGAAATAATGGTACTTGATTTTATAGAAATTTTAAAAGTTATTTAATAATAAAATAACAAAAGTTATTAATTATTTATCAATTATTATAATTACAATAACTGTTGTTGGAAGATTAATATCAGGTGTTCATTGGTTTACTGATATTATAGGTGGCATACTTATATCAAGTGGTTTATTAATGACTTTTTATTCTTTATTAAGTATAATAAACAAAGAAAATTATTAGTACAAATTACAATTTATAAAGTAGATCTTTATAAGATTTACTTTTTTTGTGATATAATTTAAAGAGAGAGATAAATAGTAATTTCGAGGTGTAAGATGAAATATAAAGAATATGGATCAAAGAATAATGATATTATAATTTTATTACACGGTGGAGGTCTTTCTTGGTGGAATTATATAGATGAAATATCCTTGCTTGAAAATGAATTTCACATAGTTATTCCTATATTAGATGGACATTCAGGAAGTGATACAAATTTTACTTCTATTGAAAGCAATGCTCTCGAAATAATAAATTTTATAAATAAAAATTATAATGGAAAAGTAAAACTAATTGGAGGGTTATCATTAGGCGGACAAATTTTATTAGAAATATTATCTAAAAATCCTAATATATGTGAATGTGCTATTATTGAAAGTGCTTTGGTAATCCCAATGGACTTTACCTATAAAATGATAGAGCCAATATTTAATTTATCATATTGTTTGATAAGTAAAAAGTGGTTTTCAAAACTACAATTTAAAAGTTTGAAACTTAAAAAAAGCTTGTTTGCTCTATATTATGAAGATACTTGTAAAATTACAAAAGATAATTTAATTGCTTTTATGAAATCAAATTCTAATTATGAAGTAAAAAACACTTTATCGCATACTAAAGCAAAGACCCTCGTATTAGTTGGAAGTAAAGAAAGACCTATTATGAAAAAATCAGCAACTAAAATTGTTCATTTAATACCAAATAGTGAACTTGAAGTATTACAAGGATATTATCACGGAGATATTAGCATAAATCATGCAGATGATTATGTTGAAAGAGTAAAGAGGTTAGTTCGTTAAATTACAAGTATACTTTAAGATGTAAATAATTTAATATTTATATCTTATTTTTT
>URCH01000030.1 GCA_900546275.1 uncultured Mycoplasmatota bacterium
ACAAATACTAAACAGTGTAAATAATTACACTGTTTTTATTATTATTTTTTGGATTTTATTATAAATGGTAAAATTAAGTGACGCACTTTGAAATAAAAATAGACACATAAGATTACAAATGATACAATGTGATTGTCAAGAAAACATTGAAAGGATTTGTAAAAATATGTGTCAAAAAGATTATAACAAAAAAATAGAAAAAAAGAAATACCAACATTTAAATTATGTTGAAAAAACACAAATAGAAAGATGGTATAACATAGAAAAGAAGGCATGTTCAGAGATAGCAAAATTATTAAATAAAAGTGCGAGAACAATACAAAGAGAAATAAAAAGAGGAATGGTAGAAAATCTAACAACACAGTTAGAAATAAAATATGTATATAGTGTTGATGTATCAGAGAAAAAATATAGATATAATATGACAGCCAAAGGACCAAATTTGAAATTAGATGCAAATTATAAATTAGTAGAATATATAGAAAATGGGATAAAAAAAGAAAGAAAATCACCAGAAATACTAGTAGCAGAGATAAAAAGAAAAATAGAAGAATTTGGGGTTATAGTGTGCGCAAAAACAATTAGAAATTGTATTCATAAAAGAATATTAAATCTTACAGAGAAAGATATGATTTATAAAAAAGAATATAAAGAAAAGAACAAAGAAAAAACACATTGTGATAAATTACCAGCAGAAAAGAGTATAGATTTTAGACCCAAAGAAGCAAACGAAAGAAGTGAATATGGACATTGGGAAGGTGATTTAGTTGTTGGTAAAGATGGAAAAGGAGCAGCACTCTTAACGTTTACAGAACGAAAGACAAGAGAAGAAATAATATTTAAAATACCAAGTAAACATGCTGTAAATGTTGCAAAATCAATTGATAAATTGGAAAGAAAATATAAAGCAGAATTTAAAAATAAATTTAAAACAATAACATTTGATAATGGTGGAGAATTTAGGGACTATAAAGCTTTAGAAAAGTCATATGATAAAAGAAAAAAAGAACCACGAGTTCAAGTATATTATGCGCATCCATATAGATCAGGAGAACGAGGAAGCAATGAAAATGCAAATAGATTAATCAGAAGATTTATACCAAAGGGAACAGTCATAACAGATATTTCAGAAGAATTTATTCAACAAGTAGAAGATTGGATAAATAATTTGTTAAGACCTATGTTTGGTTTTAAATCAAGTTTAGAAATGGCAAAAATTGTATCGTAAAATTTTATAAATTATTTATAAAAAAGTGCGACACTTATTATTGCAATTTATAAAAACTTGTTAATTGTAAAAAAATTGACATAATCAATCTACGGTGTTATAATACTTATAAGTCAACATGACTTATAAGTATTATAACACCGTCAGGCAAGGTTATTATCTTGCACACATTTAGAAAGGATGATTGTCATTATGAAAGCAACAGGAAAAGTCTTTTCTGTTAAAGGAAAAGAATCGGCTGTACGGACAGTACTGAATGGTCTTATGGGTTTTAAGGCTGTAACTGTGCTTTCCGATATGGTTACTCCAGATGCAATGTCAGAAGTATTCAAAAACAACAAAAATGTTGTATGTAGGGCTGAAGACATTTCGTATTCTCTTAAGAATGAAGATGTTGTAGATGTACATGCAACTGATTCCGACATGATGATTTTTGGTGTGAAAAACATTATTAATGTGAAAGGCAACATTGTACGACAGTTTATGGAGATTGCAGAAGAACATGACATTGATATTGGTGACCATGCATCAAATGCATCTACTAAAAGTGCATTGAAGTCCGATTGTCTGTTTTGTAAACTTCTTGCTGGTAAACCTGTGCATGAGCAGGCAAGCCTGTATGAAAGTAAGAATTTTCTTGTTATTCCTGGAAGTGGTGCTTTTCTGGACGGATATATTATGATTTTGCCAAAGCCCCATGTTATGTCTTGCGCTGAACTGGACTTGGAACAGAGATTGGAAATGCTTGAGGTAATCAACGATATTAAGTTCATTCTTAGTAGTATCTACAAAAAGGATGTCTTAGTATGGGAGAATGGTTCTGGATTGGATGGTAAAGGCAAGCCTAAAACATCTATTGTACATGCACATATTCATGCGTGTCCTAGTACACTTAATGTTTTAGAGACTACTAATGCAACAGGTATTCCAGTTCATCCTATTAGCTTTGAGGATTTGCCTAAATTTAAGGAAAATTCATATCTGCTAATTATGGATTATGACAGAAAATGGTATATTTCCTATAACCCAGATTTGTATATCCCAAGACAATATGTAAGGCAGTTGATTGCCATGGAGCATAATATCAACGGGGAATTATGGAACTGGAGAAAATATCCATTTTGGGACAATGTAGAAAAAACAGGAAATGACTTTTTGAGTTTTGTCAAGAATAATTATGGCAAACTCAATACAAGCATTAAGAAAGCAACGGAGAAGTTTATTTAGGAGAAGTTTATTTAATGATAAGAATCCAAACGACACGACGACATAAGAGTCAATTTTTTCATATGAGAAAATTGACTCTTTCATTTTATAATTTTTTTATTATTAAAGGTACTTCCATTTCATCTCTTGTAAAACCACAATGTGTAGATTTTTTTTCAGGTATATTTTTTGATATTTCTGTACCAAGTTTTAAAATAGAATTTCCAATTGAAATAGCTATATAATTACCCAAAAAATCATCTATTTTCTTATGTTTATCTCCAAATCCAAGTAAGTTCTTTTCTAAAAACTGATCTTTAGTAAATAGTATAAATTCATTTTTTAGGTTATTTTCAAAATATTCTTCGAATTTTTGTTTTTTATCTTCTTTTACCCAAAATGTTACAACTCTTGATTCCAAACTTGGTGGCATTATAATGCAATCTTGAATTTCTTTAATATCTATTATTTTGTAAACTTTTTCAATATCTTTATGTCCATGGTCTGAGGATATAATTAATAATGTATTTGTATTTTTTAATTCATAGCATAATTTTTCAATATTTTTTTCGGCATTTAAAATAAATTTTTTTACTTCATTAGAACTACAACCAAATTTATGGATTATTATTATAAGCTAATATAAAATTATTATCTTTATTTGTACATATGGATTTGATAGACTCACATAAAGTTTCAATATCATCGGCGTTAATACTTCTCTTGCTATGAGGCTCACAAAAATTTGGAAGTATCTCGTAGGCTTTTACTTTTGGTGAAGCCTCTTCTATTTGTTTGTAGATAGGAGTATATTTTATTAAATCATAAATATCTTTATTATAATCTTTAAGTGGTTCGTATGTATATGAGTCAGTTTTTCTCAACATTTCTATTGCTCTGCCATATTCTTTAAAATATTGGGACATTGCAATCCAACCAGTTTCTATTGGGGGTTTTCCAGAGTAATATGTTGTAATTGCGGCAGTAGTTGTTGAAGGACAAACAGTAGTTAATTTTGTAATGAGATTTTTTGAAAAAAAGTTGTTAGGAGAAATATTGTTTAATATCTGATGTCCCAT
>URCH01000031.1 GCA_900546275.1 uncultured Mycoplasmatota bacterium
TAGATATTGAAAATAATGGAGTGGGAAATGCTAGAAATGTAGGAATAAAAGGAGCAACGGGAAGATATATAACATTTCTTGATGCAGATGATTATATAGAACATAATATGTATGAAAAAATTATAAAAAAAATGGAAGAAACAAATGTAGAATTATTACGTTGTAATTTCATAAAAGAAGACGAAAAAGGAAATATAATTAAATCAAATAATGATTTATTAGACTTATCAAATAAAATACTAGATAAGAGTGAAATAAATAATAAACTTTTATTAAATATTTTTGAAGACAAGCTCCCTACATATGTATGTTTACTATTTGCAAAAACAGAAACAATAAAAAATAAACTTGAATTTAGAACAGATATTAGAATGATGGAAGATTTAATATTTTGTCTAGAATTATATATGAATATTAAACAAATATATTTATTTGACTTTAAATGTTATCATTATGTAAGATATGGCGAGAGTAGTACAAGAGCGCGTAAAAACCTAGTTAGAAATTATTATGATACGTTGAAGGTAATAGATTTTTTAGAAGATTTACTAAGCAAAAAAAATATTGCTGAAGATATATTTACTACAATTTATACCACATATTCAACAATATTAATAAAATATATTCTAAGAACATTTCAAAAGGATGATGAGTATAGAATTTCATATGATGAAATGGTAAATTTAATAAAAAATACAGGAGCTATAAATATAATGAAGAATGCAAACTTTGTTAGAGAAGACAACAGTTATATAAATACAATTGGAAATTATATAAAAAAAGAAGATTATATTAATGCATATGAATATGCATTAAAAATAAAAGATAGGAATATTTAATTTATATTATTAAAAAATCAGAAAAAGTATAAAAAATAACTAGAATAAAAAAATGAACTGAACCCAAAAAGTTAGACACTTTTTGATTAAGTTTATATTAGGCAACTCTTAAGGAATGAATTCTGTAATTCACAGGGCTCATTCCTTTTAATTTACCCTTAATCCTTTTATTATTGTAATAATCTATATATTCAATTAATTCTTTCTTAAAGTGTTCTATTGATTCAAACTCTTGTAAATACAATAGTTCTGATTTTAATAAACCAAAGAAATTTTCTGCACACGAATTATCTAAGCAATTACCTTTCCTAGACATACTTTGTCTAATTCCTTTTTTCTGTAAAATACATTGATATTGCTTCATTTGATATTGCCACCCTTGGTCTGAATGTAATATTAAATTTGTATTATCTGGTATTTTAGCAAATGCTTTTTCAAGCATATCTACAACTTGATGAAAAACAGGTCTTTCAGATATATTGTAACTTACAACCTCACCGTTGAACAAATCAATAATTGGGGATAAATACAATTTAGTTCCGAAAAGAGAAAATTCTGTCACGTCTGTAACCCATTTTTGATTTGGTTTATCTGCTTTAAAATTACGCTTTAGAAGATTATCAAATATTTTCCCAACTTCACCTTTATATGATTTATATTTTCTTAGTCTTACAAAACATTGTAATCCTAATTGTTTCATAAGTTTTAAAACAGTTTTATGATTAATTACATAACCCCTATTATGAAGCTCCATAGCTATTCTTCTATATCCATATCTACCTTTGTTTTCGTGATAAATAGCTGTTATTTGCTCTTTAATTTCTTTATATTTATCTTCTTTTGTTAAGTGTTTAAGATAGTAGTAATATGTACTTCTAGGCATTTCTGCCAATTTCAATAGAGCCGTTAACTTATATTTCTGCCTTAATTCTGTAACGACTATTACTTTTTCTTGTTCTCTCGCTTGATTCTTTCCTGAACTAAGGCATTTAATTTTTTTAAGTATTCATTTTCCATCCTTAATCTTTGATTTTCAGCAATTAAATCTTCTTCTACTTCTTTAGATAATTTCTTCTTTCTTGGCTTAGAACTCATATTTTTTCTTCGTCCTCGTCGTTCTTCATAGAGAGCTTGAGGTCCTTCCTCATAATATATACGTTCCCATCTCAATACAACAGATCCACCTCCTAATTTAAAATGATTAGCAGTTTCTGTAGCTGATAAATGGTTATTATGCATATATTCTACCACATTCTGTTTAAAGTTACCACTATATGAAGACTTTTGTTGTTTAATCAAACCTTCAACACCATGTTCTTGATACTTTTGTACCCATATCTTTATCCTTGAATTTTTAGGAATGTTAAAATATTCTTCAGTTTCGGAATAACTGTGATGTCCATCTAAGTAATATTGTACTACTTTTAATTTAAATTCATCTGAATATTTACTCATAAAAAATACACCTCCAAACGTTAGATTTTGTCTAACATTTGGGGTGCACTTCACTTTTTGCCTACAGCCTTTTTTGTTAATCTTATTTTTTCTTTTTTAAATTAACTTTGTTCTTTTCAATCTGAATTTCTTTTCTTCTATCTTTTTCGACATTTTTATTACTTTTTCTTCTATCTTCAAAAATCTTTCCTTTATTATCTACTATCATTGGTATCCCTCCTATCATTATTAAATCTATAATAACATTTTTTTTATTAATCTGCAATCATTTTTAAGTCTGACTTATAACTTTTTGGTGTTACTAAGTATAATGGGCGATTAAAATCGCCCCTACACAAATATTCTAATTGAAATAAACTACCTTAAAGGCTGTCCCTAATTGAAGAAAATTTTTTTTATAAAATCATTGCTTTTTTTTTGCTTTTATGCTAATATTAAAAAGTACTATTTATAGGGGTATAGTGTTAATGGTAGCACATCGGTCTCCAAAACCGCCTGT
>URCH01000032.1 GCA_900546275.1 uncultured Mycoplasmatota bacterium
ATTATCTACCTTTTATTATATAATCGTAACAAGAATTAGTAAGTTATCGCTTACTTTAATATGTATTTATTAGTAGTAATAGGAGAACAAAGTATATGTTACCAACAATAAAATCAGACAGTATTTATCCATTACCCAATGATGTAGCAATATTTAATATTAACATAGTAGATATAATATTTTTAATAGGAATTATATGCCTAATAATAAAAAGAAAATCTATTTTTAATGCAAATAATGATGTATTGGATAAATACAATAGTAATAAAATAAAGGGACTATTGGCATTATTGATAATAATACACCACTTGTCTATTTATATAAAAGACACAATTCTACTTAAAGTATTTACAATAGTAGGAGTTATTGCAGTTTCAGCATTTTTCTTTTATTCAGGACATGGACTAATGACAAGCTATCTAAAAAAAGAAAATTATCTAAAAGACTTTTTGAATAAAAGAATAATGAAAATAGTTATACCATATATAATAGCAATTATATTTACTATTTTAGTATATCTATTAACTGGACAATTAACACCTAGAAAAATTTTTAATTCTTTAGTTGAAGGAGAGCCAGTTGTAAGATTTTCGTGGTATATGTTAGCAATTATTAGTTTATATGTAGTTTTTTATTTATCAGCCAAGTTTCTAAAAAAGAAAAAAATGATAAATATTGCAGTATTTGGTGGAACTATTTTATATTGCATAGTTGTTAATAATATTTTAGGCTTTAATAATTGGTGGGTTAATTCTTGTTTTGCATTTTTTATAGGTATATATTGGGCAAGTTATAAAGAAAAATATGCAATAACATTAAAAGACAAAAATAAAATAATTAGATATGCAATTATGCTTTCAATTATATTATTTGCAATAATAGGGATTCAATTCTTCACAAGTGGATATGCCATTATGGATATAATAAACGATACAGATCTAGCAGACGATATAATGAGAGAGCCTATTCCTGTTATAAATATGAATATTATTTGTATAGCATTACTTTTTGTATTGTTTACTATATTAGAAAAAATGAGATTGAATGATAAGGTATTTACTTTTTTGGGAAATATATCTTTTGAAATTTATTTATATCATGGATTAGTTATGTATTTATTGAGAAATCCTCGCTTTTATTGTAGAGTTGATTATTTATATGCTATTCTAGTAATTGGATTAAGCATAATATTAGCTAAACTTATGAATATAGCAAACAATAAAATATATAATTTCTATTTGAATAAAGTTGAGAAAGAGTCATGTTAATGATAGCGAGAAATTACAATTTAGTAATTAGTTAAAAAATAGTAAGTTATAGGGAGGAATAATATGAAATTGTATTTGTCATCGTATAAAATTGGAAATAGAATAGATGAATTGAAAAAGTGGATAAATGAGCATGGAAATAGAATATGTCTAATACCTAATTCAAGGGATATATATCCAGATAGTCAAAGAAAATCAAATGGAATACAAGCAGATGAAAAAGAACTAACAGATTTGGGATTTGATGTTACAATAATTTCATTAAAAGATTACTTTAACGATAAAGAAAAATTGTTGAATAGATTAAAAGAATTTAATGCTTTCTATGTTATTGGAGGAAATACATTTGCTTTAAGACAAGCCATGTATTTAAGTGGTTTTGATGAATATTTAAAGACAATAGAAAATAATCCGAATTATTTGTATGCAGGATATAGTGCAGGTATATGTGTACTTGCAAAAGATATGCATGGATTAGAAATGTGCGATGAACCTAATATCAATCCATATGGTATTGATACTATGTGGAACGGGTTAGGATATTTTGATTACATATTTCTTCCACATTATAAATCAAATCATAAAGAAACCGAATTAATAGATGGTTGTGTTGAATATTGTGATAAGCATAATATTAAATATAAAACATTGCGTGATGGAGATGTAATTATACAACAAATAGAAAAACAAGTAGAAAGATAAATTACAAGTTATAATTAAAAAATTACCCATTTATTGAGCTACACCAAAAAAGTTGAGTTCATGAATGGGTATTTTTTTATAGAAAAATGTATAAATGTATTGAAAAAAAGCAAAGATAGTTATATGGTGTTATATATAACATTGAGCAAGAGGTGATAATTTGAACTTTATTATAAATAATAATAGTGATGTACCTATTTATCAACAAATTAAAAATGAAATAATTAATTCAATAAGCAATAATGACTTAAAAGAAAATGATATGTTGCCATCTATTAGAAATTTAGCAAAAGATTTAAGAATTAGTATTTTAACAGTAAAAAAGCCTATGATGAACTAGAGCAAGAAGCATATATTAAAACAGTTCATGGAAAGGGAACATTTATGACACCAAGAAACAAAGCATTAATAAGGGAAAAACAAATTAGTATAATAGAAAAGCAGATTGAACAAATAGTTGACATAGCAAAAATATCTAACATTAGCAAAGAAGAAGTAATGGGCTTATTTAACTATATTTATGAGGAGGAATAGTTAAAATGGAAAACATTTTGGAAGTTAAAAAATTATCTAAAAAATATGATGGTTTTGAATTTAAAAATATAAATATAGAATTACCCAAAGGAACAGTTATAACAAATATTCCAGAAGAGTTTATTCAACAAATAGAGAATTGGATAAATAACTTGTTAAGACCTATGTTTGGATATAAATCGAGTTTAGAAATGGCAAAAA
>URCH01000033.1 GCA_900546275.1 uncultured Mycoplasmatota bacterium
ATATTTTGTTTTATTTTTCATAAAACCATTCTCTTTTCATTTGCTTGTTTTATTTTTAATTTCTCTCTTTCTATTCTTATATTATATTAATCTTGAGTTGTAAAGTTATTTAATACATTATTAACTAACTTTTCTCCAAGACTATCATCTACCCCAACATACTGAATATATAGAAAATCATATACTTTTCCATCTTTTTCAAAATAACCTGCTATCCAAGTTTTGTATTTTTCTGGTGATGAACTTTCTCCTATTGCGTGTCTTGATACATCTACTTTAACTTTTTGTCCAAATAATGTATAATCTTCAAATTTCATTTTGAATGTTTTTTCTTGGTATGCAAGACATGTATCTAAATCTTTGTAGTTTCCTTCATTTCCATAATATGTTAGTCTGAAAGATGCTCCTTCTCCTTTGTATTTATTTACTTCTTTTAAGGCATATATGCTTTTTACACCATTTGTATCTGGATATTGATTAACATAATACTTGCTTTCGTCTGGATTTTCTAGGTTTTTTACTATTAATTTATGGTTTGATGATATTATTCCATCAACTTTTTTACCTTCTATCTTATCATTTAATGTCATAGAACTTAAGATATTTTTTAATTCTTCTGTTTTTGCAAATTCTGTTACATCTAATTTTGCTCCATTATTTTTGTTTTTACTTATTTTGACTATAACTTGTAAGCAACTACCTTCTTCATTTTTGTTTAATAAGCTTACTCCATAATAGTTGAATTTATCATAATACTCATATCCACCTAATTTAGTATAATTTGTTTCCGCATAATTTTCTTGGCTAGACTTATTCTCTTTTTCTTTTTTCATTGAACTTTCATATGTTTTTGAAAAATTAAATGAAATTTTGACATTTTTTTCTTCGTTTATAAGTTTACCTGCTACATATGGTGTGTTTTCTAAATCTGCTTCGAATTTATATCCTGCATCTTTTGGATATTTAATTGTAAATTCAAAAGGAGCATATTCATCAACTAATTTTGCTATTTCTTTGTTTTCATCTTCTTTGTTTTTACCACAACCTGTTAGTATTAAGCATATGCTAATTAAAATTGCTAATACTGAAAGAATTATTTTTTTATTCATTTTTTTCCTCCTAAAATATACGTTTGTACAAGTTTTTTTGATAGCTTTTAATATTCTATTTTTTTATAACTTTTCCACCACCTTTTTATAATAATTTCAAATTAAAAACTAATATATTGATATGTCTTTCACTAAGTTTTTATAATCGGTTATTGTAAATTTTCCATCCATACCACTAATCATTAGTGGTATTGTAAATTTTGTATCGCCAAATTCATATTCTACACCAACTCTTGGAAACACTTCTGTACATTGTGTTTTTATTAATAGTGGTGTTCCTACTGCTTCTAATAATAATTCTTCAGAATATAGTTCTCCATTTTCTGATACATTATATTTCCAAATTCTTAATGTGGCATCTAAACTTTTTGGAATGACTATAAATTGATATTCATCTCCTTCTACAACAGTTGTTAAAGATTCATATTCAATATCAGAATTAAAGTATTTTTCTTTAATTTGTGCTTCTTTTCCCTTTTCTATATATCCTATTGCAATACATTCATTATTTTTAAAATTAGCTTTTGTTGATAAGTTATCTAAAAATATTCCTTTAAAGAAATTTGCTGTTCTTTCTGTTGGACTTGATGCAATTCCTGTTTCTGCATCAAGAGTGTATTCTGCCACTAATTCTGTATTATGATATATTGTTACATATATTATATTGGGTCCTACTTCTGTACAAGTTACGTTGTCTGGTTTATAGCCATAATGCTCTTTATAGAAAAGAGCTATTACTTTTCTCCATTCTTCTAAACTAATATTCTTAATGTCATTTGGTATTTGATTTTCAACATTTTCAGAATTGTTTTCATTCTTTTTTGTCATATTACTATTTGCATTATTGTCTTTATTAATTATTTTAGTATAGATAAAATATCCACTTATCATTAATACTGCTGTTAAAAGTGCTGTAATTGCAATTGTTATAACTGTTTTTTTCAAGATTAACCTCCTTTGTAAAATTTAATATTCATTTTCCTATCATTAATATAATTATAAGAATTTTATAACATAAAATTTCTTAAATTACTATTG